>CAJMHR010000032.1 GCA_905213265.1 uncultured Collinsella sp.
TGTGACCTCCCGGTTATCAGCCGGACGCTCTAACCAACTGAGCTACAGGTCCATCGCGCAAGGGATATATTAGACGAGTCGTTACGCGCGCGTCAACAACTTTTTTGAAAATCTTTGGGAGGGGTTCGCCCCGGCCGCCCGGCGGCATATGAAGTCGCCTGCTCGGACAGTCCTGACTCGCAAGGAGAGCACATTAAGTGCTCTCCGGCTCGTGCGGAACTCGCGATCGACTTCATATGCCGCCGGGCGGCCGGGGCGAACGCGGGTCCCTAGGTTTTCAAAAAAGCGGTCGGCGCGCAGGTGCGCCGACCGCCGATATATGGGGTCTGATGTTTTTGACCGGAGAGGACTACTTACTCGTCGAGGAGATCCTCTGGCATGTCGTTGCCGTCGCCTAGGTCGACTGGGGTCTCTTCGGTGTCGGCTGCGGCCTCGGCGCCCTCGCCTTCGGGTTTTTCCTTGGCTGCCGTCATACGGGCCACGGCGCATATGCGGTCGTTGTCGTCGACGGTCATCATCTTGACGCCCTGGGTGGCGCGGCCAGTCTGGCTGATCTCGTCGGTCTTGACACGAATGACCGTCGCGCCCTCCGTCACGATGAACAGCTCGTGCTGCGGGCCCACCGTCTTCATGGCCGCGAGGTTACCCTTACGCTCGGTCATTTGGATGGTGTAGACGCCCTGGCCGCCGCGATTCTGCTCCGGGTAGTCCGCAACCGGTGTGCGCTTGCCGTAGCCGCGCTCGGTGATGACGAACAGATCGCCGTTGCCGTTAGTGACTTCCATGCCCAGAACGCTCACGCCGTCCTTCATGCCGATACCGCGAACGCCGCTGGTGTCGCGGCCGGTAGCGCGCACCTGCTCCTCGGAGAACATGATCGCCTTGCCCGCGGTGGTGGCTAGGATAATCTTGTCGCCCTCGCGCACGCGGCGCACGTTCAGCAGCGCGTCGTCGTCACGCAGGTTGATAGCGATCAGGCCGTCGCGACGGCTGCGATCATATGCGCTCATCACGGTCTTCTTGACCATGCCGCTCTTGGTGGCAAACATCAGGTACTCGTCGGCCGGGAACTCGCGGCAGCTGATGACGCTCGCGATCTTCTCGCCCTCCTCGAAAGGCAGCAAGTTGACGATCGCGGTACCGCGTGCCTGGCGCGTACCTACCGGCAGCTCGTGCACCTTCAGGCGATAGACCTTGCCCTTGCTCGAGAAGAACAGCACGTACTCGTGCGTGGACGCGATGAACATCTCATCGATGACATCATCCTCTTTGAGGTTGACGCCCGACACGCCCTTGCCGCCGCGCTTCTGGGCGCGGTAGGCAGCCACCGGGATACGCTTAACGTAGCCGGTATGGGTAATAGTCACGACCATGTCCTCATCGGCGATGAGGTCCTCGACATCCAGGTCCTTCTCAACCTGGCTGATCTCGGTGCGGCGCTTGTCGCCAAACTTCTTGGAGATCTCGCGCATCTCTTCCTTGATGACGCCCAGGATCTTCTCCTCATGCGCCAGCAGGTCCTCGTAGTAGGCGATGGCGCGGCGCAGGCCGTCCAACTCTTCTTGGATCTTGTCGCGCTCCAGGCCGGTCAGGCGGCGGAGCTTCATCTCGAGGATGGCCGTAGTCTGCTCGGGCGTAAAGCCAAAGCGCTCGATCAAGCGGCTGCTGGCCTCGGAGTCGGTCTGCGAGGAGCGGATGATGCTAATGACCTCGTCGATATGGTCGAGAGCCATCAGGTAGCCCTCGAGGATATGGGCACGCGCCTGGGCCTTCTTAAGGTCAAAGCGGGTGCGGCGAGTGACGACGTCGACCTGGTGGTCGATGTAGTGCTGCAGCATCTCGCGCAGGCTCAGGCATTTGGGAACGCCGTTGACGAGTGCCAGGTTGTTGGCGCCAAAGGTCGTCTGCAGCGAGGTGTACTTATACAGATTGTTGAGCACGACCTGCGGAATGACGCCCTTCTTGAGCTCGATGACCAGACGGATACCCTTCTGGTTGGACTCATCGCGCATATCAGAGATGCCCTCGATGCGCTTGTCGTTGACGAGCTGGGCGATCTTCTCCTGCAGGGTGCCCTTGTTGACCATGTAGGGAATCTCGGTAAAGACCAGGCGGCTGCGGCCGGTCTTGGTGGACTCCACATGTGCCTTGGCACGCACGGTAATAGAGCCGCGGCCGGTCTCGTAGCTCTGCTTAATGCCGGCGCTGCCCATGATGATGGCGCCAGTGGGGAAGTCCGGACCGGGCATGATCTGCATGAGCTCGTCGACGGTGGCGTCGGGGTTGTCGATCAGGTAGCAGGTGGCCTCGATCGCCTCGGTGAGGTTATGCGGGGCGATGTTGGTGGCCATGCCGACGGCGATGCCTTGGCTGCCGTTAACCAGCAGGTTGGGGAAGCGCGCAGGCAGCGCCACGGGCTCGGCGAGCGATTCGTCGTAGTTGGGCTGCCAGTCGACGGTATCCTTCTGCAAGTCACGCAGCAGTTCCATGGCGGGCTTTGCCAGGCGGCTCTCGGTGTAACGCATGGCTGCCGCGCCGTCGCCGTCGATGTTACCGAAGTTGCCGTGACCGTCGATGAGCGGCGTGCGCATGGAGAACCACTGTGCCAGGCGGACCATGGCCTCATAGACCGCGGAATCGCCGTGCGGGTGGTACTTACCGATAACTTCGCCGACCGTCCAGGCCGACTTCTTATGTGGGCGGTTGGGGTAGATGCCGCTCTCGTTCATCGCGTACAGGATGCGGCGGTGAACCGGCTTTAAGCCGTCGCGCACGTCCGGCAGGGCGCGCGCCGTGATAACCGACATCGAATACTCGATGAACGACTGCTTCATCTCGCGACCGAACTCCGAAATCTGGAGCTGGCCGCCGTTGATATCCTCGCCGGCCGAGGCACCACGGTCGACTTCGCCAAAGCTCTCCTCGAGCTCAGCGTCGTCGTCTTCTTCCTCATCATCATCGGCATCGGGGTTATAGGCGTCCGGGTCGCCGTCCTCGCCCTGCTCAGCACGGGCAAGCAGGCGCTTCAGATCATCGGGCATACCGGCATCGCCGGTCTCGTCCATACCCCCGTTATTGTTGATATCGTCTGCCACGTTACCTCCTCTTAAGCGTCAAGGAAACGCGCATCATGCGCATGTTTTTCAATGTACTCGCGACGATAGCCGACCTCGGAACCCATCAGCTCGCGCACGGCGCGGTCCGCCACCACGGCGTCCTCGATCGACACGCGCTGCAGAATGCGGGTCTTGGGGTCCATCGTCGTCGAGGCAAGCTGCTTGGGGTCCATCTCGCCCAGGCCCTTGTAGCGCTGGACGGTATAGCCCTTGCGCTTTTTGGTAATCTTGCCGTCCTTGGCCTTGCCGTCCTCGTCGTTATCGTCGGGGTTCAGGCCCAGACTCTGGATGGTGTCGCGCAGGATCTCGTCTTCGGGCTGGCGGCCGTTGGGATACACGTAGTGGATCTTGTTGCGCACCTTAATGCCAAAGATGGGCGGGCAGGCAACATAGACGTAGCCGGCATCGATCAGCGGACGCATGTACTTGTAGAAGAACGTCAGCAGCAGGATGCGGATATGCGCACCGTCGACGTCTGCATCGGTCATGATGATGATCTTGTGGTAGCGCGCCTTGGTGATATCAAAGTCGCCGCCGTCGCCGGCACTCGTCGTGACGCCGCAACCGATCGCGGTAATCAGCGACTGGATGGTGTCACTCGAGAACGCGCGATGGTCACCAACGCGTTCGACGTTCAAAATCTTGCCGCGCAGGGGCAGAATCGCCTGGATGTCTCGGCGACGGCCGTCCTTGGCCGAACCGCCTGCCGAGTCGCCCTCTACAATGAAGAGCTCGGTCAGCTCGGCATCGCGCACCGAGCAGTCGGCGAGCTTACCGGGCAGGGACGCCGTCTCGAGCAGGCTCTTGCGGCGGGTCGCCTCGCGCGCCTTGCGGGCGGCGTTGCGCGCCTTGCAGGCCTGTTGCGCCTTCTTGACGATCTCGCGGGCGGGCTTGGGATGCTCCTCCAAGTAATCGGCGAGGCCGTCGGTCACGATCTTGAGCGTGAGCGCGCGCATATAGGAGCTGCCGAGCTTTGCCTTGGTCTGGCCCTCAAACTGCGGATCGGGCAGCTTGACCGAGATAACGGCCGAAAGGCCCTCGCGCACATCGTCGCCGGTCAGGTTGGCGTCTTTTTCCTTGAGCAGGTTCTGCTTGCGCGCGTAGTCGTTGATCACGCGGGTGAGCGCGGTGCGGAAGCCCTCAAGGTGCATGCCGCCCTCGGGAGTGTAGATGTCGTTGGCAAACGACATGACGTTCTCGCCGTAACCGCTATTCCACTGCAGGGAAACCTCGACCTCGCCCATCTTGGTCACAGGCGCGTCCGGGTCCGATTTGCCCTCGATGTAGATGGGCTCCTTAAAGGCCTCGGGGACGTCCTTGCCCTCGTTGAGGAACTTGACGAAGTCGATGATGCCGCCCTCGTAGCAAAACTCCTCCACGTGGGGAGTCGCATCGCGCTCGTCGGTCAGCACGATCTTGAGGTTCTTATTGAGGAACGCCGTCTCCTGCAGACGGTTGTGCAGCGTATCGAAATCATAGATGCAGGTCTCGAAGATCTCGTCGTCGGGCCAGAAGGTGACAGTGGTGCCCGTCGAATCCGAGGTGCCCACGACCTCCATCTTCTTGACGGTCTTGCCGCGCGAGAACTCCATCTCGTAGGTGTTGCCGTCGCGACGAACCTGAACGACCACGCGCTTGGACAGTGCGTTGACGACGGAGATGCCAACGCCGTGCAGGCCGCCCGAGACCTTATAGGCCGAGTTATCGAACTTACCGCCGGCGTGCAAGATCGTCATGACGACCTCGAGCGTCGGGATCTTTTTAACGGGGTGCTCGTCGACGGGGATGCCGCGCCCGTTGTCGACGACCGTGATGGAGTTGTCGGCGTGGACCGTCACCTGGATCTCGGTGCAGAAACCGGCCATGGCCTCGTCGACGGAGTTGTCAACGATCTCCCACACCAGGTGATGCAGACCGCTGGCGCTCGTCGAGCCGATATACATGCCCGGGCGCTTACGAACGGCCTCGAGACCTTCGAGAATCTTAATCTCGCCGCCATCGTAATCGTTTTCGTTTGCCACACGTCCTCCTTCAGTCAAGAAAATGTGTACAGCCTTACTAGTTTATCGTAAAAAAATACCCTCGGGAACGAGGGTATTTGGCTCTACAAGGCCACCAGATGCGATTTAAGGCTCTTTTTTGCTTTGCACGCCCTTGGCCCACTCGGCACTGGCTCTCATGGCGTTCTCGAGGGCCTCGCGCAGTTTTTGGTCTTCGATGGGCGCCACTTGGCACTCAATCTCGGTGCGCTCGGCCTCACTGAGGTCGGCGTGCGGAGCCGGCGGGCGCTCAGTCGTCGCCGGGCGCAGGCGCTCCTTGGCGGCGGGCGGCGTGTGACCGGGCGCGGTGGTTTTGAACACCAGGCCGTCCACATGCGCACCGGCGCGCTCCATGCGCGCGCGGATGATCTCGCGCAACAGCGTCATTTCCTGTGTCCACGAGGGCGAATCGAGATATACCAGCAGCTCATTGGACTCGGGCAGGTAGCGCAGACCCGTCACATGCCGCCCCTCGCGCGTGCCCGAGCACACCGCGTTCCACGCGCGATAGACCGCACGAGATTCCTCTGCAGCCTCCATCTGCGCACGGCGCTCAGGTGTCGCGGCCGCCAGGATGCGCTGGCGCTCTGCGTTCAAAAACCCACTGAAGGCGACCGTCTCGCTCTCGCGCTCGTAATTAGCACGTCTCACCCATGCTCACCACCTTGGCTCGATCAAGCAGGTCATCGGTAAAGTATCCCAGGTTGGTCGTGGTTATGACCGCCTGGATATCATCGCCGATCAGCCGCAGAAAAGCACCGCGGCGCTCGCCGTCGAGCTCGCTCATCACGTCGTCCAGAAGCAACAGCGGAGCAGTACCCAGAACATCGCGAGCCACGGCCACCTCGGCCACCTTCCAGGACAGTACCAACGTTCGCTGCTGTCCTTGGCTGGCAAATGAACGAGCGGAGCGACCCGCCACGGTAAATTCAATCTCGTCGCGATGCGGTCCCACCAACGTCACGCCGCGGCGAATTTCCTCGTCGGCGTGCTCATCAAGGGCGGCCAGCATGCGCTCGTACGCCCAGCCCTTCAGCTCTTCGCGATCCTCGACCTGGGGCAAATCCCCCAGCGTGGACGCATAGGACACGTTGGCGGCTTCACCGGACGCCACTTGCCCGTAGGCAGTACGCACATGGCCCGCCAGCCGGTCGAGCAGGGCCAACCGGTGCACGAGCAGGGCCGAGCCCGCGCGGGCAATCGAATCGTTCCACGCGCCGAGCATCTCGCGGCAGCACCAGGTCTCCTTGAGCAAGGCGTTACGCTGGGTCACGCAGCGCCCATAGGTGCTCACAAGATCGGCATAGCGTGCGCTCAGTTGCATGCCAAAGTCATCGAGGGCGGCGCGGCGCACACTGGCGCCTCGCTTAACCATGTCCAGATGGTCGGGGCAAAACAGCACGCTCGGCAGAACCCCGCGCACACCGGCGGCAGAGCATCTCTTGCCGTTGCGGCTAAACGAGCGTTTACCGTCCTCCGCGCTCAATCCCATATCAAGCACGCGGCCGTCGCCCTCGAGCCTCAGCTCGGCCTTGCACGAGCCCACGCCGTCATGGACGAGCTCGGCTGCGGTCGGATGCCTAAACGAGGCGCCGCTCGTCAGCAGCTGCAGCGCCTCTATGAGATTGGTCTTTCCCGCCGCGTTGGGTCCCGCAAGTATCGTCACGCCCTCGTCCAGGGCAAGGCGATAGCTATCGAAGCTGCGGTAGTGCGCGACGGAAAGATCGCGGGCGAACATGGTCATGGCGCAGCGCTAGATGCGGACCGGCATGACCAGGTACAGGTAGTTGATCTTGTCGTAGGACTTGAAGATGCCCGCCTGCGAGTAGCTCTTGAGCTCCAGCGTGATCTCCTTCTCTTTGGACAGAGCATTGAGGCAGCCGAAGATGTAGTGGTAGTTGAAGGCGATGGTGCCCGACTCGCCCTCGGCCTCGACATCGATCGTCTCCTGCGCAAGGTCCTGGTCATTGGAAATGGAGGACAGGCCCATCTGCCCGTTCTCGACATCGATCTCGAACTTGACGGCGGGGTTGGCGCTCGCGATAACGGCCACGCGTTTGAGGGCGGCGTTAAAGGCGGCGACGTCGATCTTGACGCTCGTCACGCACGAATCGGGGATGAGCTGCTTGTAGTTGGGGTACACGCCCTCGATGCGGCGCGACACGTAGGTGGTGTTGCCGGCCTCAAAGACGACCTGGGTGTCGGTAGCCCCGATCATGATGGTCGCCTGGCTGGCCATGATGTTTAGCGCGTCGTTGAAGGCGTCAGCCGGAACGTTGAGCTCAAAGGAACCCTCGAGAGTCGAGGTCTCGACCTGTGTATCGCACACGGCCAAACGGAAGGAATCGGTCGCCACCAGGCGCACGGTGTTGTTCTCGACCTTCATGTGCACGCCACCCAGGATGGGGCGGGCCTTGTCGGTCGAGGTGACGCGCCACACACGGCCGACCATCTCGGACAAGATATCGGTCGGCAGTTCCACGGCGCTCTCGATGGCATAGGCTGGAAACTCGGGGAAGTCATTGGCATCGAGCGTGTTCAGACGGAACGAGCTCTTCTCGCAACCAATCAGCACCTGGCGCTCGGACAGCTCAAAGGTGACCGGGGCATCGGGGAGGGTCTTGGTGATATTGGAGAGCATCTTACAGGGGATAACCATCTCGCCCTCTTCTTCGACATGCGCCGCGATGCGATGACGGATCGAGATGGTGTAGTTAGAGGTCTGGAATTCCAAGATGCCGTCTTGCGCCTTGACGAGCACGCCCGACAGGATGGGAAGGGTGGACGCCGAAGCGACACCTTTCATAACGACGCCGATGGCTTGTGTAAGCGAGCTCTGGCTGACGGTGAACTTCATCTTTTAATACCTTTCTTTAGATATAAATATCTTAATAATAGTAATAGCACTGACGAAACTGTTGATTACTCCCAAAGACGCAGGTCAGACCCAGGAAGAGAATCGACAGCAACCTGTGTGCAACGGGGGTGGTTTTCCACGTTCAAAACCTGCGCAAAACTTTTCATCACCGCGGGTTGGGTTTTAGACACCTTATGCCCGTGGTTTCGACAAGTTTTCAACAGGTGTCTCTATTTCCCTACGAACGCAGTGTAATTTTATCGCGCAACGACTTGAGGTCTTCGGTGACGGTGCGGTCTTCCTGGATCATCTTCTGGACCTTTTTGTAGCTCGTGCTGACGGTCGAGTGGTTGCGGTTGCCAAATTCGGCGCCCACCGCCGTGGTCGTCATCTCGCACATCTCGATGGCCAGGTAGATGGCGATATGGCGCGCTTTGGCGATATTGGCGTTGCGACGCGGGCCGATGAGCTCCTCGTGCGTCACGCCGTACTGCTCTTCAATGACGGACTGAACCGTTTGCACGTTGATCTTTTTGGCCGATGTGTCGAAGTACTGGCCGGCGATGGCGTCGATATCGTCAAAGGTGAGCTCTCCGCCCTCGCGCTCGCGGTCGCCCGCCTCGCCGGCGCAGCGCTCGCAAAAGCTCTCGAGTTCGCGGATGTTGGTGCCCGAGACCTCGGCCATGTGTTTAAAGTGCTCGTCGGTCAGGTGTCCGCCGTCGCCCCCATAGGCCGCCAGCAGCGAGTCGTCGCCTGCCTCGGGAGCGGCGACGATGGTGTTTTCGTAATAGCGCTGCAAGATCTTGTATTTCATCTCGTAGCTGGGCTCTGCGACCAGGCAGAGCATGCCGGCGTTGAAGCGGCTGGTCAGACGCTCGTCCATGCTCAGGTCCTTGGGGGCGCGGTCTGCCGCGATGACGACCTTCTTGTTGTTGCGGATGAACTCGTCCATGAGCTGGAAAAAGTAGTCCACGCTCGCGCGCTTGCCGATGATGTTTTGGATGTCATCGATGATGAGCACGTCCACGCCGTGGTACGCCTGCATGATGGGGGCGTTGCTCTTCTTTTGGCGGTCGAACTCGGTCATCAGGTCGTCCAGATATGCCTGGGAGTTTGCATACTTGACCTTGATCTCGGGCGACTTCTCGGCGAGCTCGTTTTTGATGGCAAGCAGCAGGTGCGTCTTGCCCAGGCCCGATTTGCCGTAGATGAACAGTGATGTGCACGTGCCGCGCTCGTCCGCGAGGGCGGCAAACTTGAGTGCCGAGCGATAGGCATGGCTGTTCTCGGGGCCGTAGACAAAGTTCTCAAAGGTAAATTTTGAGTTCGCGGCGAGTGGGGCTCCATCCGTATTCTGCTCGGCCGGCACGGTCGGTGCTGGCACGGGTGAAGCGGGGGTCGCAGCTTGCGTGGATTTAGTCGGCGCTCCGCCCTTCATCTGGTTCATCATGCGACGAAAATCATCGGCCGAGAGCGTGTTCTTGATTGCAATGCCCGAATCCGCGCCCGCCGCTGCGTCGTGAGCGATGGGCATGTGCGTGACGGGTGCGTTCGTTGACGTCGCCGCCGCGGCCGGCAACGGTGCCATGGTTTCACGAGAAACATCGCTGTGCTGGTGCTCGATTGTCGGCACGTCGCCTGCGGAGACCGGCACCGCCGGGGAAGCAGCGGGAGCCGTGGTCGGCGCCGTCGCGGCAGCGGATTCCGTCGCGGCGCCTTGCGGTGCCACGATGTCGAGCGCAATCGGTGCAAAGGCGATTTCTTCCAGATAGGCCTCAATAGTCGGCTGATGCTTTTTGAGCTGCGCGATGGCAAAGCGCGAGGGGGCCTCGATCGTGAGCGTATCTTCGGTCAGGCTTATGGCGCGCGATTGCCCCAGCATGTTGATGAGGCGTGCATCTTGGCCGTCGCGCTGGCAAAAGGCGATGGCATCCCCCAGGATGATGCTTGCTTCCTCGTCCACTGTCTCTCCCGTTCTTTAGCTCTGAGCTCGCACGCGAGCGGCGCCGAGTTCGGTCAGATGGTATTTCTGGCCATGCTTGATGACCAAGCCGGCCTGCGCCAAGTCATTGAGCGTGCGTGACCAAGTGGGGGCCGAGTTTCCAAACGCCCTCGCCAGATCGGTTGCACCGCACGCTTGATTTTGCGCCAGATAGCCCAGCGCGGCGTTGCCGCGATCGCTTACGAACACGTCCGGTTGTGGCTGTGCATACTGATTTGCTGCATTAGGATACATCATTTGAGCTGCTGGTTGTTGAGAACTCTGCATCGGCGGCATTTGCTGTTGAAAACTTTGAGGCCACTGTTGGTAAGGCTGTGGAGGCATCTGCTGGGCCCAGGGGTTGTACTGCTGCTGCGGCATCTGCTGGTACGGCTGCTGATATCCCTGCTGGTACGGCTGCGGGGATGGTTGGCCGTACCCCAGTGGCGGCATCTGCTGATATGGATATCCCTGTTGGTACGGTTGATAGCCCATTTGCTGGCCACCCGGTGCCCCCGTCGCCTGCTGCATTGCTGCTGCATCCTGATCCGCCAGCGGCATGGCCTCTGGCATGTTTGGCGGCATCGACATCGATGCCGCTTGGGATTCTTGTGTAGGAAGCATTCCGGGCTGCTGCATCTGTCCCACGGGGGGCTGCATCTGCTGCGTTGCCATTGGCTGCTGCGCAAAAGCTCCCGGCAGGGGATATGTGGGCTGCTCCGTCTCGGGCCGCACGGCAGCGCCGCGTCCGCCGGCACGCTCGATTTCCTGCACGCGTTTAGGGTTCAGGCTTACCGTAACCACGGTGCCGTTGCCCATGTTGTCCTCGATGGATACGGCACCGCCGGCGTTTTCCAAATACTCCTGCACCATGGGAAACCCTGCTCCGGTTCCACGGATATAGCGCTTCATCTTGCTGTTTGCGCTGGTAACGCCAAAGTCGAAAGCACGTTCCTTGTCGTCGATGCCGGGTCCTTGGTCAGCAAAGCGGATGGTGTCTCCGCCGTCCAGAATCGAGATGATGGGCTCGGCAAAGTGTGCGTGGATAAGGTTTTCGACAATCTCGCGGATGACCATGAGCGAGATATGGCCACCTTGTTCTTTCATGCACTGGTAGACGGTGTTGGTCGTCTCTTCCAAATACGTGCGGACATCTTGCGGATCAATGACGATCACACGCGGTGTCGACAGCATGTCGTCATAGACGGCGATGCGTGCGGCGTACATGGCTTTTGGCGCCTGCGTGGTCGTCTGCTCGCCTTCCTCACGCTCTTCGCGCACGCCGGTGATGTGCTCGTTGTCGGGTGCCGGGTCTCCGGAATCGACCATGGTGTAAAAGTCGTCAGACATGCCGCTCGCAATCTTTCATAAGGTTTCGAACAAATAGTAGCTCACTGTGCAATGTTTCTCATCTTTCGACAACTTTTCAAAACCTGTTGAAAACTTTGGAAAACGGGCGAAAAGTTCTCAACATTGCCAACATGACCTGTTGAAAACTCGATGAAATATCGTGAAAAGTTGCCATACACCGCTAAATCGAGCTCGGCTTATGGGGGAACCGTGTGAACTGCGCAACCTTTTACCTTTGATTTCTTGACATTTGAACATTGATTTCCCTACAATCTTCAAGCTCACGTGTCTATATCTGCGTCCGCGCCCCCGCGGACACTCGAAATGCAGCAGGAGGAACTTAAGATGAAGCGTACGTATCAGCCTAATAAGCGTAAGCGTGCCAAGACCCATGGCTTCCGTGCCCGTATGGCCACTAAGGGTGGTCGTGCCGTGCTCGCCCGTCGTCGCGCCAAGGGCCGCAAGCGTCTCACTGTCTAGCAGCGATACACACATCTCGCATGAAGACTATTAAGTCTCGGCAAGATTTCGAGCATGTGTTCAGTCAGGGGCGTCGTTTCAATCACCCTCTGATTCGAATGACCATATGTGAATCGGTTGGCGAAGGCGACTCCGGAAGGGTCGCCTTCGTTGGTGCTAAGCGACTCGGTTGTGCCGTCGTGCGCAACCGATCTAAGCGTGTGATGCGCGAGGCCGCCCGCAGCTGCGGATTTCCCGTTGCGGGTTATGACATCATCTTGTTCGCAACTCCCAAGACGAGGGTTTCCTCGCCGCAGGAGATGGACAAGGCGTTGCGTTCGCTTATGAAACGCGCCGGCGTTGCCGGGGAGGAGCGATGAGCAATCACGTTTTGCGACGTGTTGCCATCGCTCCTATTCGCATATATCAACAGGTTATTTCGCCCTTATTGCCTGACGCGTGCATTTATTACCCAACGTGCTCGCAATACGCCATCCAGGCGATTGAGAAGTACGGTTTTTTGAGAGGCTGCTGGCTTGCCGTGAGGCGCATCGCTCGCTGCAATCCCCTGCACGTCGGCGGTTATGACCCTGTGCCTTAGCGGGCACTCGCTATCGGAGGAAAACTTACATGTGGGATTGGATCGTTAACATCCTTTTCGAGCTGCTCAAGCTCATCCAGACCTTTGCGGTCGACTGGGGCCTGTCCATCATCATCCTGGTGGTCATCATCCGTCTGCTGCTGACGCCGCTCATGCTCAAGTCGACCAAGTCGACGGCTCGCATGCAGGTGCTGCAGCCCAAGATGCTCGAAATCCAGGAGCGCTACGCCGACGATCCTCAGCGTCAGGCCGAGGAGATGCAGAAGTTCTACAGCGAGAACAAGTTCAATCCGCTGGCCGGCTGCCTGCCGCTTCTGATTCAGATGCCCGTCCTTATCGCCCTGTTCACGCTTCTGCGCAACCTGCCGCAGTACTTTAACGAGGGCACGTTCTCGTTCTTCAACATCCTGCCCGACCTGACCACCACGCCGAGCGCTTCCTTTGCCGATGGCTTTATGGTTGCACTGCCCGCGCTGGTTTGCCTGATCCTGTTCGCCGTCCTGACCCTGATTCCGCAGCTCTATATGTCGCGCAACCAGACCGGCCAGCAGGCTCAGAGCATGCGTATGATGGCCGTTGTCATGACGGTCATGATGCTTTGGATGGGCTGGAGCCTTCCCGTTGGTGTTCTGCTGTACTACGACGTCTCGTCTGCTTGGCAGGTTGTCCAGCAGATTTTTGTGACGCAGAAGGTCATCGACAAGGCGAAGGCCGATGAGGAGGAGCGTCTTAAGAACGCTCCGCTGCAGGTTGAGGTCACTCGTCGAGAGAAGAAGCCGCGCCCGCACAAGAAGAAGTAGTGGGATATCAATCTTATTTAGGTACCTAACTTTTGGAGTACGTTATGTCTGAAGAGATCATCGAGGATATGCTTGAGGAGGTTGCCCCGCAGGTCGCGGGCGATTATCCCGAGATTGCACAGCGCTACAAGGCTGGTGAAGAGCTGACCGATGAGGAGCTCGACACCATTGCCGATGTTGCGATTTCCATCCTGCGTTCCATCCTTTCGCACTTCGATGCCGCCAACTCTCCTATCGATGAGTATGAGGGCGACGAGGGTGAGCTGATTTTGGATGTTACTGCTCCCGACCTTGCTGTTCTCATTGGCCGTCATGGTCGCACCCTTGATGCTCTTCAGGTTATGTTCTCTTTGCTGGTGAGCCGCAAACTTGGCTTTAGGTATCCGGTTGTAGTGGACGTAGAGGGATACAAGAGTCGCCGTCAGGACAAGGTTGCTTCCATGGCTCAGTCTGCTGCCGAGCGTGCCATCCGCACTCATAAGAGTGTTTCGCTTCCGCCCATGAATGCCTACGAGCGTCGACTGGTTCACATTGCACTTCGTGGCAATGATGCCGTCGATACTCATTCTGAGGGTTCTGACCCTGATCGCCATGTGGTGATTGTTGCTCGATAATCTTCTCGAGCTTATGCTAAGGGGACGTGGTTTCCACGTCCCCTTTTTTTGTCAAAAGTTCTCGATACACTGATTTTTGTCAGAAAGGAGCTTTCGTTGTTAGTACTTACTGATCAGCAGGCTGACGAGATGTTGACTCGTCTAACTTCCTATTGCAAAGAGTATTCCTTGAGCGTAACTGATGTTGAGCTGAGGAAATGTATTCAGCATTTGGATTTGGTTCTAGAAACAAATAAGACAACCAATCTCACCCGTATTCTTAACGTAGAAGATGCTGCAGTACTTCATATCCTCGACTCACTTGTTTTGCTCCCCTATATCAACAAGGCTCCTGAGGGAGCTTTGCTCGATATGGGAACAGGTGCGGGCTTCCCTGGTATTCCATTAACCATAACCACGCATCGTAAAGCTACTTATATTGACTCTGTTGGCAAGAAGGTTGATGCGGTTAATTCCTTTGTCCATGCTCTTGGATTGAAACATGCTCATGCGGTTCATGATCGTCTTGAAGAATATGCTCGGAGCCATAGGAAGCAGTTCTCTGTTGTAACCGCCCGCGCACTGGCCCCTCTACCGATTCTTGTTGAGTATGCGGCTCCGTATCTGAAGGATGGAGGGCTATTTGTTATAACCAAGGGCAATCCTTCGGATGAGGAGCTTGCTTCCGGCATGTCAGCAGCTAAGATTTGCGGCTTCACTTTGCTTCTGAATGACGCAATTGATTTGCCTGAAGGCTTGGGTCACAGGGAGTTCATTGTTCTTAAGAAGAGTCATCCAGCATCCGTTTCATTGCCTCGTGCAAATGGCGTGGCAAAGAAGAATCCGCTTGCCTAGATGTTTCACGTGAAACATAATGGATACTAACAACTTGCAGTGTTTCATGTGAAACATGGCGGTTGATATCGATTCGGAATGTTTCACGTGAAACATCCTCCGTTTGACAGCTTTAATACACACCAGGAGGGACCGTGGGATTTCGCGACGTTAAGCGTTCAAAGAGCGCAAAAGACACGCGTATCATTGCAATCATCAATCAAAAAGGCGGCGTCGGTAAGTCAACGACGGCTGTAAACCTTGCAGCAGCACTGGGTGAGCAGGGTCGTAAGACACTGATTGTCGATTTTGATCCGCAGGGAAACAGCACCAGTGGATTCGGAATTGAAAAAGAAGACCTTGATCACTGCATCTATGATGCATTGTTGAATGATGTGCCGGCAGAATCACTTGTTCTTGATACAAATTGCAAAAAGGTATTCGTAATTCCAGCTACAATTCAGCTTGCAGGCGCCGAAATTGAGCTCGTAAGCGCAATTGCACGTGAAACCCGCCTCAAAGATTTGCTTGAGCCGATTCAGGACGAGTTTGACTTTATTTTCATTGACTGTCCTCCTTCGCTCGGCCTGCTTACTATCAACGCTTTGACCGCAGCAGACAGCGTTTTGATTCCGATCCAGTGCGAATATTACGCACTCGAGGGCGTTACGAAGCTGCTTGAGTCAATGAAGATGGTCAAATCACGGCTGAACAAGGGCTTAGACACCTATGGTGTGCTTATGACCATGTATGACTCGCGTACTTCACTATCGAATCAGGTTGTTGAGGAGGTTCAATCGTACTTTGGTGATAAGGCGTTTAAGACGCTAATCCCCCGTACGGTTAAAATCTCCGAAGCTCCGTCTTTTGGAGAACCGGTAATTACCTATGCACCTCAAAATAAGGGTGCAAAAGCATATATGAACCTTGCAAAAGAGGTGATCAAGCGTGCCTAGTGTAAAGAAACGTGGCGGATTGGGACGTGGACTCAATGCTTTGGTCTCAGAAGCCGAGTATGAGACCGGCGGTTCGGCTGCATCGGCTTCAAATGCCGCATCTGAAACAAAACTACCTATTGAGGATATCGTTCCCAACCCTAATCAGCCGCGAATTCACTTTAACGAAACTGAACTTCGCGAGTTGAGCGAGTCAATCCAAGAACATGGCGTTTTGCAGCCGCTTTTGGTTCGCAAGCATGGAAACGGCTATGAGATCATCGCTGGTGAGCGTCGTTACCAGGCGTCAAAGCTTGCTGGCCTTGAAGAATTGCCAGTCATCATTAAAGAGGTAAATGATGAAGAGATGCTGGCTCTTGCTCTTATCGAAAACCTTCAGCGTTCTGATCTTAATCCCGTCGAAGAGGCTAAGGGCTATCGTCAGCTTATCGATGCCAGCGGAATGACACAGGAGGCATTGTCGAAGGCAGTAAGCAAGTCACGCTCTGCAATTACAAACTCGCTGCGTCTTCTCGATCTCCCCGAAGTAGTTCAGCAGATGATTTTTGAGGGCAAACTTACTGCTGGTCATGCACGTGCGATTCTTGCGGTTCCCTATGAAGACGCGCGTATTCGACTTGCAGAGAAAGTTGTTGCAGAGGGCCTTTCCGTAAGAGCGACAGAAAATCTTGCTCCGTTGTTTTCTGCCGGAGAGACACCTAAGACGCCGAGGCCTGCGACGCCTCAGTCTTTTAAAAAGGCCGCCCGTGTGCTTCGTCAAGTATTTAATACCAACGTGCGTGTGAAGAGCTCGCGTGGAAAGAATAAGATCGAGATTGAGTTTAAAGACGAGGAAGAGCTCTCTCGTATTCTTGGTGAAATGATTCAGTTTGAACAAGGAGGCCAAGATGAGGAATAAGATTTTAACAGCGATTGCATTGGCGACGACTGTCGCGGCTGGTGCCTTTGCTGGCTATAAGATCGCGACAGACGGTGAACTTCGAGGTCGTTTGCTTCGTGGCGCGCAAGATATCGTCGATACTTCCAAAAAGAAAATGGACGTTATGACGGAAGATGTTGCCATGCGTACGGCTCAGGTAACGAAGAATCCCAAGATTAATCAAGGTTGGGTTAACAACCAATGGGAAAATGTAGGCTATTAGGTACCTAACAATTACTCAGCATATTCTAAGGGGCCTTTGTCTGATTCATGAGACAAGGGCCCCTTATTTTGGCCGTAAAAAATGGGACAGGAAGCAACTGATTCAAAATCGAAATCAATAAATGAAACTGCCCCGGTTGCATATCATGCAACCGGGGCAGTTCGATGTTTCACATGAAACGTTTTAGGGTGCGACTCCCCTATGCGTTCTTCTGAACTTTGAAGCGCTGCTTCAGCTGTCCGCAAGCGGCGTCAATATCGTTACCACGGGAGTTACGAATCGTGGTCTCGATGCCACGGGACTCAAGACGACGCTGAAGATCCTCAACCTTATGAATCGGCGACGGCTTGAGCGGGCTGCCCTCGATGTCGTTAAGCTGAATGAGGTTAACGTGGCACAGCGTTCCCTCGCAGAAGTCGCAGAGCGCCTGCATCTCGGGATTCGTATCGTTGACGCCTTCGATCATGGCATACTCATAGGTCGGGCGGCGGCCAGTCTTCTCGGTGTAGAGCTGAAGCGCTTCGTGAAGGCGAAGCAGCGTGTACTTCTTAACACCGGGCATGAGCTTATTGCGCGTCGACTGGATGGCGGAATGCAGTGAAACAGCAAGCGTGAACTGCTCGGGGATGTCGGCAAATTTGCGAATACCGGGAATAACGCCACTGGTAGAGACGGTGAGGTGACGAGCGCCGATACCGATGCCATCGGGGTCGTTGAGAATTCGCAGCGCCTTGAGAACCTCGTCGTAGTTGGCAAACGGCTCGCCCTGGCCCATGAAGACAACGCTCGTGGCACGCTCGCCAAAGTCGTTGGATACATGAAGTACCTGGTCGACGATCTCTTGAGCGGTCAGAGAACGCTTGAGGCCGTTGAGACCGGTGGCGCAGAAGGCACAGCCCATGCCACAGCCTGCCTGGGTGGAAACGCAGACGGAAAGCTTGTTACGACGGGGCATGCCAACAGTCTCGACGGAAACGCCGTCGTGGTACTCGAGCAGATACTTGCGCGAGCCATCTTTGGAAACCTGCTTGGTGAGTTCAGTCGGCGTGTCAAAGGCAAAAGCCTCTTTAAGCTGCTCGCGGAAAGCCTTGGGAAGGTTGGTCATATCGTCAAACGAACAAACGTTCTTCTCAAAGACCCATTCGATGAGCTGCTTCGCGCGGAAGGCGGGCTGGCCAAGCTCGGCCACGAGCTCGCGAATATCGTTTTGGCTCAAGTCGCGAATGTCCTGAGATTTAGTCCTGGGATTCATGGAAGCCTTTCGATTTTGGGGAAACGTAGAGGGTATCGCTACAATATGGTATCAGCTGCAGAAATTATAGAGGAGGAGTCTGCCCATGCCGGGTAAAAGCCTAGAGAACATGCACGTAGCGGTCTTGGCGGGCGGTCATTCCGCTGAGCGCGAGATCTCGCTCAATTCGGGAAAGAACGTCGTGGTTGCCTTGAAGGAGGCCGGCTACACTTCGGTGGAGCTGCTCGACACGGCTGCCGATGATTTTATGGTAACCATGGCGACCGGCGGCTTTGACGTGGCGTTTATCGCCATGCACGGTGCCGGCGGCGAGGATGGCGCCATGCAAGGCGCCATGGAGACCCTGGGTATCCCCTACACGGCCTCGGGCGTGCTTGCCAGCGCCTGCGGTGCCGACAAGGAGGTCTCTAAGCTCCTGTACGCCAAGGCGGGCATTCCCATTGCCCCCGGCCTCGCGCTCGAGGT
This sequence comes from uncultured Collinsella sp., assembly GCA_905213265.1. Taxonomy (GTDB): domain Bacteria; phylum Actinomycetota; class Coriobacteriia; order Coriobacteriales; family Coriobacteriaceae; genus Collinsella. The sequence continues at coordinate 18,446 of CAJMHR010000032.1, forward strand.
GGGCGATGAAGTCGATATCGATCATATCGTCGAGGTTTGTGGCGAGCGCTGCTTTGTGAAGCCGGCCGTCAACGGTTCCAGCTATGGCATTTCCCTGGTCCATGAGCCCTCCGAGCTGCCCGCGGCAATCGCCAAGGCGTTTGCGTACGGCGACAAAGTGCTGGTCGAGAAGTGCATCGAGGGTACCGAGATTACCGTCGGTGTGTACGGCGAGGACGACGTGCGCGCTCTGCCGATTGTCGAGATTCGCAAACCCGAGGACTGCGAGTTCTACGATCTGGACGTGAAATATGTCGACCCTACGGACATCCATCGCATTCCGGCGCAGATTTCACCCGAGAATTACGCTCGCGCTCAGGAGCTTGCCTGTGCTGCTCACAAGGCCCTCGGTTGCCTGGGTATCTCGCGCAGCGACTTTATCGTGAGTGAGGACGGCCCCGTTATCCTCGAGACCAATACCATTCCCGGCATGACCGATACGTCGCTGTATCCGGACGAGATCCGCCACACCGACGACATGACGTTCCCGCAGGTCTGTGACAGCCTGATTCGTATGGGCCTTCGTCGAGCGGGCATTGCATGCTAATCGAGGACGCGGTTTCGTCAGGAACGCCGCAGTTTGTCATCGACTCCTATGCCACGCTTGCCGAACGCGCCAAAACGCAGTCCTTCGGCCTTATCGAGGAAGATGTGATTGTCCTCGATACCGAGACCACAGGTCTTTCGGTGCAGGACAATGAGCTGATCGAGATCTCGGCGGCCCGTCTTTCGGGCCGCGAGGTCGTCGACCGCTTCGATACCTTCGTGCATCCCAAGCAGCTGATTCCCGCCGAGATCACCGAGCTCACGAGCATTACAAATGCCGATGTGGCAGATGCCCCGTCGGCCGTTGAGGCCGTAGCCGCTCTCGCCGATTTTGTCGGTGGTTGCCCGGTAATCGCACATAACGCCACGTTCGACCGCTCGTTTATCGAGTCGGTCAAAGGCGGCGTCAACGTGAGCGATATCTGGATCGATTCGCTGGCGCTGTCGCGCATCGCGCTTCCGCGCCTGGCATCGCACAAGTTGTCTTTTATGGCCGATCTGTTTGGCTGTGACTCGGTATCACACCGTGCCAATGCCGACGTCGACGCCCTGTGTGGCGTATGGCGCGTGTTGCTCGTGGCGCTCACCGACTTGCCCCAGGGCCTCATGGCGCGCCTAGCCGACATGCATCCGGATGTGCCTTGGTCCTATCGTCCTATCTTCTCATTCTTGGCAGGGCAGAACCCTGGTTCTATCTTCTCTCTCAGCGCCGCTCGTGCTGACGTTCTCAAGGCCGATCGCGCCGACGATCGGGTGGACGCCGACGAACTGCCGGTCCTCAAGATGCCGAGTCGTGAGGAGATTGAGGCAGACTATGCGCCAGGTGGCCTGGTCAATCGCATGTATCCCACCTACGAGCCGCGTGATGAGCAGATCGCGATGGCGCTCGAGGTCCGCGATGCGCTGGTCACGGGCACTCATCGTGTAATTGAGGCGGGCACGGGCGTCGGCAAATCGATGGCCTATCTGGTGCCTTTTGCCGAGGCAGCGCGCCGTAACAACATCACGGTTGGTATTGCGACCAAATCGAACAATCTTGCCGACCAGCTCATGTACCATGAGCTGCCAAAACTTGCCGAGCAACTGGACGGTGGTCTGTCATTTTGCGCTCTCAAGGGGTATGACCACTATCCATGCCTGCGCAAGCTTGAGCGCATGAGCCGCGGCCAGGTCGAGATTACCACCAAGCGCGATCCGGCGGACACGCTCACGGCGGTCGCGGTCATTATGGCGTACGTCTGCCAATCAGCCGATGGCGACCTCGACTCGCTCGGCATTCGGTGGCGCAGCGTCAACCGCCCCGACTTTACGACGGCCTCGCGCGAGTGTGCTCGTCGCCTCTGCCCGTTTTTCCCTGATAAATGTTTGGTCCACGGCGCTCGCCGTCGAGCAGCGCATGCCGACGTGGTGGTCACCAACCATTCCCTGCTGTTCCGCAATGTCGCGGCCGAGGGCAGGATTTTACCTCCGATTCGTCATTGGGTAATCGACGAGGCCCATTCCATCGAGCGCGAGGCGCGCCGTCAGTGGGCGCGCGTGGTGTCGGCGGACGAATCACGCGTTCTGTTTGAGCGCCTGGGTGGCTCGAGCACCGGTGCGCTAAGCCAGGTCTCCCGTGATTTGGCAACCTCCGAGGGCTCTACGCTCTATCTGGGCCTTACTGCCAAGGCGACGTCGACGGTTGCGCGCGCGAGCATGGCAATCGCCGACGTGTTCGATGGCGTTCGCGAGCTCGGCCGCCGTGCCCGTGGGGGTTATGACAATGCCAATCTATGGATTGGCCCCGAGCTGCGCGAATCTGACGACTGGCATGATTTCTTACAGTCGGCCTACGCTGCCATCGACGTATTGGAACAGGCTGACAAGAGCGTCGACGCGCTGGTGCAAGCCGTCGCCGCCGACAAGCCCGAGGTTGTTGTCGACCTGGGTGATATCTCGCGCCGCCTGCACGAGCTGGCCGAGAACCTCAAACTCATCATTGATGGCACCGATGAACACTACGTGTATTCGCTGCAGGTCAATCGCAGGCTGCGTGCCGGCGGAGAGTCAATGACCGCAGAGCGCATCGACATTGGCGAGGCCTTGGCAACCGAGTGGCTGCCCGAGGTTCACACGGCTATCTTTGCCTCGGCGACCATGACGGTGTCCAAAAGCTTCGAACACTTTAACCACGCGGTCGGCCTCGATCGTATCGGCGCTTCAACATCCTCATCGCTGCACTTGGACTCGAGCTACGACTTCGATTCGAACATGGCTGTAGTCGTTGCGGGCGATATTCCCGATCCGCGCGATCGTGAGAGCTATCTTACGGCGCTCGAGCGCGTGCTGGTCGACGCCCATCTTGCCATGGGCGGATCGGTGCTCACACTGTTCACCAATCGGCGCGACATGGAAGACCTGTACGCCCGCGTTGAGCCCAAGATGGCCCGTGCGGGTCTGGAGCTCAACTGCCAGCAGCGCAACTCATCTCCTCGTCGCCTGCGCGACCGGTTTATCAACGAGCCGACCTCGTCGCTTTTTGCGCTTAAGGCCTTCTGGGAGGGATTCGACGCCAGCGGCGAGACGCTGCGCTGCGTCATCATTCCCAAGCTGCCGTTCTCGAGCCCCACGGACCCGCTCTCGTGCGAGCGTAACCTGCGCGAAGACCGCGCTTGGGCGCGCTATTCGCTGCCCGAGGCGGTGCTCGAGGTCAAGCAGGCGGCCGGCCGCCTTATCCGCTCGTCGACCGATTGCGGCGTGCTGATTCTGGCCGACCCGCGCCTGGTGACGAAGGGCTACGGAAAGAAGTTCTTAACGTCGCTGCCCACGAGCTCCTACCAGCGCATCGAATCGGCGCAGATCGGGCACTATCTGCAACTGTGGCGTGCACGCCACGAGCGGCGGCGCTAAAGCGGACAGACGAGGGTTTTTGCCATATCGCACAGACGCTTTGACAGGGCGGGGTCATCCAAGATGTGGATGGCTCCGCCCGCTGCAATTATCTGGCTCAGTAGCCAACGCTCGGAGCCGTAATGCACGGTTACCGTTGCCATGTCTGCTCCGCTGCGCTCGATTAGGGTGATGCCGGCCCAGTCCAGATGCTCCGCCATATCGAATGGCATCAAGAGCTTTGCACTACGCTGCGTCCGGGCAAGGGAATCGTGGAGGGATGCGACGTCCGGTGCATGAGGCACGACGGAGTCTTCCGTCAAGGCGAGTCCCTCGATTTTATCCATGCGATAGGTGCGCTGCTCATCGACCGCGATGTCCCAGGCAATCAGGTATGTTTGGTCGCCGTTTGCCGTAATGCGCAAGGGGTCGACCAGACGCTCACGTGGCCGTGCATCGTCCATCGAGCGATACGAGATGCGGCAGCGAACGCCGTCCTGAATGGCGCAGCTCAGCTGCTGCCAGTGCGACCCGTGGTTGACGGTGTCAAAGACGCGCTGGTTATAGCCGAGCTCTTCGGGTAGAAGAGCATGCCGAATCCGGGCTGCCGTCTGTGGCTCGATCCCCAACGATTCAAGTTCGTGGTTGAGCACAGCGCCCTCGGCGGCACTCAGGCGCAACGGTAGAACACGCCCGGCGTCGCCGGTGAGGACCACACGCTCGCCGTGGCATTCGCAGATGATGCGCGCGCCCGATTCTCGGTCCGCGAGCGTCGAGACGATCTCGAGAATCTCGTCGAGCGACACCCCTGTGATGTCAAAGCGGCTGCAAATCTCGGCTCGTGTCATGCCGCTCTCGCCGGCGGCGTAGAGGGCCTCCATGATGTCGATGGCGCGCGAGAGTCTCTGCTCGCTGGTGAGTTTACGCACGGGCATGCTCGTGCACCGTCCTTTCAATGAGGCGGTTCCACGCCTGCTTGAGCGATTTGGGGGCCACGGGCCTCATGCCGTCCACGGCGTGGGCCATGCAAAATGAGGCGGCGGCTTCAAGGTCACGCACGTCAACGGTCCAGGTCCATCCCGCATCGGTGTGTGCGAGCTCACCTCGCCCGCGCGTGAGGCCGTTGATCATATCGATCTGCGTCTGAGGGGCGAACGAGAACGTGGCTGCAACGGGCGGTCGGTCGGCAAAATCGAATTCAAAGAACAGATAGTCGTTGAGATTGAAGTCCGCAGGGATGGCGTAGGCCTTCGAAGGACGCCAAGCGCGAACGATACGGTCGCAGCGGAATGTCCTGATGCCGTCGGTGACATTGTCGAGGCCGCAGAAGTACGCCACGCCCTCGCGTTCGAACATGCCGTAGACGCAGACGGTACGTTCTTTCTGCTCGCCGCGTCCGTTCTGATATAAAAATCGCAGCGCGCATCGCTCGGCAAAGGCGCTCCATACCGCATCGACGGTGGGAGAGCGGCGGATTGGTGCTTCGTCCACCGTCGTCCTACCGGTGAGATAGGCAATCTTGGAGCGAATATCGGCAAGCGGTGCGGCAAAAGTGGATGAGCTGGCCGCTAGTGTCTGGTCGATGGCGTTGAGCAGGATATCGGCGTCGTCTGCGGTGATGAGGCCGCCTGCTGCAAAGGTGTGCTCGCGGTCGATTGTCCACGAGCTTTCCTCGGTCTCCTGCGCGCCGGCGGGGCGAACCTCCTTGATTAAGATGCCACGCTCGAGCAGTTTGTCACGATCGCGCCGAAACTTGCGCTTATCCGAGTCGATGTTGCCGGAGCCATATCCCAGGTCGGAATCCAAGACGATCTGCTCGGTCGTCAGCGGTTCGGGGGAGCTGTTGAGCACAAAGAAAAGATTGAGGATGCGCTGAGCCGTTTTATCGAAACTGGGCTCCGAATTCCCCTTTTTAATTGTCGCGGTCGTGTCGCTTGCCGTCATAGAGTCCTCGCATGAGAAGGTGGTTTGCTGCCATGATTTTAGTCCGATATGGAGATTAGGCTATATCCTTGTCCGCTCGGGGCGTTAAGATGGCCCGAATTCGGTCGTTTGCGCTCGCTCGGGGTATACTTTCGACTATATACGGTTCTAATGTGCATGCATTGGGCCTATTTGTCGGATTATGGATGTGGAGCGCACATGGCGAACACCCAGAACTATATTAACCACCTGCTGCAGAACACCGGCATTACGCCGGCATGCAGCGAAGAAGAGCGCTTGGCGGCCGAGGATATCGCTCAGATCTTCCGCAACCACGGCTTTGATCCCGAGGTTCAGGAGTTCAATGCCCCGGCGCCCAGTAGGTTGGCATTTGCCGTTACCGGTATTCTTGCGTTTGCCGGTGCCCTGCTGATGGGCATCGGTGGCGGTATCGGCTTGGTCGGCACCTTGCTGGCCATTGTCGGCGCCGTTCTTTACGTGCTCGAACGCACAGGGCACCCCGTGGTTTCGCGCCTGGGCAAGACGGGCGTGAGCCAAAATGTCATCGCCTACCACAAGGCCTCGGGCCCGCTCGCGTCTCCGCGCAACCGCCCGGTGGTCGTTGTCGCACACTACGACTCTCCCCGTGCTGAGCTGCTCGCCCGCGAGCCCTATGCTTCGTATCGTGCGCTCATCGCCAAGCTGTTGCCCGTTGCCACGGTTGCCCCCGCTGCCGTTGCCATCCTGCGTATCCTGCCGCTCCCCGGCGCGCTCAAGGTTCTGCTGTGGATTGTCGCGATCCTCGCTTCCCTCGTTGTACTTGCCAACGCGGCAAACATCATCTCTAACCGCCACATTCTTCCCTATACGTCCGGCGCGGTGTGCAACAAATCTTCTGTCGCCGCTATGCTCGGCGTTATGGACAACGTTGCTCCCTTCCAGGGCGACAACGAGTTTCCCGACGATGTTCCGTTCGATACCTATTTCGGGGAGCAGAAACGTCGTGCCGAGGAAATGGCGCGCGCGGCGGCGGAGTATGCCGCGGCCCAGCAGCAAAACGACTACGGCAACACCATCGAGTATGAAGAGCCTACCTACGTCGAGGACGAGTTTGGTCAGCCGATTGCTCCCGACGCTCAGACCGAGCCCGAACAGGGTGAGGCTTTCGACGAGCAGATCGAGGGCTTTGAGGGTGCGTCTGCTGACGAGACACTGATTGGCGCCATCGTGCCCGAGGATCAGAATCAGGCTGTCCAGGCCGAAGAGTTCAATGACGAGGTTCCCACTGCCGAGCCGACGGAGGAGCCTGCCGCGGCCGAGCCCAAGCTCTATCGCAATGCCGCCGGCAACATCCGCTTTGGTTCGGATGCCATCCGTGCGCTCGGAATGCTTCCCGAGTCCTGCACGCTCGATTACGAGGAGGGCGAGGAGCCGACGTTTGAGCCCGAGCCTGCGCCCGTTGTCACTGCGGATGATGAGTCTGCCGCGGTTACCGCTGCCGTTGCCGAGTCCGAGGCGGTGTCCGCGATCGATCCCGCGGCAGGACTGGACATTTTGGCTCCCGCCGCGCCGGCGCAAGACGTTGCGGACGAGTCTGACGACGATTACGTTGAACAGCCGAGGCGCGTGTCTTACGAGAGCGATACTGATTTCTCGGCCGAGATTCCCGCGGCAACGCCCCATGCCGATATTGCATCCGCGTTCTCTTCGATTGGCGCCAGCGCTTCCAACTTCTTTAAGGGTGCGCTTGCAAAGGGCAAGAAATTTGTCGACGATTTCGAGGAGAAGCGCGCTGCCGCACGCGAGGCTGCCGAGCAGGAGGCTATCGCTCAGCAGCAGGCAGCCGAGGCGGCACGTGAGCTCGCGGCGCAAGAGTTCGAGCAGAACGAGGCTATGCAGTCCGTGCCCGTCGACGCCGCCGAAGCTACAACGTCCTTTGAGTCCCAGCAACCGACGTCCGCGGATGTTGTTGAGGCGACGACGTCTTTCGAGGCCCAGCAGCACGTCGATAGCACCATGTCGTTTGATGCCGCGCAGTTCGATTCCACGATAACGTTTGAAAAGCAAGGCACCGCGATTGCCGAGCCCCTTCCTGTTTCCGATGAGCAGGGCGACGCGGCAGACGATGACGAGCCTATTGATGCTGCCGAAATCCAAGATGTCGCCGGGCACGAGCCCGTCGAGGTCAACTGTGACGAAGGGCAATACGCGGCAGCCGATCAAGGTGATTCGACCGAGGTCGAGCAGGAGGAAGTGCCTGCGGTTTCCGAGGCTCCCGAGACAGATGGGTCGAGGCCTTACTCCACGCAGATTTTCACCATGCCGATCCCGAGTGGTTCCGGTGCCACGGTTGCCGATGTCGCTCCCACTCAGGACGAAACGGTCGATTCCCTTATGGCCCAGATTTCCTCCCAAGCATCGCCGCGTCCGCAGATGAATGTTCCCGATCCGGCGTCGGCACCGTCGCCTGCACCCTCCTCGTCTCCGCTGGCTTCGGTCCCCGATCCGTCGCTGCCGTCGATGAAGCAGACAAACGTTGCGTCTCGCACGTCGCTGTTCGACCTTCCCGATCCCTCCGCACAGGTCAACGACCCCTTTGCTACCGCTCAGGGTCCCGAACCCACATCGGCACCCGTTGCGCCTCCTATGCCCGTTGCGTCGGGCGCACAGCCGATCGAGACCATTTCGGCTCCCGCCCCTGCGGCACCTAAGTCTCGCAAGCGCGGCCTGGGCGGCCTGTTCGGTCGTAAAAAGAAAAACGAACAGGACAGCATGAGTGACTGGCTGGGCGTCGAAGACGATTACGATGCCAAGAAGTCCGGTCGCGGCATCGGTTCGTGGGATAATTTCGAGGACGATAACGATGGCTGGAAGGGCGGCGCTACGTCTTCCGACGGTGCTTCTTCCGAAGATATGCTCTCGGCTGTCGCTTCTATGGGCGACGATGAGCTGCTCGGTCACGATATCTGGTTTGTGGCAACGGGCGCCTCGGATTGTGATGGCGCCGGTATGAAGGCCTTCTTGGCTTCGCATCGCGATAAGCTCCGCGGCGTCTTCTTCATCAATCTTGAATCCGTCGGCGCCGGTAGGCTTTCGGTGGTGACGGTTGAGGGCGAACAGCAGCTGCTCAAGGGCGATCGCCGCATCATGAACCTGGTCAGCAAGGTGTGCAAGTCGTTCCATGTCGATTGTGGCGCGCTCGAGATGCCCTATGCCAAGACCGATGCCTACGCCGCGCTCGAGGCGAGCCGCCGAGCCCTCACCATCGCCGGCGTGGACGGCACGCGTCTGGCTTGCGCTCGTACCGAGGACGACCTGCCCCACAATGTCAACCCGACGAACATTGCCACGGTATCCGAGGTCGTGACCGAGGTTATCCGCCGTTCGTAGACGGAGCTCTAAGGAGTCAACGTGTTTTCGTATATTAAGCGCCATTGGCCTGTCTACGTGATTTTGACCTTGATTGCCATTGCGTTAGGGTTTGGAGCTGCCTACATCGTGGGCGCGAAGGGCTCGACCCCCGCCTCCGCAATCAGCGAAGAGGTGGAGCAAGAACAGAGCACGGGTGCCGATGGGATTCCTGAGTCCGAGCAAGCAATCGTTGATGGTGGATCTTCGTCTGCAGAGTAGATGCGGCGATTTAAATGATTGAAAGCGGGCGAGCCGGGGGACTGGCTCGCCCGCTTTTTCATCGCGCTAGCGCTTCTTTGGGATTGACCTAAGGCGAGCGAACCATAGGGCTGCGGCACCCGAGGTCAGGAGCGCGGTGATGCAAGCGGCGATGGGAGCTGACCCTGTTGCCGGTAGGTCCTGCGGTAGGGTACAGCGTTGAATGACACTGTCCTCGTCATGTGACTCAAGTTTATCGCCGCCGCCGTTGCGGCAAAGATCGACGCGTGCGCTGTTGGTGAGTGCAGTTTGGGGTGTGTAAGCCGACGTTGCCTGCATGTGCACGACTGCGCCCCGAGCATCTGTGCCAAGGATTGCTTTGGCATCGTCAAGGTCGTCGTGCTCATCTTTGAGATCATCACGGGTCCAAGAATCCGTATCGCTTCGAGTCGTAAAGTCGGCGGCTACCGCACCGTATTCAATGCGAATGCCCGTCACGACGGTATTGGATGAAAGGTCGAGTTCTTTCGCCTCGAGTGTGGCGGATTCCGTGGTCGAGACATCCGCCTTCCAGAGGTGCCAGCCGTCGTAATCGACGAGGCGGCAATCTTCACCCAGACTCTCTTTTACTTCGTCGGACTCAAGCCAAGGATTTTCGTGCCCATCGTCAAGCGTCGCGTTTGCCGGCTCATCGACGTCTGTCGAGTCCAACGGCGTCGTGCGATACCACACGTTGCACAGACCGTTGAGGTCGCCGATGGCGACGGGGGTTTCGATTGAGACGAATCTCGCCGTGCCGTCTTTGGCGCACTCAAGATCATCGGTAATCGTAAACTCATCAACCCAAGTAGCGGAATCGTTTCGAGCATCGATGGTATAGGAGAAAAGCCCATCCGTATTGGTTTGCATCGCGGCGCGGTTTTTTCCATCGCCGTTAGCCAACAGACCCTTCCCGATAGGTTGGACAAGTTCCTGACGCTTGTCGACCTGTCCTTTGATCTCGATGGGCGCATCCTTCATCGCGACGGATTGGACTTCTCCCGTATCCT
>CAJMHR010000033.1 GCA_905213265.1 uncultured Collinsella sp.
CGAACGAACGGCGGATCCCACACTCACTTTTTATTTAGTCCTAGTCATCGCGCAAAGCCCCTTCGGCAGCACACGGTGCAACCGAGTCACCGCAGGCCGGGGCGGGAGGGGCCGTGTTTCCTCCTGAGCGACTCTGCTTGCAGCCGGAGCGAAAGGGGGAAATCTCGGCCCCTCCCGCCCCGGCCGGCCAACTCAACCTACACCGTGTGCTGCGGCAGGTCCTGCAGGGCGATGACGTCCATGCCCATGTCGTTGGCGCTACCGTGACCCTGCTGGTCCTCGCGCACCGCCTCGATGGCGCTCACGTAGGTGTTGGCGGCAGACATCGCCGTCACGCAGGTCACGCCGCGGCGCACGGCCTCGGTACGCAGCAGGTAGCCATCGCCACGAGAGCCCGGGCCGTACGGTGTGTTGATGATTACCGCAATCTTGCCATCGGCGATGAGGTCGCCGATGTTGGGACGCTCGCCGTCGTGCGGGCCGCTGATCTTCTCCACGACTTCGCACGTCACGTTGCCGCCGCGCAGCACGCGCGCCGTGCCCTCGGTGGAGCAGATGTCAAAGCCCAGGTAACGCAGGATACGCGCGACCGAAAGGATATGACGCTTGTCGCGGTCGCACACGCTAATGAACACCTTGCCGGCACTCGGGTCGGGCAGCTTGTAGTCAATCGCCAGCTGCGTCTTGGCATATGCCTCGGGATAGCTCTTGGCGATACCCATGACCTCGCCCGTAGACTTCATCTCGGGCCCCAGGATAACGTCGGCGCCCGGGAAACGGCCCCAGGGCATAACGGCTTCCTTCATGCAGAACCAGTCCAGCTGACGCTCGTCGCTCGGCAGGCCCAGGCTCGCGATGGAATCGCCCGCCATGATACGCGCCGCGCACTTGGCCAGCGGCACGCCGGTGGCCTTGGAGATAAACGGCACGGTGCGGCTGGCACGCGGGTTGGCCTCGATCACGTAAACGGTCTCGCCCTTGATGGCATACTGCACGTTGACCAGGCCGCGTACGCCCAGCGCCATCGCGATGCGGCGCGTGGTCTCGCGGAGCTTCGCCTGCAGGCTCTCGCTAAAGCTGAACGGCGGGATGCAGGTCGCAGAGTCGCCGGAGTGAATACCGGCCTCCTCGATATGCTCCAGAATGCCGCCAATGTAGACCTCTTCGCCATCGCACAGGGCGTCGACGTCGGACTCGATCGCACCCTCCAAGAAACGGTCCAGATACACCGGGTAGTCGGGGCTAATGCGCGCAGCCTCGGCCATGTAATCGCGCAGATGCTCGGCATCGTAGGCAATCATCATGCCGCGACCGCCCAGCACGTAGCTCGGACGCACCAGCAGCGGGTAGCCGATATGCGCGGCCACGGCCTCGGCCTCCTCAAACGAGGTGGCCTGGCCCGCCGGCGGGTACATGATGCCCAGCTTGTCGAGCAGAGCGGCGAAGCGCTCGCGGTCCTCGGCAAAGTCGATGGCGTCGGGCTTGGTACCCATGATGTTCACGCCGCTCTCCTCGAGCATGCGCGCCAGCTTAAGCGGAGTCTGGCCGCCGAGCGTCACCACGACGCCGTCGGGGCGCTCAACATCGATAACGTCCATGACATCCTCGTAGGTGAGCGGCTCGAAGTACAGGCGGTCGGACGTGTCGTAGTCGGTCGAGACGGTCTCGGGATTGCAGTTGACCATGATGGTCTCAAAGCCGCGGGCCGCCAGCGCATAGCTCGCGTGCACGCAGCAGTAATCGAACTCGATACCCTGGCCAATGCGGTTGGGGCCGGCGCCCAGGATCATCGCCTTGGGCTTATCCGCCGGCGTGGTCTCGTCGGGAGCCACGCACTTCTTGGCATCCGGGCTCGTGCGGTAGATGTTCTCGTACGTCTTGTAGTGGTACTCCGTGGCGCTCGAGAACTCCGCAGCGCAGGTATCAACCGTCTTCATGCTGGGAACCACGCCCAGACCCTTACGGTAGGCGCGAACAAAGCGCTCGTCCGAGCCGGTCAGCGCGGCGATCTCGGCGTCGCTCGTGCCGTACTGCTTGAGCAGGCGCATCGCGTCGGCGTCGATATCCTCCACACGCAGACCGCGGATGCTCTCCTGGACCTGCACCATGTCGTTGATACGGTTGAGGTACCACGGATCGATACCGCAGATGGCATGGATACGCGCGACATCCCAGCCGCGGCGCAGGGCCTCGACCACAAAGAAGATGCGGTGCTCGGTCGGGGTTGCCACGGCCTGAGCGAGCTCGTCGTCGCTTAGCTTGTCAGCACCCTCCTTGCCACCAGCGCAGATGCCCTGGTGACCGTCCTCCAGTGAACGCATGGCCTTGCCAAAGGCCTCCTCAAAGGTGCGGCCAATCGCCATGATCTCGCCCACTGCCTTCATGCGCGTGGTGAGCGTAGGATCAGTGCCCTTGAACTTCTCGAAGGCAAAGCGCGGCACCTTGACCACACAGTAGTCGATCGTGGGCTCAAAGCAGGCGGGCGTTGCCTTGGTGATGTCGTTGACGATCTCGTCGAGCGTGTAGCCCACAGCCAGGCGCGCGGCGGCCTTGGCAATGGGGAAACCCGTGGCCTTGGAGGCCAGCGCGGACGAACGGCTCACGCGCGGGTTCATCTCGATGACGATCAGGCGGCCGGTCTGGGGGTTCACGGCAAACTGCACGTTGGAGCCGCCGGTCTCGACGCCGATCCTCTCCAGAATGGCGAGCGAGGCCACGCGCATGCGCTGATACTCCAGGTCGGAGAGGGTCTGCGCCGGCGCCACGGTGATGGAGTCGCCGGTATGCACGCCCATGGGGTCGAGGTTCTCGATGGAGCACACGATGATGCCGTTGCCGGCGTGGTCACGCATGACCTCCATCTCATACTCTTTCCAACCCTCGATGGACTCCTCGACCAGCACCTCGTGGGCAGGCGAGAGTTCCAGGCCCTGGCTCACGATGGAGACGAGCTCCTCGTGGGTGTGAGCGATGCCGCCGCCGGCGCCGCCGAGGGTAAAGCTCGGGCGCAGTACGCAGGGATAGCCCACGCGCTCGGCGATAGCCTCGGCGTCGGCCACGCTGTAGGCATAGCCCGAGCGCGCGACCTCCAGGCCGATCTCGGCCATGGCCTCGTTAAAGAGCTTGCGGTCCTCGCCGCGCTCGATGGCGGCCAGGTCGCAGCCGATCATCTCGACGCCGTACTTGTCGAGCGTACCGTCTTTCGCCAGCTCGACGGCGGCGTTCAGACCGGTCTGGCCGCCCAGTGTGGGCAGCAGCGCGTCCGGGCGCTCTTTCTTGATTACGCGCTCGATAAACTCGGCGGTGATGGGCTCGACATAGGTGCGGTCGGCAAGACCCGGGTCGGTCATGATGGTCGCCGGGTTGGAGTTGACCAGGATGACCTCAAAGCCATCCTCCTTGAGCACCTTGCAGGCCTGGGCGCCAGAGTAGTCGAACTCACATGCCTGGCCAATAACGATGGGGCCCGAGCCAATGACGAGGATACGCTTGATGTCAGTACGTTTCGGCATGTTAGTTCTCCTCGGTCTCGGTCGCGGCGGTCTCGGCGAAATTCCAGCCAGCCAGGCGGTCCTTCGCGGTATCGATGTCCAGGTAGTTCTCCTCGCCGTCCATGAGTCGCGTAAAGGCGGTAAAGAGATAGTGGGCATCGGTGGGGCCAGGCGAAGCCTCGGGGTGGTACTGGACCGAGAAGCACGGGGCGTCGAGCAGTTGGATGCCCTCGGCGGTGCCGTCGTTGAGGTTCACATGTGTTAGGCGAATGCGGCCAAAGCGCTCGTTCATCACGACCGGCGCGATTCCGCGGCGCACCCAGACGCGCAGATCTCCATCGGCCGCATGCTCGGTCTCGCCGCCGGAAAGCTCGGGGACAAGCTTGCCCAAGCTGGGGAACAGCAGGCCAAAGCCATGGTTTTGCGCGGTGATCTCCACGCGACGGCTTACCAGGTTCATGACCGGCTGGTTGCCACCGCGGTGACCAAACTTAAGCTTTTCCATCTGGGCACCGCAGGCCAGGCTGATCATCTGGTGACCAAGACAAATACCAAAGACCGGCACCTTGCCGATCAGCTGCTGCACCTGCTCGTAGGTCTCCACCACGGCGTCAGGGTCGCCGGGGCCGTTGGACAAAAAGACGCCATCGGGATTCATGTCGAGCACCTCACTCGCGGGCGTATCCCACGGCACGACAGTAAGGTCGCAGCCGGCGCGGACGAGGCCCTCCAGAATGCCGCGCTTCACACCGCAGTCGTAGGCGACCACTTTGTGACGGGCAGGAGCGGCAACCGCAAGTGCAAAGTCATGCGTGGCAGGCAGGTCGGCGGCCACAAACTCGTGAGGCGCGGGGCAACTTACGGTCTTCACCAGGTTCTCGCCTACCAGCGTGGGCGCTGCGGCCAGACGCTCGGCAAGCTCGTCGACGTCGAAGATCTCGGTCGAGATAATGCCCATCTTGGAACCATTGTCGCGCAGATGGCGCACCAGAGCGCGGGTGTCGACACCCTCGATAGCGACGATGCCGTGAGCGCGCAGGTACTCCGGCACGCTGACGGCCGAGCGCCAGTTAGAAGGCGTGGCGCACATGTCGCGAACGATCATGCCGCGCATAGCCGGAGCGCTCGTAGGGCGCACGTCGTCGCCGGAGAAGGCCGACTGGACGTCGGTCTCGTCGATACCGTAGTTACCGATCTGCGGATAGGTCATGGTTACGATTTGGCCGGCATAACTCGGGTCGGTCATGACCTCAAAGTAGCCCTCGAGCGAGGTGTTGAAGCAGACTTCGCCGGTCGCGGTGCCCGCGGCGCCGCATGCACGTCCATAAAAAATGGTCCCATCCTCAAGATACAGGATGCAGGGACCGCAGGTGCCCTTGCTGGTTTTGGTCAGCATACGCTGGCAAAGCTCGCTGGGCGCGAAGGTGCGAGCGGCAGCGCCCGCGGTATGGTTGTTCGCCATAATTCTCCTTCCCGGTCTCACAGGACCGGCTTAAAGGTGTGTAGTTAGGCCTCGCGGTATTGTAACCGCAAGCATGCCTCATGGCGTTAATTTCATCGAAATGTTTACGAAATGATAATTATGACTTTCTATGCATAATGATTTTTTAATCCCCGTCCCAGAAAAATCATCCCGCGTGGGCTTGTGGCTCACGCGGGATGATGGCCTCTTACTTTTTCTTGTCCTGTTCCAGCAGATCGGACGGTGAGCGATCGGGCTTGCCGCCGCGGAAAATCTCGCGGCCATGCAGACGATGTTCCAGGTCACGTTCGTCCTTTTCCTCGTCAATCTTGGTCTGGCTCACCACCGGGTCCTCAATCAACGACGACACCGAGTTCACCTGCTTCTGAATGCGCTCGGCGATGGTGTCATCCATACTCACGATGCGCATCTTCCAGTCGATATTCGTGGCGTTGGATGAGCTCTTGGTCCACACGAACGTCAGGATGGCGCTCTGGTGGCCCCGCGCGGGGAACATGCCAAAGAAGGAATCGTGCTGAATATTGCTATCCTCGTCGATATAGGCGTGAACGTTATACACCACGCGGTCGATCTTATCGTTGAGCAACGCGTTGGTCGCAAGCGCCGCGGCCTGAATCTGCCCGTTGGACAGCAGCTCGAGCTCGTTGGCAGACGATGTGTCCAACACCGTCACCTCGACCGTGCCCGTACGCTCATCGGCTTCATCGACGGTAAAGTCGAGCGGGAACTGCGTAAAGCCGTTGCCCCACTCAAGGCCGCCCTTCAGCGCCGTCGAAACGGTATCGACCGAAACGCTCTCGGACAGGTTGGCGGTGTTCAGACGACGCATCACGCCGTAGCCAATCTGCATGCCCACGATCAGCACCAAGATGCCGATAACCACGGCCATGGCAGTCTTCGTAATGGTATGGCTCACCTGCGAACCCGAAGGATCGTCCTCGGACAGCGGGTCGATATGTTTTGCCTGGCTCGCGCGGTCCTCGCTGCGCAGCTGCGCCAGCGCCGCTTTGTCACCGCGCTTGGCCGCAGCCTCCTTCTCACGCATGCGCTCGGTTCGCTTTTTGGCAAGCGTGGGATCCAAGACACCAGATGCATCGATTTCGGAGAATAACTCCGTCACTTCTTCCGGAGTCAAAGGGTTCTTGTCAGCCATAAACTTCCTGTCATATCAATCAGTCGAGCTCGTGCGCACGCGCACCTTCGAACTGCATTCGATAGTAACGGGCATAGGTGCCGCCACGGGCGAGAAGCTCCTCGTGCGTGCCACGCTCCACAACGCGACCATGCTCAACGGTCGCAATCTCGTCGGCATGCTTAATGGTCGAAAGACGGTGGGCGATGATAATCGTGGTGCGGCCGCGTGCCAGCTCTTCGAGTGACTCCTGCACCGCCTCCTCGCTCTCGTTATCCAAAGCACTCGTCGCCTCGTCCAGAATCAGGATCTTGGGGTTCTTGAGAAACACGCGCGCGATGGCAACGCGCTGCTTCTGTCCGCCCGAAAGACGGCTGCCGCGCTCGCCCACGACCGTGTCATAGCCCTGTGGAAGCGACTCGATAAAGGCATCGATGTTGGCGCGGCGGGCGGCCTCGGCGATCTCTTCCGCTGTAGCGCCCGGCTTGCCGTAGGCGATGTTCTCGCCAATCGTACCGTCAAACAGATAGACATCCTGCTGCACCAGGCCGATGGCACGGCGCAGGCTCTGCTGCGTCACATCACGCACGTCCTGGCCGTCGATGCTAATGGATCCGGCAGCCACGTCATAAAAGCGCGGCAGCAGCGAACAGGTTGTGGACTTGCCGCCGCCCGAAGGGCCAACCAAAGCGATGGTCTGCCCGGGCTTGATGGACAGGTCCATATGGTCGATAACGGGACGCTCGTCGGCATCGCCCTCGCCCAGCTCAACATCCTCGTAGTTAAAGCACACGTCGTGATACTCCACGGCGCCGGCAGTCACCTGCAGATCCGTGGCGCCCGGCTTGTCCTGGATATCCGGCGCGGTCGAGAGCACCTCGTCCATACGCTTAAAGCCGGCGATAGCCTTCTGATACGTTTCGGCCGAATTGACGAGTGTCTCGAGCGGCGTGCAGAACAGCGAAATGTAGAGCGCGAAGGTCGCCATATCGACCGCCTGCAGCTGTCCCTGGGCGACCAGCCAGCCGCCCAGCAGCACCACGATCACATAGAGCACACCCGAGAGCAGGCCATACGTCGCGGTATAGACGCCCATGGCGTGATACATGTTCTCCTTGGACGAAAGATAGCGATTGTTGGAGGCGCGAAACTTGAAGCGTTCGGTCTCCTCATTGGCAAAGCTCTTGACCACGCGCATGCCCGCCAGCGAATCCTGCAGCTGCGCATTGATGCCGCTGATTTTTTTGCGGTTGTCGCTAAAGACCTCGCGCATGCGCATGTTCTGCCAAAACATGATGACCGCAAACGCCGCCGTCACCACGGCCATGGCGAGCGCCAGCACCGGGGCGATGGTAAAGAGAATCACAAACGAGCCGATAATCTCGATGCCGCAGATGATGATCCACTCGGGCACGTGGTGCGCCGCCTCGCAGATATCGAACAGGTCGTTGACCACGCGGCTCATCATGTCGCCCGAGCTGTTGCGGTCGAAGTACGCAAAGCTAAAGCGCTCATACTGGTCGAACAGGTCCTCGCGCATCTTGGACTCCATGCGCGCGCCCATCACGTGACCCCAATAGCTCACAAAGTAGCGGCAGGCGCAGCGGACGGCATACATCAACACCAAGCCCACCGCGATCATGCCGAGCGCCTGCATAATGGCAGCCTGACCCTGAGTAAACAGCCCACCGGTCAAATTGCGCAGAATAATGGGGAACGCCAGGTCAATGGCGGCAAGCACCAGAGCACAAACAGTATCAGCAACAAAAAGCCCCATCTGGGGCTTGTAATACGAAAGAAACCTCTTCAGCATGTGATCCTCAAAGAAATATCAGCAACGTAAGGCCCTGAGACAAAGCAATCAGTAGTACTTGTCCCAGGGCTATCCCCACTCGTTAAAGCTCCGCGCTCCCAAGGCGGTGCGCGATGCTATCGCAGGCCAAGGCGCCTACGACGGTCTTGGCGTCTTCGATCTTGCCGTCGAGCACGGCGTCGATCAGCTCGTGCAGCGGCACCAGGTCCACGTTGACAAACTCGTCATCATCGGGGTTGGGCGCATCAAACTCGAGCTTGGTAGCCAAGTAGATGTGGATGATCTCATCGCAAAAACCGCAGGACGTGACAATCGACGTCAAAAAGCGAATACGACCAGCCCTAAAGCCCGTCTCCTCATGCAGTTCGCGCTTGGCGCAATCGAGCGGGTCCTCGCCTGAATCGAGCTTGCCGGCGGGAATCTCGACCGTCACGCGGTCGATGGCGGTGCGGTACTGACGCACCAGTACGATCTTGCCGCTCTCGGTCAGTGCCACAACGGCCGCCGCACCCGGATGGCGAACGATATCGCGGGCGCTGCGGTGACCGTTGGGCAGCTCGACCTCAAGACGGTGGACGTCGAGGATCTTGCCCTTCCAGGCGCACTCCTCCGAAAGAATCTTCTCGTGCAGCTCGGCATCGTGTGGGTCGTCGTCGCCCAGCACCAGCGCCGGCTCGTCAGCGACCTCGCCACCAGGCTCGCCCTCGGCGTGCCCATACATGCGGCTGTCCTCTTCGACGATCTGCGCGTCCACGAGTTCTTCGTTCTTCTCGTCCATCCGTCTCATTCCTCTCGGATTTTAGGCATCCCAGGCATCGCGGCCGCGCAGCGCGCGCAGGCCGATGTCGTGACGCAGGGTCTTGCCCTCAAAATCAATCTTCTCGCAGGCCTCGTAGGCAAGGTTGCGAGCGTTCTCGAACGTGTCGCCCAGAGCGGTCACGGCAAGCACGCGGCCACCATTGGTCACGAGCTGGCCGTCCACCACGGCAGTGCCCGCGTGGTACACGGTCACGTTCTCCATGGCCTCGGCATCCTCAATGCCAGTGATGACCTTGCCCTTCTCGTAGCTGCCGGGATAGCCCGCGCTCGTCAGGACAACGGCCACGGCCCACTCGTCACGCCAGTCGAGCTCAATCTGATCGAGCTCGCAGTTGGCGCAGGCGAGCATGACCTCGACCAGGTCGTTCTTAAGGCGCGGCAGCACGACCTGCGTCTCGGGGTCGCCAAAGCGGGCATTGAACTCCAGCACCTTGGGGCCGGCAGGCGTGAGCATAAAGCCGCCGTACAGGCAGCCGCGGTAGTCGATACCCTCGGCAGCGAGCTCGGCCACGGTCTGCTCCATGACCTTCACCATGGTGGCGTGCTCCTCGTCAGTCACGATGGGCACCGGGCTGTAGACGCCCATGCCGCCGGTGTTGGGGCCCTTGTCGCCCTCGAGCGCGCGCTTGTGGTCCTGCGAGGTGGCCATGGGGCGCACAGTCTTGCCGTCGGTAAAGGCCAACAGCGAGCACTCGGGGCCGGTCAGCATCTCCTCGATGACCACGGTATTGCCGGCATCGCCAAAGGTGCCGCCAAAGCACTCGCGCACGGCCTCCTCGGCCTGCTCAAGTTCGGTCGCCACGATAACGCCCTTGCCGGCGGCAAGGCCGTCGGCCTTGACGACCAGCGGGGCGCCCTGCTCGCGCACGTAGGCGAGAGCCGAAGCCTCGTCGGTAAACGAACCATAGGCTGCCGTCGGAATGCCCGCACGCTCCATGAGCTGCTTGGAGAACAGCTTGGAGCCCTCCATCTGGGCGCCCTCGGCACCCGGGCCAAAGCAGGGAATACCCGCCGCGCGCACGGCGTCGGCCACGCCCGCCACGAGCGGAGCCTCGGGGCCAATTACCACGAGTCCGCATCCGCGGCTCTGAGCAAACGCTGCCACGGCCGCAGGATCGCAGTCGTCGAGAACAACGTTCTCGCCGCAGCTCGCGGTGCCGCCGTTGCCCGGCGCGATGTAGAGCTTGCCGGCGCGCGGTGATGCCGCGAGCTTAGCTGCCAAAGCATGCTCACGGCCGCCGCTGCCCAACAACAGGATGTCGATGGTTTGAGTGTCCGCCTTCAAGGGTGCCTCCTCTATGGATTAACGGCCCGCTCCGCGCGAGCCCTTTGCAAGCAAATATACCCCTCGGCCGCCCGTCCGGGCTGCAAAGGGGTATATCGCAATAACCAAATAGTCCCGATTACTTCCAGAATCGGTTGATGATCTGCTCGCGACCAGCGCCAACGCCAATGAACGTCACGCGGGTGTGCGCCAGATCCTCGATAAACGCCACGTAGTCCTGAGCCTCCTGCGGCAGCTCCTCAAAGCTGCGGCAGCCGGTGATATCGCACTTCCAGCCAGGAAGCTCCTCGTAGATGGGCTTGGCATGCTCAAAGCGCACCTGATGCTCGGGCACGCTCGTGTAACGCTCGCCATCGACGTCATAGGCAACGCACACCTTAATGGTGTCGAAGGCCGAAAGCACGTCGAGCTTGGTCATGGCGATATCGGTGAGGCCGTTGACGCGCGAGGCGTAGTTGGCGATGGGGCCGTCAAACCAGCCGCAGCGACGACGGCGACCGGTGGTCACGCCGTACTCGTAGCCCTCCTCGGTCAGCGTGTTGCCGGCCTCGGACTCATAGGAAAGCTCGGTGGGCATGGGGCCCGAACCGACGCGGGTGATATAGGCCTTCATGACGCCCAGCACGCGGTCGACGTTCTTCATACCGACGCCGGAGCCGGTGATGGCGCCGCCGGCGGTGCAGTTGGAAGACGTCACGTACGGATAGGTACCGTGGTCGATGTCGAGCAGCGTCGCCTGGGCGCCCTCAAACAGCAGGTCCTTGCCCTCGTCAATCATGTTGTTGAGCAGCAGGCTCGTCTCGGTGATGTAGGGACGCAGGCGCTCGGCCATCGGCAGGTACTCGTCGCAAATCTGGTCCACGGTGTAGGTGGGCAGGTTGTAGATGAGCTCGAGCTCGGGGTTCACGCGGGCGAGAGCGGTCTCCAGCTTGTCGCGGAACAGCGCCTCGTCCAGCATGTCCTGCATGCGCAGGCCAATGCGCGCCATCTTGTCCTGATAGCACGGACCAATGCCGCGCTTGGTGGTACCGATGTTCTTCTTGCCGAGCTTCTGCTCAAAGGCGCCATCCAGATCGATGTGGTACGGCATGATGACATGCGCGTTGCCGCTAATCTTGAGGTTCTTGGTGGTGATGCCGTCGGCCTCGAACATGTCGATCTCCTCAAGGACAACCTTGGGGTTGACGACGCAGCCGTTACCGATCACCGACACGTGGTCAGAATACATGATGCCGGAGGGCACCTGGTGCAGGCCGTACTTCTTGCCGTTGACGACGATGGTGTGACCGGCGTTGTTGCCGCCCGAGTAGCGCACGACGGCATCGAAGTCGCCGGCGACTAGGTCGCAAATCTTACCCTTGCCCTCATCGCCCCACTGGGCACCGACCAAAACGGTTGACGGCATGTTTACTCCTTACATTCATGGACTGTCTACGCGCCACGCCGGCACG
This sequence comes from uncultured Collinsella sp., assembly GCA_905213265.1. GTDB lineage: Bacteria > Actinomycetota > Coriobacteriia > Coriobacteriales > Coriobacteriaceae > Collinsella. Next base: position 11,475 of record CAJMHR010000033.1, read on the forward strand.
CAGAAGCACAAAACATTCCCAGTATACCCGTGCAACGGGCGCCTGTCCTACTCCTCGGCATGTGCCCCATCAAGCTCATAGAACTTGGTGGATGCCGGCAGGAACATCAGGTCGACGTCGCCGATCGGGCCCGAACGGTTCTTGGCCACGACGATACGCGTAACGCCCTCGTCGGGTCGATCGTCGCGCGAGGCTTCGGCCTCGTCGGCGGAGCGGTCCAAGAACATAACGATATCAGCGTCCTGCTCGATAGAGCCCGATTCACGAAGGTCGGAAAGCTGCGGGCGCTTGCCGGTACGGGATTCGACCTGACGCGAAAGCTGCGACAGCGCGATGAGCGGGATCTTGAGCTCCTTAGCCATGATCTTCAGACCACGCGACATCTCCGAAACCTCGACGGTACGGCTCTCGGAGCGGCGTCCCGGCGGAGGGCTCACCAGCTGCAGGTAGTCCAGGATGATGATTGCCTTCTCCTTGTTATGGAGCATACGGCGGCTCTTGGCGCGAATCTCGGTCACTGTGGTGCCGGGCGTATCGTCAATCAGAATATCGAGCTTGGACAAGGTCTGCGTAGCCTCGTTGATATTGGCCCACTGCTCGGGGCTAATGCGGCCCATGCGGAAGTCACTGATCGAGATCATGGCGTAGGCGCAAATCAGACGCTGGGCAATTTCCTTGCCCGACATCTCCAGCGAAAAGAAGCCGACGGTATAACCAGCAGCGGCAGCATTGAGCGCCAGGTTCAGGGCGAACGACGTCTTACCCACAGCAGGGCGGGCGCCGATAATGATGAGCTGGCCCTCGCGGAAGCCCATGAGCATACGGTCGAGCGACGGGAAGCCCGTGGGCACGCCCGCAGCTTGGCCACCGGCCTGGCACACTTCCTCGGCCTCGTTATAGGCCTCGACCATAAACTCGGTCAGCGTCTTGTAGCTCGACTTGACCTCGCGCGCCGTAACCTTGAGCAGCTTGCTCTCGGCTAGCTCCACGACCTCTTTGGTGTCGGTGGGGGCGTTATAGGCCAGCGCGTTGATCTCGTTGGTGGCGCCGATCAGCTCACGCAGCATCGAATCGCGGCGAACGATGGCGGCATGGTGCTGCCAGTTGACGAGCGACAGGGTCTGACCCATCAACTCCAAAATGTACGCTTCGCCGCCCACGGCATCGAGCTTGTTGATGCTTCGCAGGTAATCGATCAGCGAGATGGAGTCGATGGGAATGCGGCTGTTGTACATATCGACCATCGCGGTATAGATGGTCTTATGAATGGGCCGGTAGAAGTCATCGGGCTGCAGCTCGACCTGGGCCTCTTCGACCACCTCGGGCGATAGCAGCATAGCGGCCAGTACATTGGCCTCTGCATCTTGGTTTTGGGGAAGACCCAACTTTGAGCCGCGGTCCTCGACCGTCAGCCCGGTCTCCCTATCGTCATATGCCATGAGCATCCTCATTCATATCGCTTGCGAGCATCCATAGTATCAGCCACGGTCCCAAAACGCGCCGCGCGCCGCCAATCATCACCGAACCAAACGGATGAACGGTCCTGTATATAGGACTTCGGCGCAACGTTCGCCATGACACTCACTCAGCGCAAAAAAACAAAAGGGCGCCCTGGTTTCCCAGAGCGCCCTTCTTAGAACAAGATTGTTGCGTTGCAGCAAATGCTACTCGGCAGCAGCCTCAGTCTCGACCTCGGCGGTCTCGGCCTCGGCGACCTCAGCGGCCTCCTCGACCTCAGCCTCGGCAGCGAGCTCCTCGGCGGTAACGCCGACGAGAACGACAACCTCGGCCTTGATCTCGCGGTACAGCGAGATGGCAACGGTGTGGGCACCGGCAACCTTGATGGGCTTACCGAGCTCGACGCGCTTGCGGTCGATGTCCATACCGAGCTGAGCCTTGATGGCGTCAGCGATCATAGCGGCGGTAACGGAGCCAAAGAGGATGCCCTCGTCGCCGACCTTGACGTCAACGGTGACCGTCTTGCCCTCGAAGGCAGCCTTGGTCTCGTTGGCGGTAGCCAGACGGACGGCCTCGCGCTTGGCGATGTTGTTGCGACGCTCGTCAAGCTGCTTGAGGTTGCCCTTGGTGGCGGCAACAGCGAGCTTCTTGGGGAACAGGAAGTTCTCAGCGTAACCCTGAGCGACCTCTACGACGTCACCCTCGCCGCCCTTGCCCTTGATCTCATCGAGAAGAATAACCTTCATGATGCGTCTCCCTTCTTAGCCGCGGTCGCGGTTGCCACGAGAGGAAACCACGGGGACGGTGTACGGCAGGAGAGCCATCTCGCGGGCGCGCTTGATGGCGTTGGCGATGTCATGCTGATGCTGCGTGCAAGCGCCAGTGACGCGACGGGGCTTGATCTTGCCACGGTCGGTCATGTACTTACGGAGAAGCTGAGTGTCCTTATAGTCGATGAACTCAGTGTTCTCCTTGCAGAACTGGCAGTACTTACGACGCGGCTGACGTGCAGAAAAATCATTAGCCATGTCAAAATACCTTTCATTTGGCAACTTCGGCGAACCGAAGCCGCCTCTCACTCAAAAATAGGTGAACAACCCTTAGAACGGGATGTCCTCATCGTAGACGTCGACCGCAGGCGGCGTGGCCACCGGTGCGGCAGGACGTGCTGCGGGCGCGGGCGCTGCGGGGGCGTAACCGCCCTGATCGTAGCCACCCTGGCCACCACGGGAGCTCATAAACTCGATCTCATCGACGATGACCTCAAGCTTGCTCCGGCGCTGGCCGTCGCGCTCCCAAGAGCTGTAGCGCAGCTTGCCCTCGATCGCGACCTTGTTTCCCTTTGCCAGGAAACGGCTCACGGCCTCGGCGCGGGTGCCGAACATGGTGCAGTCGACAAAGTTGGGATAGTCCTCCCACTCGCCAGTCTGCGCGTTGCGGCGACGATCGTTCACGGCGACGCCAAAGGACAGAACCTGGGTTCCGCCGGCGGTGGCGCGCAGCTCGGGATCGCGGGTGAGGTTACCGGTGATGTTCACTCGATTGATGCTCATAACTCACTACTTCCTCTTGGGGCACAAGCCCAGTCCAAAACGACAGTCTTACTCCTGGTCGTCGCGACGGACGATCATGTGGCGGACCACAGCGTCGGTGATGCGCAGGACGCGATCAAGCTCGGCGATCTGGGTAGGATCTGCGTGGAAGTTGATGAGGGTGTAGTCACCATCGGTGAGGTCGTTGATCTCGTAGGCGAGCTTGCGCTTGCCCCACTCGTCAACGGAGTCGACCTTGCCAGCGCCCTCAGCGATCGTGGTATCGATACGCTTCATAACAGCGAGACGAGTCTCGGGGTCGAGCGACGGGTCAACAAAGAACAGCAGTTCATAAGCCTTCATATTGTCACCTCCTCTGGGCAAATGTGGCTTCAGGTCGTGAAGGTGCGCCTGAAGCAGGAAAAGACTTGGTAATAATATCTTTCAACCTCCTAGGCTGCAATAATTTGCAGCTACAACCTCATGACCTCCACATATGCCCATACTCGCACCACGTTTCATGCGCATTCCAACCAAATGCCGACCAAAAGCTTGACAGATCTGTGGACAAGATACGGTGCCGTGGGGACAAGCTGAGCCAAGCCGCAGGTCAACGGGCACAAGGCTGTGGTCGCAAAATGCATACCAGTGGTCCACAGCACCACCCAAAGATTTTTAAATTCATTGCCAAGTCGCTTATGAATACCCCTTTTGAACAATTGAGTTGATCAACCACGCTGGTCGGAAGCCGTTTTTTGGCACCTCAAACCCCACTGCAACGCCAAGCGCGGCCAAGCGTTTTAAAAAATGCCAACTTTTCTGTTTGCACTTTGCGATTCCTCGTGTATACTGACTTTCGCATTTAACGGAGAGTTGTCCGAGTGGCCGAAGGAGCACGATTGGAAATCGTGTAGGCGTCAAAAGCGTCTCCAGGGTTCAAATCCCTGACTCTCCGCCAGTTAATTCCAAAGCAGGCCTTCGAGCCTGCTTTGTTTTTACCCCACGCGGAGGGGTGGCAGAGTGGTTGAATGCGACGGTCTCGAAAACCGTTTGGCCTGTATAAGGTCACGAGGGTTCGAATCCCTCCTCCTCCGCCATTTTGGTTGAGAAAGCTCCCGGGAATGGGAGCTTTTTTGTTTTGAGTCCCTAACAAGCAAATACGGCGGAGGAGGAGGGATTCGAACCCGCCAGGGCGCGGAGCATAAAGAAAACGCGCCCGTGGCGCGTTTTTAGCGCAGCGCGGTCGGCGCAAGCCGACCGGATAAATTTTGAGCGGAGCTCAAAATTTGGACATCCCTCCTATTCGACCACGCCCCCATCGCGTTCAGCATCAACCCGGATCCCCAAACATGGAACCTATGACCGTACCCAGTCCCGACCGTTTGCCGAGCAATAGGGTCGCAATCGGCGCCGAACATGTACTATGTACGGGCATTGTCTAAACCCGTTACTCAAAGGACCCCATCTTGCCCGTTGCCGCCGCTATGATCGTTACCGCACACGCCTCGGATGCCATGGTTGCCATCCCGTTTTGGCTCGAGATGTTTGCCGTCGTCGCGGCATCGATCTCGGGCGTGTTGGTCGCACGCGAGCACAAACTCGACCTGGTGGGCGCCGTCGCGCTCGCCGTGGTCTGTGGACTGGGCGGCGGTCTTTTGCGCGATATGACGCTGCAGGTGGGCAACGTCTACATCCTCAACCAACCGATGGCGCTCCCGCTCTCCATCGCCACCGCGGCCATCATCTACATCTTCCCGGCAATCGTCGACAAGCCCGAAAAGCTCATTCCCCTGCTCGATATCATCTCGGTGGGTATTTATGCGGCAACCGGCGCAGACAAGGCGCTGGTCTACGGCTTTGCGCCGGCGGTGTGCATCATGATGGGCTTTTTTACCGCGGTGGGCGGCGGCATGCTGCGAGATGGTTTTATGGGTGTGGTGCCGGGTATCTTCCAGCGCACCAACTTCTATGCCATCGCGGCCATCGCCGGATCGGCAAGCTATGTTTGCCTTGTCATGAGCGGCTTGGTCAGCAATGTCGTCGCACTGGTCGTTTGCGTCGTGGTGACCATGGGACTACGCTGGCTGTCGCTGCGCTTTGATATCAAAAGCCCCACCGAGGATGACATCGCACGCTTTTTGCACCGCAAAAAGTAGGTGGCGCGGGCTCATCCTTCGAAATGCAACCGAGAGGTTCTTTTAGAGCGCCCACGCGTTGGGTACCCTGTTAGGTGCATGTCGAGCATCTGACGAAGGATTCACTATGCCCTGTAATCAATTCCCGTCGACCCAACGCCGTAAAGCGTGGGGCCGCATCACGATCTTATTCGCGCTCATCGCGCTCGCGCTCACCGCACTTCCCACGGCGTCGTTCGCCGGCACGGACACCGCAGGCAACGTACTTGCGACCGACAATGACGCCAATTCGTCCGGCGTCGAAGGTGACCTGTACTGGGCCGGCCAGGCCCTCAACTTGAACGATGCGTCCATTGACCGCGATATCATCGCCGCGGGCGATACCCTCTCTATCCGCGACTGCACGGTGGGCGGCGCCGTCCGCTTGGCGGCACGCACTATCGATATCGCCAAGACCATGGTTGATGGCAGCGTCACGGTCGTCGGTCAGCACGTTGTGCTCAATTCCGACAGCACCGCCAACTGTTTTTACGCGATAGGCGAGACGGTTGCCCTGCGCGGCTCTACCAAGTCGGCAGCGCTTGCGGGCGATACGGTGACCATCGATGGCACCGTCGAGGGCGATGTCGAGGTTTGGGCCGACAAGCTCATCCTGGGCAAGGACGCCCACATCACCGGCACCGTGAACGCGCACGTCTCCGAGGACCCCGAGCGTGCCGCAGGAGCCGAGGTAGGCGCGCTCAAGATCGACCGCACCGAGAACGAGGATACTTCCACCGTTAACGATGTCATCGGCGGTATCGTCGCCGCGGCACTCTCGACCTGCTTTGTCGCTCTGCTGCTCGAGCTCGTCTTTCCGCGCGCGACCGCCAGCGCCGCCGGCATGCTCCACCAGCGCCCCATGCCCCTGTGGGTGAGCGGTCTTCTGAGCACGATTGCTATCGTCCCCGCCGTCCTACTGCTGATTATCTCTATCGCTGGTCTGTCGCTTGCCGGAGCCCTCTTGTGCGGTGTTATTGGCATCGCACTGGTGTCGAGCGCCTTTGCGGGGTGCGCGATCGCGCGCATGGTCGGAAACAGCCAGAACCGCTACGCCATGGCGGCTGTGGGCGGCGTGATCGCAGGCGCCCTCACGGGGCTTCCCCTCGTAGGCGACTTCATCAGCGGCGTGGCCTTCGTCTTTACACTCGGCTACATCATCCAAATCATCTGGCGCAACGCCCACCTCAAACCGCAGCAGCCAGCTAACACGCCAGGACTCCCCACCGCTTAGCCGCCGACCACCACAAAGATGCCAAGCACCTTTGTGGTGGTGCAAAGGGGTCAGGTTACTTTGCACCAACAAACGAAGCGGGGCACCCGATCGCATCGACCGGGTGCCCCGCTTTTCTTGGAGGGTTCTCTAGTAACTTTTTCAAAACCAATGATCATCAGGCCGATGGACCTGCGCGTCACTCGCTACGGAGGCAGTACGCCATTGAACAAGGGGGGCAATTATTTTTCACGGCGACCTCCTCCCCGCTTGATGACGAGCGCGACAACAATAACCGCCACTCCGATGGCAGCCAAAACCGCCACCAGCACCAACGCTCTATCTCCCGTCGAGGGCATAAAGCTTCGACTTGCTTCTTTGCTTGGGGTGTTGAGCACCGACAGCTCAATCGAACCCGTCCCGGCATCGGCGGTATCAACCCGTAGGGAGCTCTCGGCCGACACGGTCACCTCGGGCTTCGCTGCTGCTACCTGTTTAACGTCCAGGCCCTCGGCCGTAACTGTCACCGCACGTTTGCCCTCAAAGGCGGTGTAGCCCTTGGGAGCCGCGACCTCTTCGACGGTGTAGACACCCGCGTCCACACCGTTCAATTCCACATGGCCATCTGCGCCGGTGGTGACGCACGCGCCGGCATCCGTCGACCACGCGCCGTCGGTCGTTAGAATGCGCCCGCGGTCATCGATGATGCGCAGCTTGGCGCCCGCGAGCGGTTCATCGTCCGAGCTTGAGCGCTTGATCAGACTGAGTCCCCAGGTGTAGACCGTCGCATCGTCACTCGGCGTGCGGGTGAATCCGGCGTCGCCGGACTGGTCGGCGAGGGGAGAGCGCGGGTAACGCAGGAAGACCTCGTTGGGATTGCCCTTGGTAGCGCCTCGATTGCAGTTGGCCCCCAACGGCGCATTGTAGACAGCGACCACGCGGGCGCCCGAGGTAAAGGCGTCTGCCCCGCCGAGCGCGGCGATGAGGTCGCCGGTACGCACGGTGAAGGCATTGCCCTCGACCGAGACCTTGCACCGTGAAGTTATGTCTGTCCACCCTTTAGCCGGCGTCGAGCTGACGTTGCCGCCCTCACATGCGACCACATCGAAGCCGCCGTCCGCGCCCGCCGCCACGTACATGCGCATGCTCGTGGCGACCTTGGAGGGGTCGAGCCCCACGCTCATGGTGTCGACGAACTGCACCGTATAGGCGTCGTAGGCCGTGAGCCCGGCCGGGACCGTGGCAGAGAGGCGCCAGTACAGGTCGTCGGCGACCGTGGCGTCGGCGGCCTTGCCCCATGCGGCGGTGCTGTCCTCCAGCACGTGCTTGGCCACCTTGGGCGTCGCGGCCTTGGGCTTGACGGTGACGGCGCTGCCGCCGACCAGGGCCATGATCGGCGCGGTGCCGGCCTCGCCCTGAGCGATGGCGTCGTCGTCGACAACGATGAGCCAGTAGCCACAGGGCAGCTCGGCCGCCGTGCCCGCGTTAAGGCCCACGGAGGCGGCGCCTGCTTCGACAATTGCGCGGGCAAGTTTTGCCGTCAGCGCAGTCGTCATGCGTCCGTCGGCATTCATCCATTCGGCTGCCGCTTGCGCCGTCGATGCCGAGCTATCAAGCCCCGCATCATGAAGCACAGGGAGAACGGCCTGGCAAACGGCATCATTCGCCCACGCCAAGTCCGTCGCAACCTTTTGATCGGAGCCGGCCTTATCGGCAACAGTTGCCGAAAAGAGCTGGTACGCATCGTATTGCGTCGCGACGTCGCCGCTAATCGTGATGACCCCGGCATCGGCAGCACGGACCGTCTCGGGCGACACTGCAAAAGCAAGGATAGCCATCATGGCCACCATCATGACGGTCAACAAGCGGCGGCTAAGCCTACTCACGGCGACCACCTCGATCTTGATCGCGATGGCGGCGAGCATGCATCCACGTCGCGGCAAAGCACAGCAACGATGCGCCAGCCAAATACGTCATAGTCAAGCCAGCCCCGCCCGCCTCGGGAAGCGTGGTCGAGTATTTGTTGGTAAAGGTTGGCGGATCCTGAGAGCCCTTGCCATAGGTAACTACGACGTTGAGCTGGTCCGTGCCATTAGTTACCTTAACCGTGACGTTGTACACGGTCCTGTCATAGGTGATGTGATCTTTAACATGGTCGACGGCGCCCTCGGGCTCGACCTCGGAGATGGTGTAGGCATAGGTTCCCGCCTTGTTGTACTTGACGTCAAAGGAGACATTTCCCTTGTCATTATTGGTCACCGTCTGGAGCACTTTGCCCTCGGCGTCCTTGAGCGCGAACGAGAACTGACCTTCCCTGAAGGTTCCGCCTTTAAGCACTTTCTTTGCTTTTATCGTCGCTTTGCCTTCAAGGGGCGCGTCATACACCCAAATCTCTGCATCTGACGTTATCTCCGTATTGGCACCAAGCAAAGATTTCGCCGTATTCATGGCTTGCTCGTATTGCCCGTCGTCCGCGCTGCCCTTGAGCAGAATCCATGTTGGTTGGGCGGCGCGATATCCAGGAGGCGCCGTCGTCTCTTCGAGGCAGTAAAGCTTGCAGGATGCCATGGCGCCCGAACTCGTTCCCGAACTCGTTCCAAAAGTCACACTTCCGTCAGGGCCAGTCGTTCCGTCAGAAAAAAACGTCTTTGCGCCCTCAACGCCGGCACTGTCCTGCGCCTTATCCATGTCAATCGCATAGAGTGTGAACGTAGCGTCAGCCAACGGCGCGGTAACGTCCTTTTCATCCACTTTGTGGACCACAATGCCGTGCCCCGTTCCGCCTCCCGATGCGCCGGCATCTATGTCATATTCACGTTCGTGTTTCACATACCCGCCTGCAATACCTTCAAGCTGTGCCTCGTTGGAAAGGGAAACTGTACCAGACTCACCGGACAGAACTTCATATTCTACTTTCAGATATTTCTCATCGGGAAGCCTCAACGTCAATCGCTGCTGCTTTCCAGCGCCTCCGACAAAGAGATCAAGAGCCGTCCTGTATTTTTCTTTTGTCAGCACACGCCATTCGCCGTTATCGCGCTCAGATACGCTAAGCGACGAGGGGATAAACGTGCACTTAGAATCCATCACATCATATAGATCGAGGTAGTCGGTTCCGTCTTTTAGGTCTAGCGCCGATTCATTAACAAAAATCGTGTAGTGAATTCGTTTACTATTACTTACTGACGCACCGGTCTTTGACAATACGTCGTTCTTGATCTGTACGGTATCAGAGCCCGCCTTAAAATCCTTATTATCCGAGCTCGCACTCGCCGAGTTCGTAAGCTCGCCGAGGTTCTTTGACGTGTCGACCACTGACCTCTTGACAGCAGTTGCATACGTCAGCTTCACATAGCCTGTATTGTTACTCAACTTTTCCGTTGGAATCGAAAACGTAACCTCTCGACGATCAACGGCAGGCGTCAGCAAGACACCCGAAGCCTCGGTTTTTTCTCTCTCATGTTCCCATTCGCGGCCGGGCACCGCCGTCTCGTAGGGATTTGAATACAAAGAATATTTAGCCGAACAGGGGATATAACTCATTCCATCAGGAAGCTCATCTTTAACAACGACATCTTTACCATTAAGCTTGCCCGCGCCATAAGATTCATCGGCAGGAGTCTTAACTCGATTGACATAGACCGTCCAGTCGACAATCCACGCACCTTTGTCGTTCGAGCCATCAACTGGTTTCCAATCAAACGCCTCATCCCACCGTGCCTGCGAACCATCTTCATTTATTTTTACGCTCTTCTCTACCGAAGGCTTCGTTTCGCTTTCAACATAGTAAAAAACGTAATCAGAATAGCCGCTAAACCCATCAACAGAGGCAAAGTTAGAGTACCAACCAGGAAGTGCGTCGGTCACCGTTTTATACGTAATAACCACTTCAGGGTCTTTATCCAGTGCTTTTTTGACTTTATCCATATTGGTTATTCGGATATTGCAGTTATGTTGGTTGCTTTTCTGCGACAGATCTGCGCCTCCCTCAAACTTCCAATCGGGACCTTGGTCCAGCTTGGTATCCCCGATGGTAATTACATGTGAAGGACCATCGGAGGTATCCGGCCCCATAGTCTGCTTCCAAGCCGCCAGCATGGTATCTTTGATAAGAACGGATGTTGGGTTTTTCGCATTTACGTAATCACGGAGCTCTACGCGTAATTGCCAAGTTGCTTTTCCGGTCCGAGATGCCTCATCCGGATTAAGCAGTGTTCTACGAATGGTCTTGCCCGTCCAAGGACGGTTGTAGTATGCGGTGCTTTCTCCGGAGGGCTGATCTGAACCTTCTTTTTTCACGCTTGCCGTGTTGCTTACCTTTTCGTAGGATTTCTCATCTTTCAGCTTGGTTTGATAGACGATGCAATAGGTCGCATACCGGTCGCCCTCTTTTGGATTAAACGTATAGCTAAATGAATCCCCTGACTCGCTCAGCGTTCTCTCATCAATCTTTTGTTTTTCATCGGCGGTCTCTCCCTTGTAGACCTTGTAGTTGCCAATATAATCCTGCTTGCCATCGAGCTTGTCGGTAAAGGCGTAGCCAGACATATCGGCCTTGAGAGATCCCCTGTTGAGCACAACCTTCCAAGTGATGACAGACGATGTTCCGGAGCCAGCCCCTTTTTGAATCATGTCGTATTGAAACGGTTCCGACACCCCGTTAATCGTAAGAGATTGTTGGGGATTTGCTTTTCCCCAAGTTGCTTGTACGCTATTCCTACCTTGCGTAGGTGTGCCATTAGAAAGAGACAAGTTCTTGCTAACTGTCGTTTCGTAGGTAACGGTATGGTCGCCCTGAGAAAGGTTACCTAGCGACAATATTGCAGTTCGCTCTTCGATGCTCACGGACGAACCAAGAGGATTTCCATCGAGCTTGAAGCTGCTTTGGTCAAAGTCCAGGTAGTCGCCGAGCGTATCGATCAGCTTTACATCCGTTGCGTGCGACGTAACACTCAGAATAATAGTCCAAGTTATCTTGGCAATTCCAGTACTGCTATCCTGAGAAAAGATACCCGATTTACTTCCCTCAACTGCGCCATCTTGAATCTTAATCGGCACAGCTTCGCCAACGCCTGGAAATTTCAGTTCGGCTTTTTTGCCGTCATCTACATCTTTGTCTTTGAGCGTAAACTCGAAATTGATCCGCACATAGAGCGAAGAGGGATGGCCGCTGAGATAGCTGTCATCGTAATTAAAAACGAACTTGTTATCCTTTATGTACCAAGTTCCCATCCTTTGTGCATTCTCGGTATCGTCCGTCCATAAGACACCGCCCTCGTTGTTCTCCACAGCAATCGAATTGGGAAAGGTATAGATCGCCTCAAGCCTTTCAGGTGTAGGCCCACAATTCTCATAAAAATGAGCCTCCATAGAACCGTAGATAGTATCGGCTGTCGTAATCGAGGGTGAGCTCTCTTTACCGAAAGGCTGCTGACGTTCCTTATCGGCATACAGCCCAACCGTAACGTCCGCCGTATTCTCATCAATCACAATCGGCGTCGGCGTCGTCGCATCCTCGGCGCGCACGGGGGCTGCGCCGTGAAAAACTGCAGCGGTAAGGCTAATTAAAATAAAGACCAGGGTCGCCATACCCAGCGACCGTGAGCGGTGTGCGTCCATAGTTGTCCCTTAATTCCTACAACACAGTGTGGAATACGGCGAATCGTCGGATCGAACACAAGCCCCAACATCTACGAGAACCTACCTAGCGCATTGCAAGAACCCATTGGGGGCAACTTCTAAGACGGTTCGTCTATGCCACAATGCATAAAATACAATATAGATAACAGTCATGTAAACCGCTGGTAAAGAGGTCTTTTAATGTAATACCAGTTGATATTTATCTGTTAACGGTTTTGTATCAAAGCGGTTATATCCTGTGGAATTATGTATATGTTTAAACAACTTTACTTTGGCTGGAAAGCCGCTCGGGGGATAACCTCCTCCACCGTGGTGCAAAGTAACCTGTCCCCTTGCACCAAAAAGGGCGCCGACCATTGCGGTCGACGCCCTTTCTTGTTAGACGCTATAAAGCCCGGCACTTATTTGTTGACCTGGCCGGCGCGAACGGCAGCCTTCTTGCGGTCGGTAGCATTGAGCAGACGCTTGCGCAGGCGGATGTTCTTGGGAGTAATCTCGACCAGCTCGTCGTCGGCGATGTACTCCAGCGCTTCCTCCAGCGAGAAGGTGCGGGGCGGCACCAGCTGGACGGAGATATCGGAGGTCGAGGAACGCTGGTTGCCCAGGTTCTTGGTGCGAGCGATGTTGACGACCATGTCGCCGGCCTTGCTGCGCTCGCCCACGATCATGCCCTCATAGCACTCGGTGCCCGGCTCAACAAACAGCTGGCCGCGCTCCTGCAGCGTACCCAGAGCATAGGCAACGGCCTTCTCGGTGGTCATGGAGATCATTGCGCCGTTCTGACGGTTACCGATCTCGCCGGCGTAAGGACCGTACTCCAGGAAGGTGTGGTAGAACACGCCCTCGCCGTGGGTGACGTTCATGATGCGGTTCTTGAGACCCATGATGCCGCGCGTCGGGATCTTGAACTCAAGGTGCGTCACGATGCCCGAGGTGTCCATGCTCGTCATGATGCCGCCGGAGGTACCGAAGACCTCAACGACCTTGCCTGAGTACTCGTCCGGGCACTCAACGACGGCCTGCTCGACAGGCTCCATCTTGTTGCCGTTCTCGTCCTTCTTAAACAGGACGCGGGGACGGCCGACCTGGAACTCAAAGCCCTCGCGGCGCATGGACTCCATCAGAACAGACAGGTGCAGAATGCCGCGGCCCGAGACCTCGACGCCGCTCTTGTCCTCGAGCTCCTCGATCTTCATGGTCACGTTGTTCTCGGCCTCGTTGAACAGGCGCTCCTTGAGCTGACGGGCGCCCACGATGTCGCCGTCGCGACCGACGAGCGGGGAGGTCGAAGCCTCAAAGACGATGGACAGGGTCGGCGGGTCGATCTCGATGGGCTCGAGCTCGACGGGGTTCTCGGGGTCGGTGTAGACATCGCCGATATCGGTGCGTTCAATACCCACGACAGCGGCGATATCGCCGGCGCCGACTTCCTGGCACTCGGTGCGGCCCAGGTAGTCGAAGGTAAAGAGCTGCTTGACGGTAGCGGTGGCGCTGGAGCCGTCGTTCTTCACAACCAGAATCTGGTCGCCCTGGTGAATGGCGCCGGAATACACGCGACCGATACCGATGCGGCCGACGAAGTTGGAGTGGTCGATGGTCACGCACTGCATGGCCAGCGGGGCGTTCTCGTCAACCTCGGGCGCGGGCATGTCGTCGATGATCATATCGAGCAGCGGATACATGTCCATGTTGCCGTCGTTGGGGTCAAGACGGGCAAAGCCGTTCATGGCGCTGGCGTAGACCACGTGCTCCATGGCGAACTCAAGCTGGTCGTCGGTGGCGCCCAGGTCGGCCATAAGGTCGAGGCAGTCGTTGTAGGCCTTCTCGGGGTTAGCGCCCGGACGGTCGATCTTGTTGATGACGATCATAATCTTAAGGCCGGTGTCGATAGCGTGACGCAGTACGAAGCGGGTCTGGGGCATGGGGCCTTCAAAAGCGTCGACCAGCAGCAGGGCGCCGTCGGCCATACGCAGCACGCGCTCGACCTCGCCGCCGAAGTCGGCGTGGCCCGGGGTGTCGATGACGTTGATCTTGACGTCCTTGTACTCGATAGAGATGTTCTTGGCGAGAATCGTAATGCCGCGCTCGCGCTCCTGGTCGTTGGAATCCAGGACGCGGTCCTCGACCTGCTGGTTGGCACGGAAGGCGTCCGTGGCACGCAGGAGCTTGTCGACCATCGTCGTCTTGCCGTGGTCGACGTGAGCGATGATGGCGATGTTCCTCAGATTGTCTACGCGCATGTAGTTCCCCTATCTTCTATCTATATACAACCGGCACGCGTATGCGGCCCGCCCAGCGATACAACGCTCAGCGGGAATATTGAGCCTTTTACCGAAAACTCGTTTATTTTAGCGATTTTAGATGAGAGGGGTTTCCTCACCTGCAGGTTCAGGGTCGCTCCACATAAAACCATCGCCGGCGCCCATGCCCTCATACAGCACATATGCCGAAAAACCGCTCTCGAGCGTAGTCTCAAAGAAGCTCACGAGCAGAGCATCGTGATAGCCGCCGTCAATCTCGACGCAGCCGGTGTAGCCGATGGCATAGCGAGCGATACGGCCCAGGCCCTCGTCCTTAAGACCCATCTTGTGCTCGGAGATAAAGTTGGTGGCCGCCTCGAGGCACGCCTCTTCGCCATCCTCATCGAGCGCCGCCAGATAACGGTTGGAAGCGGCGTCCTCAATTGCCACGACCACGCCAGGGTTTTCACCGGCGGCAAGGTCGTCCAAGAACGCGCCGATCAGATCGCACACCATGGCGTCGAGCTCGGCGGAGACGTTACCGGCGTCCTGCATATCCTGTGCCATCTTTAGACCTTCCCATCGAGTTTGGCGTCGTTACAGTTCTTGTGCCTCAGCAGCGATCTTAGCGGCAGCGTCGCGGGCGCGCATCATATCCATCGCGCGCTTGTCGAGTACCTTGATCTGACTGGTCAGCATGACCGCATCGACCACGTCCCAGATCACCAGGCCCGTAGAGATCGAAAACCCAAGCGCACCAACTGTACCACGAAGGCGCGAGCAGATTGCCGCAACAAGGGCGGAGATGACAACCATCTTGATAAACGAGCCGCGGCGTTCGCGAAGCGTGCGGGCCTGCGTCACATAGGCAATGCGAGCCGCCTCAGAAGCCTCCGAGCGCATCTGGGCCTCGCGGGCGATTGCAGCCGCTTCAGCCGACATCCCGCCGGCCATCAGCGAACGCTCCGCAACCTGGACGCCCCGCATTTAGAAGTCATCGGGGGAGAGCGTATGGACGAACTCGTCGAACTTCTCGAACTCCTGCTCGTCGTCGACTTCCTCGGCGTGGGTAGAAACAGTGCCCAGGCGATTCATGATGTCGTCCTCCACAAACATGGGGGCATTGCTGCGCACGGCAAGGGCAATGGCATCACTGGGGCGGGCGTCGATCTTGCGCTCGTCACCATCGGCCAGTACGACGATCGTCGCGTAGAACACCGGCGGCTCGGCGCGAACGATCTCGATGCGCTCGAGCTTGGCGCCCAGGGCGCCAACAGTATCGAGCAACAGGTCATGGGTAATCGGGCGCTCGGCGCGGCCGCTATCGATGCCGCGGCTGATGGCAGCGGCTTCAAACGAACCAGTCTGAATGGAAAGGGAACGCAGCGGCGCGGGCGAGTCCGATTTGCTGCAGCGCTCGCGAAGCACGATAAGCGATGGCACGGGACCGGCGGCCATGACGATGGTCTCTATGTCGACACGAACCATGGAACACCTCCGGTACGTAGCGGTTAACACGCGGCAGCTCCACCGCATTGAATAGCTATACTACCCAATCTTTCGCACAGCACACAAAACCAAAATGAGATTTATCGCAGACAAGAAAAAAGCCCCAAGGCAATGCCCCAGGGCTCTTCACAGTTTTGATGGTGGACCTGACAAGATTCGAACTTGTGACCTCCCGGTTATCAGCCGGACGCTCTAACCAACTGAGCTACAGGTCCATCATGGTGGAGGTTAGGGGGATCGAACCCCTGACCTCAGGCTTGCAAAGCCCGCGCT
>CAJMHR010000034.1 GCA_905213265.1 uncultured Collinsella sp.
GTTGAACGTCAGATTGTCCAAATGCGGCCCGCGCAGCGTCGAGCAGTTACGGCGTTTGGTAAAACGCCGTAACTAACGTGCTCCGTACTGCTCGTAGTAGGCATCGATAGCAGTCTTGAGCTCGTCATCGATAACGACCTTGCCATCGATCTCGTGGTTGTAGAGGGTCTCGACGACCTCGGCCATGGAAACGATGCTCGCGACGGGGAAACCGTACTTGGCCTCGATCTCCTTCTGAGCGGTGGTCACGCCACCCTTGCCGACCTCCATGCGGTTGAGAGACACGATGAGGCCCTTGATTTCGACGTCGGCAGCAGCCTTAACCTTGGGATAGGTCTCGTCGATGGACTTGCCGCTGGTGGTGACGTCCTCGACCATGACCACGCGGTCGCCGTCCTTGGGCTCATAACCCAGCAGGTTGCCCTTGTCGGCGCCGTGGTCCTTGGCCTCCTTGCGGTCGCAGCAGTACTTGACCTCCTTGCCGTACAGCTCGTGGTAGGCAATTGCGGTCACGACGGCCAGCGGAATGCCCTTGTAGGCCGGCCCAAACAGCACGTCAAAATCGTCGCCAAAGTTATCGTGGATGGCCTGGGCGTAATACTCGCCCAGCTTCTTGAGCTGATAGCCCGTCACGTAAGCGCCGGCATTCATAAAGAACGGAGACTGACGGCCGCTCTTGAGCGTAAAGCTGCCGAACTTAAGGACGTCGGACTCGACCATAAACTTGATGAACTCTTGCTTGTAAGCCTCCATGCGGGCTCCTCTCGTAATCGCGTACGTGCCTTCCAGTTTAGCGCAGGCGAAGCGTAGATGCGGGCGCGCTTTGGGGCCACGGCATTCTGTAAAGGCTTTGTCAGAGGGAATGGTTTTCCGAACAATGGGGTTGACATGTCAAACCCCCTCATCAAGAATACGGGCGGATTAAAAAGGGGTACGAGATACCCAAAGCGCGCTGCGCCCGGCCTTAAGGAGGTGTGCCATGGAAGGCAGTCCTAGTCGAAAAACCTGCATGTCGCCCTCGGCACGCCGCGAGGACTCCGCACACGCATAAACGCCACCGGCAGATCGTCAACCCCCCACAAAGGTGCCTGTCCCCTTTGTGGTGGTTCGTGAGCTTGACGTGAGCGACATCTAGGTTTTTTGCAACTCAATACGACACGTACGCTAACTCCCTTCAACAAGGAGGACCCTATGCTGATGCTCAAAACCGCCACGGTTCTCGAAGCCATCTCCAAGCGCCGCCGCACGGCGCGCCCTGCCGCTCGCACCGGCCTGTCCAAGAACACCATATTCGCCGCCACCCATAGCGCCGAGGACGCTCTCGTACTGCTTGACGCCACGGCAAACGGCCTCACCGCCGAGCAGGCAACCGAGCGCCTGGATGCCGCCGGCCCCAACACCATCGAAGCGCCGACCAAGACGCTCGCCCGCCGCATCGCCGACGCGTTCATCGATCCCTTCGCCGGCATCCTCGCCGCGCTCGCGCTGGTCTCACTCTACATCGACGTGCTCGCCGTGCCCGAGCCGCAGCGCGACCCCTCCACGGTCATCGTCATCAGCATCATGCTGCTGGTATCGGGCGGCATGAAGTTTATCCAGGAAGCCCGCAGCGGCAATGCGGCAGATGCCCTCAAGGACCTGGTCTCCAACACTTGCACCGCCCTGCGCGACGACGAGCGCATCGAGATCCTCTTCGACGAGCTCGTCCCCGGCGATGTGATCCGCCTCTCTGCCGGCGATATGGTGCCAGCAGATGCCCGCGTCATCACCGCGCGCGACCTGTTTGTCATCGAGTCCGCACTCACCGGCGAGAGCGAGGCAGTCGAGAAGACCGCTGCCGCCACCGTCGTCGAGGGCGCCGACGGCTCCGCGCTGCCACTCTCTGCCTGCAAGAACATCGTCTTTACCGGCACCTCCGTGCAAAACGGCACCGCCATGGCGCTTGTCGTTGCCACCGGCTCGGACACCTACCTGGGCGGCATCGCCAAGATACTCAACGGGCGCAGCGAAAAGAGCGCGTTTGACCGCGGCGTCTCGAGCGTCTCCATGTTGCTCGTACGCCTCATGCTCGTTATGGCGCCGGCCGTCTTTGCCATCAACGCCGCCACCAAGGGCAACGTCATCGACGCGCTGCTGTTCGCCACGAGCGTGGGCGTGGGCATCACGCCGCAGATGCTTCCCGTCATCGTGACCACAAGCCTGTCGCAGGGCGCCAAGGACCTCGCCCGTCGCCAGGTTATCGTCAAGGAGCTGCCGGCGATTCAAAACCTGGGCGCCATGGACGTCCTGTGCTGCGACAAGACCGGCACCCTCACCGAAGACCGCATCGTGCTCGAGCGCTACCTCAACACCGATGGCAACGAGGACGCGCGCGTGCTGCGCCATGCGTTTTTGAACAGCTTCTTCCAGACCGGCCTCAAAAATCTTATCGACCTGGCCGTAATCGACCGTGCCGATGTGACACCCTCGACCGTCGCACCCGATTCCATGCTGGGCCAGAGCCTGCGCGACCGCTACACCAAGGTCGACGAGGTTCCCTTCGATTTCTCGCGCCGTCGCCTGAGCGTAGTTGTCTCCGACGCCCAAGGCAAAACCCAGATGGTTACCAAGGGAGCTGCCGAGGAGATGCTCGAGATCTGCTCCTTTGTCGAGGTCGATGGCATCGCCCGGCCGCTCGCCGAAGACAAGCTCGCCCAGATTCGCAAGCAGGTCGCCGATCTTAACGCCGAGGGCCTGCGCGTGATTGCCGTGGCACAGAAGACCGATCCGCGCTGCGTGGGCGAGTTTGGCATCGCCGACGAATGCGACATGGTGCTGATGGGCTTTTTGGCCTTCCTCGATCCGCCCAAAGCAAGTGCCGCGGGCGCCGTCGCCACCCTCGAGGCCAAGGGCGTGGCGGTCAAGGTCCTGACCGGCGACAACGACCGCGTCGCCGCCACCGTCTGCGCGCAGATCGGCATCGATGCGAGCAACGTCTTGCTCGGCTCCGAGATCGATGCGCTCGACGACGCCGAGCTTGCCGAGCGCGCCGAGAAAACCCACCTCTTCGCCAAGCTCTCGCCGTTGCAGAAGGCGCGCCTGGTGCGCGTCATGCGCGAGCTACTCGGCCACACCGTGGGCTTTATGGGCGACGGCATCAACGACGCCGCCGCCATGCGTGCGAGCGATTGCGGCATCTCAGTCGATTCGGCCGTCGACATTGCCAAGGAATCCGCCGATATCATCTTGCTTCAGAAGGACCTGGGCGTGCTCGAACGCGGAATCATCGAAGGCCGCCGCACCTACGGCAACCTGCTCAAGTACCTCAAGACCACAGCGAGCTCCAACTTTGGCAACGTGCTGTCCGTGACCGTCGCGAGCCTGTTCTTGCCGTTTTTGCCCATGAGTGCCCTACAGCTGGTGCTGCTGTCGCTCGTCTACGAGATCGTGTGCATCACGCTACCGTGGGACACCGTCGATGACGTCTGGACCGCCCGTCCGCGCTCCTGGGACGCCGCGTCCATCAAGGGCTTTATGCTCGAGCTGGGCCCCGTGAGCTCGCTGTTTGACATCGTGACCTTCGCCGCGCTCTTCTTTGTGGTGTGCCCCGCCACCGTGGGCGCAAGCTGGTCCGAGCTCTCCGGGACGGGCAACGTCGCGGGTATGGCGACCTTTGCCGCGCTCTTCCAGAGTGGCTGGTTTATCGAGTCCATGTGGTCGCAGACGCTCGTGATCCACATGCTGCGCTCCCCGCGCCTGCCGAGCCCACGTGACCACGCCGCGCCGGCACTGTGCGCTCTCACCGTGCTAGGCCTGGCGCTTGTCACCTGGCTGCCGGCAAGCCCCATCGCCGACGCGCTGGGCCTCATGACGCTACCCGCAATCTTTTTCGCACTGCTCATCGGCATCGTTGCCGCCTACATCGCGCTCACTCAACTGGCAAAGCGCCGCTACATCGCCCGCCACGGCGAGCTGCTGTAGCACGGTGAGCCGCCACAGTAGACAGCCCAAGGGCAAAACCACCACAAAGGTGCCTGTCCCCTTTGTGGTGGTTGGCTAGTCTTGGGGTGTCCAGGACCAGAAGAGGCTAATGAGCGCCACGCGCGAATTGGTACCGACCTTTTTGTTGATCGAGGCAATGTGGCGGTAGAGTGTGGAGCGCGAGAGGAAGAGTGCCGCCGCAACGTCCTGAACGCTGTCATCCGAAACGACTAGCGCCTCCAGAACATCGCGCTCGCGCTTGGTGAGCCCAAAGGCGGCAACGAAGCCGTCGAGCCGATCGTCAAACGAAAGCTCCGGCGGCTCCAGGGGCACCGTGTCGGCCTGATCGGGCGCACGGCTCACGCCAAGATCGTCAGTAGCAAACGCCAGCCCGCCATGCGTCGCCTCGCGCTCGCCGTCTTGCCCAAACTGTCCCAACAGCGAAATCGCGATGCCGACGAACAGCACGAGCACGACACCCACCGCCGTCAGCACATTTTGGCTCGAGATGATCGCCACCGCCGGAGCCGTCACGAGTATCGAGCAAACGTTGTTGATAACACGACCCATGCACGGCCACAGATACGCCCAGCGGGCATACATCGAAATCGCGGCGAACTTCGCGGTGAAGAACACCACGAAAAAGCCCGTGCCCAGGTAAAAGATAATCGTGGCGGCAAGCGTATTGCCACCGTTGCCATCGGTGAGAAGTACAAAGAACGAGAGCGTGGACAGCATGGCGGCACACGTCATGATGATATTCATATACGAACGCCCGCGCAGGTCATACAGGACGCCGGCGGCAAGGGCGCTCACAACCGGCAGCAAGCGCGACCAGTCGCCCAGGTCGATGGCGCCGGCGGCATGCGAAGTCGTAAGGCCGGCATTGAGAGCCGCGAACACGCCGGTGAGGCAGGCGGTCGCCACCGTCAGGCGCACCACGGCACCTTGGAAGGCTGCCTTTGCCTCGGGGCCATCGCGCCACCTGGCACCACGTTCAAACGCATCAACCGACAGCTCGGCAATCTCGGCCTCGAACTCGGGCGCAGACTCATCACGCAATTTAGCGCGACGCGTGGCGTGAAGCAGCCCAACCAGCGCAATCGCACAGGCGGTGAGGACAAACTGCTGGGGAATGCCCGCAGGCATCACCATATGGTTGAGCACCTGTACCAAAATGCCCGCAGCATAAGAAACCGCCACGGCGCGCGCCAAACAGGGCGTCTGCGCAAAACGCCGCGCCAGATTGGCATGGGCGGTCGACCCGCAGTAGCCCAGGGCGCAGCACGCCACCAAACCGCCGGCAATCACGATCTGAAACTGCACCGCCATAATCATCAGCAACAATGCCGACACCAATAGCACGCCTGTAATATCGCTTGTCGCATCGATCGACTGGGGACGACGATAATACAGAAATGGGCGCACGAAAAAGCCGATCACGCTCGCGCCGACAACGATGCTCTCGTAGATAACGACCTCGTTCGCCGGCACAAACTCGGCCACGCGTACGTCAAAGAGGTACTCGCTGGCCAAAAACGTGAAAAAGAAGAGCGCCAGGCACAGAATCTCCCGTATGCCCCGGCGCAAATTATGCGGTTGTGTCTCCCAGGCCCTCATGGTAACCCCCACCCGATTAGATGTCCGGAAAACCATTTTAGTAGAGAACGAGTCGTAATTCACACGCAATGCTGAAGCGCCGTCCATCCGCCTCATCGCCCATAGCTTATTTGGGAATGAAAAATGGGCCATGTGTCCCAGTTGTGGAGACTCGTTGAGCCGTCTGGGTATCGTGAAAGATCACGCACTCCCCCATCATCAAAAGTGACACACGCTACCTGTTGATGGGAGGCAGCCATGGGCTTCTTTGACAAGATGTTCGAGAAGAAAGAGTGCGCGATTTGCGGTACCGAACTGGGGCTTTTGGGAAAGACCAAGATCAACGAAGGCTACCTGTGCAAAGAGTGCGTCGGCAAGCTCTCCCCCTTCTTTGGCGGCTATCGCTCCAGCACCGCGGACGATATCCGTGAGCAGCTCGCCTACCGCGAGGCCAACGCCGAGCGCCTGGCCTCGTTCAACCCCACGCGCACGCTCTCTGCCGGGCGCACCAACATCATGCTCGACGAAGACGCGGGCCTGCTGATCATTACCTCGCAGAGCCGCTGGCGCGACGCCAACCCCGACATCATCGAGTTCTCGCAGGTACTCGGCTGCGATATGGATATCGACGAGCATCGCACCGAGATTTACCGCGAGACCAAGGACGGCGAGCGCGAGAGCTACAATCCGCCGCGCTACGACCTGGATTACGACTTTAATCTGACCATCCACGTCAACACGCCGTACTTTACCGAGATCAACCTGCGCGTGAACGACTCCACCATCGATCAGCGCGGTTCCATCGAATACCGCGAGGCCAAGCGCCAGGCAACCGAGGTCCGCGACGCGCTGGTGCAGCTGCGCCAGGAGACGCGCGACAGCGTCGTGGCCGCCAAGGCCCCCAAGACCGCGGTCACCTGCCCCTTCTGCGGTGCAACCACCATTCCCGATGCCAGTGGGCGCTGCGAATACTGTGGTGGCGCCATCGGCGCATAGCCTCCGGCACGGAAAGGACCGATCATGGCCTTCGAGAGCGTCAACTATCAGTGCCCCGCGTGTGGCGGCCCCCTTCACTTTGCCAGTGCCGAGCAAAAGCTCGTCTGCGACTACTGCGATTCGCGTTTTGAAGTCGAAGAAGTCGAGGCCCTCTATCGCGAGCGCCAGGACAAGGCAGATGCCAAAGCCGATGCCGCAGCCGCGGCCCCCAAGCCTGCTGTCGACGATGCCGTGCAGGAGCTGGCTCAAAACGCCGGCTACATCTGCTCGTCGTGCGGTGCCGAGCTGGTCTCGGATGGCACCGTCGCCGTCACCACCTGTCCGTACTGCGGCAACCCCGCCGTGGCACCTGGCCAGCTCTCGGGCGATTTCTCACCCGACCTGGTGATCCCGTTTAAGCTCGAGCGCGACGACGTTATGGCCGCACTCAAGGAGCACTATAAGGGCAAGATCCTACTGCCCAAGAGCTTTGTCACCGGCAACCATATCGACGAAGTCCAAGGCGTCTACGTGCCGTTTTGGCTTTACGGCGCCCGCGTGGACGGCGAGGTGTGCTTTGATGCGACCAACGAGACCGTAACCGAGGAATCCGACCGCACCGTCACGACCACCGACCACTACGACGCCTACCGCAAGGGCAATATCTCGTTTGAGCGCGTGCCCGTCGACGGATCGTCCAAGATGCCCGACGGCCATATGGACGCCATCGAGCCGTTTGACTACGACGCGCTGCGCCCGTTCTCGGTTGCCTATATGCCCGGCTACATCGCCAACCGCTACGACGAGGACTGCGAGACCTGCAAGGCGCGCGCCGAGCGCCGCATGGAGGAGAGCACGATCTCGGCCCTGCGCGAGACCGTCGTCGACGAATATGACGACGCCACGGTCGAAAGCAAGCAGCTCGACTACACCTGGGAAGACAGCGACTACGCCCTGTTCCCCGTCTGGATGCTCTCCACTTCGTGGAACGGCAAGAGTTACCTGTTTGCCATGAACGGCCAGACCGGTCGCATGGTCGGCGAGCTTCCCTGCTCCAAGCCCAAGCTCGCCATCGCCTCGGTGCTGTTCTTTGTGATCGGGTTTGTCCTCTCCCAGATTCTCTTTATGGGTGGGAATGCCTTCGATCCGGACTACCTAACCTTTGATGTCGAGGGCATCCTCATCAACATCGTCGCGCCGTTGATCATCGTGGTCATCGCAGATGTGCTGCTGGTGGGCCAGCTCAAGACGGCCAACGAGGCCACCCACGCCGATTGCTACTGCGGCGAGCTCGACCTGACCGAGAAGCACGACACCTTCAGCCACACCGAGACCACCGTTGTCATGAAGGACAACAAGGACGATTAGCCATTCTGACCAATACCACCCGGCCTTTGACGAGAAAGGAAGATCACCATGGGACTCTTGAGAGCTGGATTGGGAGCTGCCGGCGGCGTCATGGCCGACCAGTGGAAAGAATTTATCTATTGCGAATCGATGCCCGCTGACGTCTTAGCCTGCAAGGGCAGCAAGCGCACCGGCGGTCGCAGCTCCAACACGCGCGGCGAGGACAACGTTATCTCCAACGGCTCGGTCATCGCCGTCAACGACGGCCAGGGCATGCTCGTGGTGCAAAACGGCAAGATCATCGAGGTTGCGCTGGAGCCTGGCGAGTTCGTCTTCGACACCGGCAGCGAGCCGAGCGTCTTCAGCGGCAACCTGGGCGATTCCATCAAGGAAACCTTCGCCAATATCGGCAGCCGCTTTACCTTTGGCGGCGACGCGGGCAAAGACCAGCGCGTCTACTTCATCAACACCAAGGAGATCATCGGCAACAAGTACGGCACCGCCTCGCCTGTGCCCTTCCGCGTGGTCGACAACAACATTGGTCTGGACGTCGACATCTCCGTACGCTGCAACGGCGAGTATTCGTACCGCATCACCAACCCGCTGTTGTTCTACACCAACGTGTGCGGCAACGTGACCGATAGCTACACGCGCGATAAGATCGACAGCCAGCTTAAGTCCGAGCTGCTCACCGCCCTGCAGCCCGCCTTTGCCAAGATCTCGGAGATGGGCATCCGCTACAGTGCCATCCCCGGTCACACCACCGAGCTCGCCCGCGCGCTCAACGAGGTCCTCTCGGCCGACTGGCGCGACCTGCGCGGCGTCGAGATCGTGAGCTTTGGCGTCAACTCCATCGCCGCCTCGCAAGAAGACGAGCAGATGATCAAGGACCTGCAGAAGGCCGCGGTCATGCGCGATCCCACCATGGCGGCCGCCAACATCGCCAGCGCCCAGAGCGATGCGATGCGCGCAGCAGCCGCCAACCCCAACGGCGCGATGGCTGGCTTTATGGGCATGGGCATGGCAGGTGGCATGGGTGGCATGAACGCCAGCCAGCTGTTCGCCGCCGGCCAGGCACAGCAGCAGGCTGCCCCACAGCCAGCTCCGGCACCCGCCCCCGCACCGGCTCCTGCCGCTGCCCCCGCGGCCGGCACGTGGACCTGCAGCTGCGGTGCCACCAACACCGGCAAGTTCTGCCCCGAGTGTGGCAGTCCCGCACCCGCCCCGGCACCGGCCAAGTGGTTCTGCCCCAACTGCGGCAGCGAAAACGGCGGCAAGTTCTGCAGCAACTGCGGAACGCCCAGGCCCTAACCCCTCTATCTGGTAATTGGCGGGGGGTCCGCCACCCCCGCATTTGCTTCTATGGGTTTCGTTCGATAAAGGAGGACACCATGAAGACAACGTTCAAAAAGTCCGTACTCGCATTTCTGACATGCGTTCTGGCGCTCGCCTTTGCCCTGACGGGCTGCAGCGGCGGCGGCAAAGACCCCAAGGCCAACTTCGTCGGCAGCTGGCAGTACTCGGGTGGAACCTTGGATGGCGAAGAGCTCACCGATGAGTACATGGATATGCTCAAGGAGTGGGGCCTCAACTGCGTCCTGATCCTCGACGAGGACGGCACAGGCGTCCTCGATATGTTCCTTGAGGTCGCCGACCTGAAATGGGAGGCCAAGGACGCCACCACCGCAACCGTCACCGCCGAAGATGAATCGCACGATCTGAAGCTCAAGGACGACAAGCTCGTCCTGGAGGTGGACGGCGACAAGCTCATCTTCACCAAGTCCGACAAGGACCTGTCCGGTACGGTGAAGAAGGATCGCGAGGCGGCCGAGAAGGAAGAGGAGATCGATGAGGCCGTCGAAGACGACGATGTCCAGAGTGTCGAAATCTCCCCCGCCGTCACCGTCGCCGATGACGATCTGTGCACCATCACCATCACCGAGAAGTTCAAGGACGACTGGGGCGACATCGGCTTTGTCGTCAACATCACCAACAAGAGCGACAAGGACCTGACCTTCTACGCTCCTTCCGGCAAGACCAACGTCAACGGCACCATGAAGGAACCCTGGTTCTCGGCTCACCTGATGCCCGGCACCAACGCCACCGAGGAATTCACGTTCTCGAACGGCGAGCTTGACAGCCTTGACGACCTGGTCAATACGACCATCGGCATCGATGCCTACCTGACCGATTCCTACGAGGACGTCGCCTCCTACAGCGCAACCATCGCGTAACGGCAGACACCGACAGCCGCGGATTGGCGGACACATCCACGCACACCAGGCGGGACCGCAGGAGTTGATCCTGCGGCCCCGCCGCTTTATGCCGATGCGTAACGAGCGCTAGCGCTCCATGTTGGGAACGATGCTGCCCTCCGTTACTGCGCGCACGGCCAAGCGCATGATGTTGTCGTAGCCGGTCTTATTGAGAATCTCCGAGATGCGGCGTTTGATGGTGCCCTCGCTCATAAACAGCTCGGCCGCGATCTCGCGACGGCTCTTGCCCTCGCAGGCAAGGCGCAAAATCGACAGCTCTACATCGTCGAGGGCCGCCGTGCCCGAGAAGATGCTCTCGGGCGGCTTGGGAAACGTGCAGTAACCCGCCAACGTGGAGCGCATCACGGCGAAAAGCTCGTCGATACCGACGTTCTTGTACACAAAGCTGTCGACGCCCGCCTCGCGCGCCTGGTCCACAAAGGTGATTTCGGGCATACCAGTCATGATAATGACGCGGCACTCGGGCAGTTGTTCTTTGATGCGCGCCGCCGCCACGATGCCGTTGGAATCATGCTCGGTGCATACGTCCATCAGTATCATGTCCGGGCGCTCCTTAAGCACAACGTCCAAGGCATCCGAGGCGTCGGCGATCGCGGCAACAACCGTCATGTCGGGCTGGTCACCGACGGAGCGCGCGAGGCTCTCGCGCAAGATAGCCTGGTCTTCGACGATTAACACGCGAATCATGAACTTCTCCTTTGGACCGTGGCGCTGGAGGCGAGCGGGATGGACACCGTAAGCGTGAAGGGCGGGGCGGTGTGGACTTCCAGGCTGCCGCCCAGATTCTGTGCGACATGCCTCATACCTGGGATACCCGTTCCCTCGCGATACGATACGGGTGCAGGCGCTCCGTCGTTAGAAACGACCATCCGCGCGACAGCGCCGTCTTCCATCCCCTCCTGCCACAGGCGCACATGGACCTGATGGGCCTGTGCATGCTTGGTGGCATTGGTCGAGGCTTCGCGGATAATCTGCAGAAAGGCTGCGGCGACACGCGCGTCGCTTGGCAGCTCGCCCTCCACATCGATCTGCACGCTCACCAGGCCAAAGGCATGGACGATATCGCCCAGTTGTTCTGCCGGTTCGGCGTCGCCCCCGCTGCGCAGATCGGCAGCGATTGAGCGCAGCAGCGGGTCAATCTGCTCGAGCGACTCGTCATCCAGGCGCCCTTCCTCCAGATAACGATGGAGAATGGACAGGCGCTGCCCGATCACGTCGTGCACGCGAGCGCGCATACGCAGATAGGCCGCATTGTCAGCAACTTTTTTGACTTCTTCGATCTGGGCTTGGAGCTCTTGGCCCGCAAGCTCAAGCAGGTGGTTGGCTTGCGCTAGGCGATCATGGGCATGCGCATACTCTGTTACATCCAGACCGATAATGCGCTCGAAGAGGCGGCCCGAAATCATAACGTCATCGTGCACGAACAAGCGAATCTCGGCGGGAGAAACCTCGACCACAACGCGCGCCTCACCAAAGCGGTCCAGATTAATCCGCACACGGTTCCTGCTGCTTTCGGGCATTTGCATGCTGAGTTTGCGCAGGTCGTTCCATGTACCGCTTATATCGCCTAGGTCGGTGGGCATATGAAGCTCCACCAGGTTTTTGCGCATGCAGCGGTTCATGAGCAGCGGACGGCCCCTCGGGTCCAGATACAGGATGCCCACGGGAATCACGTTGATGGTCTCGATCGTCGAGAACATGGTGATATCCTCCTGGCGGTTGCGGACATCCATCAAGAGCGCCGCGATGGAACGGAACAGGAAGAACGCTCCCTCTGCGATAAGGACAACGGTCCACGCCGAGCCCATGGCAAAAACCACCGGCGGTGTCACGGCGGCAACGAGCAACAGTTCGGCCAGCATGACGGGGCGACGATAGCGCACCATAAGCACCACGCCGTAGGCAAAGATCACGGCATTGAGCCACAACGCTCCGCCCATTGCCCTGGCGCAAACGTCAAGCGGCGCCACCAGATATGAGCCAGACGACGCGAACAAGATGAGCGCCGAAATAACTAGGTGAAGCATAAGGCTCGCCTCGTAGGCACAAATCACCTTACGGTTATAGGACGAGCGGCGCGATGCGATGAGCGGGACGTGGATCGTCTGCAGACACGCAGCCAGGGCAAAGACAACATCGAGCGCAACGATTTGGGGAAGAATGAGCGAAATCTGCATCGTCACTCACCCGCCCTCGGCATCAAGACGATCATGCGCAGCTGGCCGGGCTCGCCCTCAAGGCGGTATGCCACGTTGCGCCCTTGCAGAGCGCTATCGAGCTCTTGCGCAGCGGGCGTCTGCGAAAGATCTGCATCATCGTTGGAAAAAAGCGTGGCGCGTAGCTCGACACTGCATCGGTCATGGTCGCCCAAGTGATACATAAGCGCCGAATGGTCGGTGGTGTAGGCAAAAAACGCAAAGTCATACACGCAGTCGTACAGGGCGCTTACCGTACTGGCGTGCAACGGGCGCCGTATGGCGATAATCGAGGCGCAATCGATATCGATGGTGCGCAGGTCGCTTGCGAGCTCGTTGGCAATGAGCTGAATGCGGTCACGATCAAAACCGCTCTCCCCGTGCTGTGCCAACGTGAGCGACCCCTTGCGCTTGCAATAGGCGACGAGCATCTTGGCGCGCTGCAGCATGCGGTAACGCTCGTGCGAAGACGATTCATCGGTCAACGGCGGCAGCGAGCTCAGCAGGTCGTACATCCCTTCGAGCGCGCGGGCAAGCGCCTGGTCCACGTCTTGAACCAGCAAGGTCTCGGCCTCTTGATCTGCCAGGTGCGTCTTAAGGTCGTAGTCGGCAGCGAGCAGCTCGTTTTGACGCTGCAGCTCCATGCGACGGTGTGCCAGTTCACGGTTAAGCTCGTTGAGATCCGACACGTCTTGGGCAAGCAGGGCCGATCCACCCAGCAGTGGAAAGGCTCGGTACATTACATCGGGATTGGACTCCACGGCAAAGGCATGGGCATGCCCGTGTTCCTGGGCTCGCAGCTCTTCGCACACGCCTACCGGCATTGGCTTTGACACTGGCGTGGCATAGACTTCCTGCAGGTCGCGCGTTAGAACTTTGAGGTCGAGCGGCAAGGTGTCGAAGATGCCGGCGATGTCGTGATATGACGGAATGACACCGCAATCGAGACAGATTTCCATCGCCACCACGCACAAGACGCAATAGACGAGCGAGAAGTTGAGCCTCCATGCCCAGGGCACGCGCAACGCATACGAGATGGCAAAGAATGCGCCGCCCAGCAGCACGAGCGCCGCCGTGCCCGAGAAACGTTGGATGCGAAAGGACGAGGACCGGCCCACCAGGATAAAAAAGGCCACAAAGTTAAAGGCCGTCCACACGAGGACGGCGAAATAACCCCAGCCGTACGTGTAATCGTTGCTCCAGGTGTCGCTTGTACGGTCAAAGTGGAAGACCTGCTGGTGAAAATCGTTGGTGAGCACAAATCCGATAAGCAGGATAGCCATAATCCACAGCGCAGCGCAGTAGCGGCGACCCAGGCGGTGTTGCTCCAGGCCCGCAAGGCGCAGACCACACAACTGGTAGAGCAGCGGAATGAGCGTCATGGGCACGTAGTACAGGTACCACAGCACGGTGGCATAGAACGGCGTGAACGACTTGTACTTGAGAATGACTTCGATCATCCACAGGGCGCAGATGGTGGCGATGGCAACAAGACGGCGGCGCAACACATAGTCCAAACAGCGCAGATAGACCGATACGCCCCAGATCGAAAATATAATTGCGGCGACAAGCAGCGGGAGAGAGCTCGAGTGGGCGAGCGCATCCACGACCTCTTCGGACACCTCGCTATAGGCGGGCACGGCGTTAGAAAGTTTGGGGTCGAAGGCGAACAGCGCCGGCAAGACTGCCAAAAGCATGAGGAACAGCGCAGTGATGACGCCGGCGATAGCAAAGACGCGGTGGCGGTACATCCGATGTGTTATGCCAACAAGGAATCGCGGCATGGCGAAGAGCCTGCCACCCCTGGGATCCGCCACGGGTGCGGATCGGGCGGCCGCGTGGCCGATATGTCGCTCGCGGGTACCCATAGTCCCTTTAGTGTACCGACAGATGGGTCGAAAAAGCGGGCCGCATGTCCCAAAATCCGCAGACGGCAAGGCGCCCGGCAGCCTCCCCCGTCTGGCACTTCCCGATATCCGCCCGCCCCAAACCACCGCAAAGGAGACAGGCACCTTTGTGGTGGTTTGGGGCGATGCGCTAGTCCACGGTGATGTCGAGATTTTTGCCGATGAGGCCAACGTAGCCGCCTTCGGCTGCCTTGGGGCTGTCAGCATGGCAGAGGACCCACTTGTCGGCCTTCCAGTAGCAGTAGCTGTCGCCGGCCGCAGGCATGTCGGCCGCGGCCTCGGGGCGCGGGCCGTTGGTGCCGGCGGGCAGCGCCACCATCACCTGGAAGCCACCGTCGTCGACCATGCACGGCGTGTAGTGGAGCGTGGTGTTGAAGGCTTCGACGACCGTACCCGCCGGCACGCGAAACGCCTTGACGCACGCGGTGTCGAGCTTGCCGTCCTCGATCTCCCAGCGATGCGCCACGAGCAGGATAAAGTCGCGAGCGCCCAAGTTGAATTCGCTCGCGCGGTGATACTCCAGGCAGTTGAGTCGTGTATTGTGGCCGTTGCACCAGCCGAGCTGGAAGGGACGGCCACCAAACATGAGAAAGCCAAGCTTGTCGGCATCCTTGACGTCCTCGAGCTCCGGCGCACTCGCAACGTACTTGCTGCCCTCGGGAATGGGCGTGGCAGAGAGCGCCTCGAGCACGGGCGACGTAAGCTCGGACGGAACGTTATCCCAAACGTTGCCATAGGACTTGAACTCGGGATCGTTGACAGAGTAGATATGCATGTTCGCTCCTGTTCGTTTATGTGACAGTATGAACATTCTAGAACAAACATAAGCGATTTTAAACACTCGTCCCGACCACTCAGCAAAAAGGCGCCCCCGCACAAGCGAAGGCGCCCAATGCGCGCGTTTTGGGCGATAAAGCCCTTACGCCTGCTGATAGTGCAGGTGCTTCTCGTCGATATCGGCCAGGTCGCGGTCGAGGTAGCGGCGCGCAAGCCAGTTGGCCATGGGGAGGTTCTGGTCCAGGTAGTTACCGCACTCCTCGGGAGCGGCACCGGGGACATCGCCCTCAAAGCCGGCGACAAACTCGAACAGCTCACGCACGAGCGGCAGGATCTCCTCGCTCGTCACCTCGCCAAACACAACCAGGTAAAAGCCCGTGCGGCAGCCCATGGGGCCAAAGTAGACAATGCGGCCCGACCACTCGGCATGATTGCGAAGGAACGTCGCGCCCAGGTGCTCGATGGTGTGGCACTCGGCCGTGTTCATGACCGGCTCCTTGTTGGGCGTGGTCAGGCGCAGGTCAAAGGTGGTGACGGCGGCCCCGGTCGCCGGATCGCGGTCGATGCGGCTCACATACACGCCGGGCTCAAGCAACAGATGGTCAACGGAAAAGCTCGCAATGCGCTCCATGGCAGATCCTCTCGGTAGTCAATTTGGGACGGGCTCTTTTAGCTGGTTCGAATGGTCGCACCAATCATAACAGTCAAAAAAGCCCCGTCCCAAAAAGACAACTTAGCCAAGGACACGGGCCATACGCGTCTTGAACTCGGACAGGAAGCGCGGAGCATCCACGGTCAGTGCCACAAGCGTGCTCTTGTCCGGATCGGACAGGCGGCGCTCATCGCAGATGGTGCGACCGCGGTACTCGCCCAGCAGATCAACACGCAGGTTGCAGCCGAGCGCACCTACGAGCGTGGGGTCGATCGCCACGGCAACGGCCAGCGGATCGTGCAGCGCACAACCACCCAGGTAGGGTGCGTTCATCTCGTACGAGCCAATGTAGTGCTCGACCATGCTCGCAAATGCGCAGCCCGCCATGGTGCCCGAGCCCGTCCAGCCGGCAATGTCGCGGCGTGTGAGCACCACGCGATGCGTCACGTCCAGACCCACCATGGTGAGCTTACGGCCCGAGCGCAGCACTGCGTCGGCTGCCTCGGGGTCGCTCGCCATATTGGCCTCGGCGCCCGCGCTCACGTTACCGGGCACGGTAAGGGCGCCGCCCATTACGACCACGCGGCCGATGGACATCATCGCCGCCGCATCGCGCTCCAGGGCGAGCGCCAGGTTGGAGAGCGGGCCAGTCGCTACGTAGACCAGATCGGGACCATAGGTGCGCGCGGCATCGATCAGATAATCGACCGCAGCGTTGCCGTCGGCCGAGGTCGCCCCCACCGGCTCGTAGGGCGACGCGGGCACGCTCGCGCCGCCGATGCCGTTCTTGCCGTGAATGAGCGCGGTGGACGCCGGCGGCGTATAGGGCTCAGTCGCCTGCAGAGGACGGTCGGCACCCAGGTACACCGGAACCTCGGGGCGACCCAGCAGATCGAGCACCGCCAGGCAGTTGTGCGCCGATTGCTCGACGCGCACGTTGCCAAAGCACGTGGTGATGCCCACGAGCTCCACCTCGGGGCTCGCGATGGCATAGGCCAGCGCCATCGCATCGTCCACACCCATATCCAGATCAAGGATCAGCTTCTTGATTGCCATTGTTCTACTCCGCTTCTCCGTCTTTATCGTTTAACTAAACCAATGTTCAACTTCGGCGCGCGTGGGAATCGATTGCTGAGCGCCCAGGCGCGACACTGTCACTGCCGAGGCGCGAGCACCCACGGCCATGCACTCAAAGAGCGGCAAGCCCTCTAGGCGAGCCGCCGCCAACGCGCCGATAAACGTATCGCCGGCGGCCGTGGTATCGACTACCGTACTCGAAAGTGCCGGCATGCGCAGCAGCTCACCGCCATCGCCGAGCGTAACCGAGCCGGCACCGCCCAACGTGATGACCGCAGCGCCGGCGCCCTTGTCGAGCAGCGCATTGAGCGCGGCGACGCAACTCACATCATCCGTGGGCAGAATGCCCGTCAGAACCTGGCACTCGGTCTCGTTGGGACAGACCAGGTCGACCGCAGGCCAGACCTCCGCAGGCAGCTCGCAGGCAGGCGCCGGATTAAAGACCGTATAGAACCCCAGCCCATGAGCGCAAACAAGCGCCTCGGCCGTCGCTGCAAGGTCACATTCACCCTGGGCGATAAAGACGCTTCCGGCAGCCGGGGCAATCTCGCTGGCGTCGCCGTCGAGCTCATGGGCCACCAGACGCCTCAGCGCGCAGGCAACGTCCGCGCCCGCAAGCGCATGGTTGGCGCCCGGTGACAGTATGATGCGGTTGTCGCCCTCGCAGCGAATGATGGTCGCGGTACCGGTCTCCACGTCATCGCGAAGCGCCACGAACTCAACGCCCACGCCAGCATCCTGGAGCCCTGCCACAAGCGCATCGCCAAAGGTATCGCGCCCAACAGCGCCGATCATGCACGTGCGCGCACCCATGCGCGCAGCGGCGACGGCCTGGTTGGCGCCCTTACCGCCGGCGTTGGTGATAAAGCCGCTACCGCCGACGGTCTCGCCCGCGCGCGGCATGCGCTCGCACGCCACCGAAAGGTCCATGTTCATGCTGCCGAACACCGCAACGATGCCGCGATCTGCCATGGAAACCTCCTCATCTGCGGGCCTTATACCCACCGCCAGTCGTCGATCGTGCACTCTCGCACCCCCTATAACTTTAGTTCACTTTGATGTGGACGCGCGCTTGAGCTTGCGCCAGCAGCAAGCATTCACAGGAGCAGGCAGCTACAATGAAGGCGTGCTGATTATTCTCGTCATTGGATGATGTTTTATGGAACAATTCTCGCAATCGGGCTCGCGCGGTCGACGCCGCACGGGCAACGAGCCGGCGCCGCACGAACGCGTGAAGAGCGAACGCCGTGCCAACGAGCCGCGACGCACCGCGAGCCCCCATCGCACTTCTGCCAACAACGCGGGCCGCGCCAACACTCCCGCCGCGGAGCAGACGCCTGCTCGCCCCAAGTCCCGCTACATCCCTGCCCTTGACGGCCTGCGCACGCTTGCCGTCGTCGCGGTGGTGCTCTATCACCTCAACCTCACGTGGGCGCAGGGCGGTCTGCTCGGTGTCACGATTTTCTTTGTGCTTTCGGGCTATCTGATCACGCGCCTGCTGCTCAACGAAGTCGCTAAGACCGGACGCATCGACCTCAAGAGCTTCTGGATTCGCCGCATCCGTCGCCTGGTCCCCGCCGTGGTGACCGTCGTGGTGGTGACCTGCGCGCTGTGCACCATCTTTAACCACGTGATGCTCACCAAGATGCGCCCCGACATCCTGCCGTCGCTGCTGTTCTTTAACAACTGGTGGCAGATTGCCCAAAACGTCTCGTACTTCAATGCTCTGGGCGACCCCTCGCCGCTCACGCACTTTTGGTCGCTTGCCATCGAGGAACAGTTCTACCTGATTTGGCCGCCGCTGCTGTTTGCCATGGTATCCATGCATGTGAGCAAACCCAACACGCGCCGCGTGGTTCTAGGCCTTGCCGCGGTATCTGCCCTTGCCATGATGGTGCTTTACAACCCTGCCGCCGACCCCAGCCGCGTGTACTACGGCACCGACACCCGCGTGTTCTCGCTGCTGCTGGGTGCCTGGATGGCCTTTATCCCCGATCGCGACCTGGCGCCGGTTCGTCTCGCCCATCGTTTGGGGCTCAATCGCCTGGCTGGCGCCGCCAAGCACGGCAAGAACGCCGAGGGCAAGCCTGGCGAAAAGGCCGACGAATCAGCCGAGACCGCCCCGGCACAGCCGAGCGCCCCCGTGCGCTTTTGGTCCTCGCCCGCATCCATCGATGTATTGGGCGTCGTGGGTCTGGTTGGCCTTGCCGCCATGGTCGCGCTCACCAACGGCTACACCGCGTTCCAGTATCGCGGCGGCACGCTGTTATGCTCCATCCTCACGCTCATGGTCATCGCGGCCTGCGTGCAGCCCCAGGGAATGGTTGCTCGCGCGCTGTCCGCCGAGCCGCTCGTGTGGGTTGGCAAGCGCTCATACAGCATCTACCTGTGGCACTATCCGCTGCTGTTGCTTATGAACCCGGTCGCCAACATCAACGATACACCGTGGTGGCAGTACATTTTGCAGGTGCTGTTGGTGGTCGCCGTGGCCGAATGCTCATATCGCTTTATCGAGACGCCGTTTAGAAAGGGCGCCTTTGGGCGCACCGTATCCGAGTTCCGCGACGGCACCGCCACGCCCGCCAACTGGGTGCGCGCGCACGTCCCTGCCTGTGCAGCCTGCGCTGTCGTGTTGGTCGTTGCACTGGGCGGCCTGATCTTTGTGCCCGAGACGTCTGCACTGAGCGGCGAGGGCGCCGAAGTTCTGAACAAGGAAGCCAAGAACGCCGCACCCACCGACCAGCAGGCGGCCGACGACACCGACAAGGACAACGACGGCTTTCCCGACGGCTCCTACGACCTGTTGATGATCGGTGACTCCGTGTCGCTGCGCGCCGTTGATTCCTTTGACGGCGTGTTCCCGCACAGCCATATCGATGCCGAAAAGGGCCGCCAGTTCGATGCGGGCCGTGCGACATTTGAGGGCTATCTTCAACAGAACCTTGCCGGCAAGATCGTGGTCTTTGCGCTGGGCACCAACGGCTTGGTAACCGACGACCAAATCGACGCCATCATGGCCGATGCGGGAGATAAGCGTATGGTGGTGTTTGTGAACACGCGCAGCCCGCAGCCGTGGGTTGGCTCTACCAACCAGGCCATCGCCAACGCCGCTACGCGCTACAAGAACGTGCGCGTTATCGACTGGTACGGATACAGTGCCAACCGCAACGACCTGTTCGATGGCGATGGCACGCACCTATCGACCACTGGCGTGACTGAGTACCTCAACTTGATCCACGATGCCGTCAAGAAGGACCTGCCCGTACACCCCGAGGATCACGTCAACGATCCGCAGCCGGCAGCCGTCAAGTCTGCCACCGACGCACTCGTCAATGCGCTCGCTCTCAAGCCGCACAAGCTGGGCACCGACAAGTAACCTGCAGCGCAAACTTCCCACATCCGGAGGGGGTGTCTGCCACGGCAGACACCCCCTCCGGCAGTTAGGGACACTCCTGGCGCAGCCAATGAAGACCTCTACGGATGAATTCCAGGCCGCTCCGTCGCTCCAGACATCGTTTCCGCGCCTCGTGCCTGCCCCAAACAATCAAAACAAGCCTTTTTCGCCGCACCCTCAAAGGTCTGTGGGCAAAAAAGGGCAAATATGAGTACTGTTACCATTTTAGTAGCAGGCAAAACCACCCAAAATGACGTCCGAGCGACCCCTACAACCCCCTAAAGCAGCCAACCTGACTGGTTTAAGGCGTATTGGAGCCAATTTTAATGAACATACTAAAGGCTATGTTCATTATCTTTTAGGATGTAAATGCTATTCACTTAGCAACAGTACTCATATTTGGCATTTTTTGTCCATTGCTATATAACTAACACCCTATAGCAGACAAAAAACAGGCCGCAGCCCATCGCTGCGGCCTGTTCGGAAGCAAAAGTGGGCGTTAAGCGCTGTAGCCCATCGCTTGCAGGACAAACATGACGACCGTGAGCACCGTAATCACGGCGATAGTCGCCCAAGTGAGCATGTTCCACACGCGACCGTTGCGGTTGGCACCCATAATGTGACGGTCGGCTGCGATAACCACCTGGAACACCAGAACCACGGGCAACAGCACACCATTGATGACCTGTGAGGTCATCATAATCTGGAACAGATCGACGCCGGGCATAAGCACCAGCACGGCAGAGATACCGATGATGGCCGTAATGATGCCGCGATAGACCGGGGCCTCGTCCCAGCTGCGGTCGGCACCGCGCTCCCAGCCAAATGCCTCGCAGATAGCGCTCGACGTAACGCCCGGCAGCACGCAGGCAGCCAAGAAGCTCGCCGCGACCAGGCCCGAGGCAAACAGTACCGTGGACCACTGACCCGCAATAGGCTCCAGCGCGCGGGCAGCATCGGCGGCATCGCTAATTTGAATACCCGCCGGGAACAGCACCGTACCGGTCGTGATGATAATGAAGCCCGCAATGATATCAGCAGCGATCGAGCCGCTCACGGTATCAATACGCTGCAACACGATGTCGTCCTCGCCCGCATTCTTATCGACCACGTTGTTCTGAGCCAAGAAGATCATCCACGGTGCGATGGTGGTACCGATCGTTGCGACCACGAGCGACACGTAGCTGGGATCGTTCTGAATATTGGGAACGACCAAGTCGACCGCGACCTCGCCCCAGTTGGGGCCGGCCATAAACGCGGCGACGATGTAGGTCACGAACACGCAGCTTACCAGCAGCAGAATCTTCTCGATGCGCTGGAAACTGCCCGACATGGTAAGCATCCACACCAGCAGCGCCACGAGCGGCACCGAGATGCTCGCCGGAACGCCAAACAGAGCAAGGCCGCTCGCGATACCCGCGAACTCCGAGATGGTCACCGCCGTGTTGGCGATCAACAGCGCTGCCATGGCCAGCACGCTCTTGCGCACGCCAAAGCGCTCGCGAATGAGCGACGCCAGGCCCTTACCCGTGACGCATCCGCAGCGCGCCGCGGTCTCCTGCGTCACGATAAGCAGCACGGTCATGACGGGAAGCATCCAGAGCATCTTATAGCCATAGCTGGCGCCCGCGCTGGAATACGTGGCGATGCCGCCAGCGTCATTGCCCGAAAGCGCCGCCAGAAGACCGGGGCCCATGGCGCCAAAGATGGCCGCGATGGTCAGCTTTTGCTTGGTGCTCGGCTTTTGCTTCGTATTTTGCACGCGACCACCTACCCCATGACCGACATGGTGAGCAGCACCGCGGCGATGCAGTACGCCACACACGAGATCATGACGGCGATGACGTTCATGGCGGTACCCGACGTATTGAGGTCGTGCCCATCGCGCCAGAACAGCACCATCAGGTAAAT
The DNA here is from genome assembly GCA_905213265.1 of uncultured Collinsella sp. GTDB lineage: Bacteria > Actinomycetota > Coriobacteriia > Coriobacteriales > Coriobacteriaceae > Collinsella. The sequence continues at coordinate 22,071 of CAJMHR010000034.1, forward strand.
CACGGCGCTCATGTTGCCCACCAGGCAGATGATGGCCGCGATGTTAAAGCAGCCGGTAAAGAGCTGCTCCTCAAACATAGGGGCATCGAGGAACGCGGCAGTGCGCACCAGCTGCGCGCACAGGTAAGTAACAAGCGAAAGGATCAGGCCCATACCCGTGCTCTGGAAGAAGAATCCCAGGTACGGTTTGGGCTCGTCGTCGTGACCGTCGTACTCGAGGAAGTAGTTCTTGACGAACGACACCATGCGCGAGGCCGCCAGCAGCACGAGCGGCATGGCGCACATGGGGAACACCACCAGATGCGCGGAGCCCAGCGCCGTCCCCAGCACCGTCGCCATAATGCACGAGGCGATGCCCCACACGACGACCCAGTACTGACGATGCACGAACCAGCTGAGCACGTTCGTCGAGTCGTCCGACGCGCTATCGCCCGAGCCGACACCGGCGATCTGCAGGTCCTCCTGATGCTCCTCGGCGATAACGTCCATGGCGTCGTCGAAGGTCACGATGCCCAGGATATGACGGTTCTCGTCGCAGACAGGGATGGCAACCAGGTCGTACTTGGTCATCTCGTCCGTCACGTCTTCCTGGTCCTCGTCGGGCGACACGTAGACCAGGTCGCGATAGGCGAGCTGGCCCAGCGTGGCATCGCGGTCGGCCACGATCAACGTGCGCAGCGAGAGCACGCCGGTGAGCATGCCGCTCGGATCCTCCGTATAGACGTAATAGACACTCTCGAAGTCCTCATCGAGTTTGCGAATCGCCTCGATGGCATCGCCGACCGTCGCCGTGGCGGGCAGCGAGACAAACTCCGAGGTCATGATGCGGCCGGCGGTGTTGTCCTCATAGCCCAGCAGGTTACGAATCGCTTTCTCCTCCTTGACGCCCATCAGGCGCAGGAGCTTCTCGGCCTTCTCGTAATCGAGCTCGTCGATCAGGTCGGCGGCGTCGTCCGGGTCCATCATGGCCAGCATCGACGATGCGTCGGTGTCGGACAGGCCCTCGAGCATCTCGGTCATAAGCTCGTCGTCATCGAACTCCGAGATGGCCTCGGCGGCCTGGGCGGTATCGAGCTGCGCAAACACCTGCGCACGTAGGCGCGGGTCGAGCTGCTCGATAATGTCGGCGATGTCGGCAGGGTGCAGCTCGCCGAGCGTCTTGTGCGACACCGAGAGTTGAATGTTCTTGGTCGAGCGGTCGAGCAGGTCCATGTAGGACCAAGCGATGATGTCCTCACTGAGCGGCTTGCCCAGGTGCTTCATAAAGCCTTCGACGATATGCTCGAGCGCGGGGCTGATGGCGCGTAGCAGACCGCGGGCACCGACCTCGGCGCCCAGCAGGCGCAGCTGATTTTCGCCCGACATGGAAAACTTGATGTCGTTGACGCGCACGACCTTCATGCCCTGCGTGTCGACAATCTGCTTGTTGAGCACGTCGCGGGCAAGCAGGAGCTCGGTCGGCTGCAGGTACGAAAAACGGATTTCGGTGGCCGACGTCTTAAGGTGTACGCCCGTCTCGTCGATACGGTCGACCCATTTGCGCCAGCTGATCATAAACGGCGTCTTGCCGGGTCCGCGGAACGCGAGCGACGTCACGTGCGGAAAAACTTCGCCGGTAGCAATGCCAAAATCGTTCACAACGCCGAGCTTTTCGCCGTCGACGTCCAAGACCGGCAATTTGAGCATCTCACTCAGATAATTCAATGGTGCTCCCCATCATTATTCCTCCGGACGCGGCCGCGCGTGCGGCGTCCGGGGGCTTCTGGATATGTATACGCATGCGCGGGCGGCACGCCGCTCGACGCTTACACCCCGTGCATGCGCAGAAAGCACCTGCATGGGGTCATCGACTGTATGGTCGAGGTTTGGATTTCACCTGTAACCTTTCTCTTGACCCTCATTAACCGCAGTAACTATAGCATCAGCATCGCCCTGCGGCATCGAATTTATGCGCTGCACATTGCAGGCATACCAAACGCTGACGCATCCGTGACATAGTCATTGGGTGTTCCTATAGTTTTGTCAACCGTCGGGGCTACTCCCGGTAGGGCACCCGGTCGCGCATCACGGCGTATATCGCCCTGAGCCGCTTCCTCGCGACGGCCTTGAGCGCCCGCCCGTGCCCCATGCCCCGCGCCCTGCAGGCCCGGTAGTACTCGCCGTAGCGCCCCGAGGACCTCACCAGGCTGTTGCACGAGAAGATCAGCAGGGACTTGAGCCTCGCGTCGCCGCGCCTGGACGCCCTGACCGACCTCACCGACGTGCCGGAGCTCCTCACCCTCGGGGCTATGCCGCAGTACGAGGCCAGGTGGTCGTGGTCCGGGAACCTCCCGATGTCGACCGACACCGCGAGCTGCGCCGCGGTCCTCGGGCCGATGCCGGGCACGGTGAGCAGACACGCGTAGGTCTCGTCGCCCTCGAGCAGCGCCGCCGTCTCGGCCTCGAGGGCCCCGGCCTCGTCGAGGGCCTCCGATATCCGGGCGGCCAGGAACCTGACCTGCCTGTTCTCGGCCTCGACGAGCGCCGGCGGGGGCGCGGTGGAGGCGGCCGCGGCCTCCCCGGCGGCCTCGGCCCGCGGGCCCTCGGCCCCGGAGCGGGCGATCCCCCACGCCCCGCCGAACCCGGCGAGCAGCTCCAGCCACCGCCGGTCCGACAGGTCGACCGCGGCCTCGAGGGCCGGGCAGGACTCGAGCAGCACCGCGCGCAGGCGGTTCTTGTCCCTGGTCGCGCA
>CAJMHR010000035.1 GCA_905213265.1 uncultured Collinsella sp.
AAAGATCGAGTCGTCCTCGCAGACGCTCAAGCAGGAATACCTCGATACATACGAGCGAGGTGAATGACATGAAACTATTTGAACAGCTGAAGTCCAATGCGTCGCGCATGGCTGTCTACGCCATCCTCGTGGCAACGGCTTTATGCGGAATCGCGGCACCCGTCTATGCGCTCAACGGAAAGAAAGGCGATGTCGAGCCTGCGTACATGAGCTCGACGGTTAAGGACCGGTACAAAGCCTTCTCTGGAGACGCGTTTTACGTAGCAGAGTACGACACGACCTACCGTCAGCTTCGCTACAACAAGGGCTACGACTATCTAGGCGCAAATGCAATCAGCTATACACCGGGTTGGTACGGCTCCCACTATGGACACATAACCCAGTTCAAGTGTAACTACCGTGTGTACAACTAAAGCAACCGGCCGGGATGAGGGGTGACGCAAAAGCGTCGCCCCCGTTTTTAACCATGTCAACTTAACCTAGTTCAGTTTGGTTGATTTCCGATCTCAGCCGAACACATTGAGCGGAAAGGCCGTTCCCGCAGTCAGTCGAACGTCCCCGGGGCCCTTCTCAGGCCCCGGGGACGGCATTTTCCCAGTTGAAGGAACGGTGGAGATGTGTTTCGATGGGTCAGATTCGTGTCGTTCCGAAAAGACCGTGAACCTTTTGTGGGACACGCGGCGCCGTGGTACCATAGCCGAGTTTGTTGTCTTGGTCGGAAACCAAGACGCCTTATGCGCTGATTGGTAACCAGCGCCTGACCAATAAGGAGTCCTACCATGAAGCAGGGTATCCATCCCCAGTATGTCGAGTGCACGGTGACGTGCTCCTGCGGCAACACCTTCAAGACGCACGCTACCGTGTCCGAGATGAAGGTCGAGCTTTGCAACGAGTGCCACCCGTTCTACACCGGCCAGCAGAAGTTCGTCGACACCGGTGGACGCGTCCAGCGTTTCGCCGACAAGTTCGGTGGCGCCGCTGCCGCCCAGCTCAAGAAGGCTGAGGAGGCCAAGGCCGCCAAGGCTGCCAAGGCTGCTGAGGCCGAGGCCGCTCGCAAGGCCGCCGCTGAGGCTAAGGCTGCCGAGAAGGCTAAGCGTGCCGCTAAGTTCGCCGAGGAGGCTGCCAAGCAGGCTGCCGAGGCTCCCGCAGAGGCTCCCGTCGAGGAGGCCGCTGCCGAGGCCGAGACCACCGAGGCTGCTGAGTAAATAGCTCGCCGCGGAATCACTCGCATTCATGGCAAAAGGGCCGTACATCCAATTGGGTGCGCGGCCCTTTTCTTTTTATTGGTGCAAACCAACCTGCCCCCATTGCACCAAATTGGTGCGAAGGGGACAGGTTGGTTTGCACCAAATGACAGAGAGGCGGCGTTTGCCCAGATAAAACCTGCCAAAATAAACCTGTCCCTTTTTGGCAGGTTGGTCGTAGTTATTACGTGGCGGTCGAGGTCGACCGTATGGGGCGCGCCTTGTTTGGCTAAAGTACAATTATCTGTGTTTAACTCGCCCGCAGCTGCACGGCGTGGGCGATGGCCAAAAAGGAAAACCACATGGGATTCATGTCAAAGCTGCTGTCCTTTGGATCCGATAAGGACCTTAAGCGCTACTACAAGATCGTCGACCAGATCAACGGTCTTGAGCCCCAGTTTGAGAAGATGACCGAGGAGGAACTCCGCGGCCAGACCGATAAGTTCCGCGAGCGTTACGCCAACGGCGAGTCGCTCGACGACATGCTCCCCGAGGCCTTTGCCACCGTGCGTGAGGCTTCCAAGCGCACCATGGGTATGCGCCACTTTGACGTGCAGCTCATTGGCGCCATGGCACTGCACGAGGGCCACATCGCCGAGATGAAGACTGGCGAAGGTAAGACCCTCGTCTCCACGTTGGCCGGCTATCTCAACGCTATTGCCGGCAAGGGCGTGCACGTCGTTACTGTCAATGATTACCTTGCCAAGCGTGACTCCGAGTGGATGGGCCGCATCTATAAGTACCTGGGCATGACCGTCGGTCTGCTCCAGAACAACATGCCGCTCGAGCTCAAGCGCCCGGCCTACCAGGCCGACGTCACCTACGGCACCAACTCCGAGTTCGGCTTTGATTACCTGCGCGACAACATGGTTACCCGTCCCGAGCAGCGCGTGCAGCGCGGCCACAACTACGCCATCGTCGACGAGGTCGACTCCATTCTGATCGATGAGGCCAGGACGCCGCTCATTATCTCGGGCGCTGGCACCAAGTCCGCCAGTACCTACAAGGACTTCGCGCGTGCCGTGCGTGGCCTTGAGCGCGGCGAGGACGTCTCGCACGACATGCTCACCGCCACCGAGGACGTGGAGCCTACGGGCGACTATGTCATGGATGAGGCCAAGCACACCATCGCTGCCACCGAACGCGGCCTTAAGAAGATTGAGCGCCGCCTGGGTATCGATGACATCTATGCCGATCTCTCCGGCCAGCTGGTCAACCACCTGCAGCAGGCGCTGAAGGCCCAGTACATGTTCCACCGCGATAAGCAGTACGTGGTCACCAACGGCGAGGTCAAGATCGTCGACGAGTTCACCGGCCGCATTATGGAAGGCCGCCGTTACTCCGAGGGCCTGCACCAGGCCATCGAGGCCAAAGAGGGCGTGCTCGTGCGCGAGGAGAACCAGACGCTGGCCACCATCACCCTGCAGAACTACTTCCGTCTGTATGACAAGCTCTCCGGCATGACCGGCACGGCGCTCACCGAGGACGCCGAGTTCCGCGAGATCTACAAGCTGCCCGTCGAGGTCATCCCCTCCAACAAGCCTGTGCAGCGTGTTGACCACGAGGACCTGGTGTACCGCACCATTCAGGCCAAGTACAACGCCGTCGCCGACGATGTCGAGCAGCGTCACGCCAAGGGCCAGCCGGTCCTGGTAGGTACCGTCTCCATCGAGAGCTCCGAGAAGCTGTCCGCCGCCCTTACCAAGCGCGGCATCGCGCACGAGGTCCTCAACGCTAAACATCACGAGCGCGAGGCCCACATCGTGGCCCAGGCCGGACGCTACGGCGCCGTGACCATCGCCACCAACATGGCCGGTCGTGGTACCGACATCCTACTGGGCGGCAACCCCGACGAGCTGGTGCGCGAGCGCCTGGAGTACGAGGGCCTGACCATGGAGGACGTGACGCCCGAGCAGCTCGAGCAGTTTAACGCCGAGGCCAAGGAGACTTGCAAGGCCGAGCGCGAGCGCGTGCTTGCCGCCGGCGGCCTGACCGTCATCGGCACCGAGCGCCATGAGTCCCGCCGTATCGACAACCAGCTGCGCGGCCGTTCCGGCCGTCAGGGCGATCCAGGCGAGACCCAGTTCTACCTGTCGCTCGAGGACGACCTCATGCGCCTGTTCGGCGGCGACAGGATGGACCGTGTCTCCAAGATGATGGTCACGGCTGACATGGGCGACGACATGCCCATCCAGCACAAGATCATTTCCAAGGCCGTCGAGAACGCCCAGCATAAGGTCGAGAGCATCAACTTCTCCATGCGCAAGAGCGTCCTTGAGTACGATGACGTCATGAACAAGCAGCGCCAGGTCATCTACGCCGAGCGTAACAAGATTCTGGATGGCAAGGACCTGACCGACCACATCACCGAGGTCATGCACGACACCGTGTACCGCTGCGTGCAGGAGTTCTGCACCAAGGACAGCCACGATGGCGAGCGCGATCTTGAGGGCCTGCGCAAGTGGGTCGTGGAGCTGACCGGCCACATCGATACGCCGAAGTTCCCCGACGAGGACTTTGAGGCCCTTGCCGCCGATGTCCTGGCCTACGTCGAGAAGTGCTACAACATGAAGGCCGAGCGTCTGGGTGAGGACCTCATGCGCGAGCTCAACACCCAGGTTATGCTGCGCGTCATCGATACCCGCTGGATGAACTACCTGCAGGAGATGGACTACCTCAAGACCGGCATCGGACTGCGCGGCTTTGGTCAGCGCGACCCGCTGGTCGAGTACAAGACCGAGGCTTATGGCGCGTTCCAGATGCTCGTCGACACCATGTACGAGGATTACCTGCGCACCGTCCTGCGCATCGAGATCAAGGCCGCCCCGCAGGCCGTGGAGCACAAGGAGGACCCCGCGCTCGAAGGTGCGCGCTTCTCCGGCCCCGCCGACGTCGATGGCGACAACGGCAGCTCGGTGCTGCGCAAGCAGGCACAGGTTCAGGCTCGTACGGCCGTCCAGGGAGGCCCGGCTGCTGTCAACAACGGCGGCAAGGTGACCACCTACCGCAAGGACGAGAGCGACGACCCGTACGTCAACGTTGGTCGCAATGACCTTTGCCCCTGCGGCAGCGGCAAGAAGTTCAAGTACTGCCACGGCAGGAATCGTTAATGGCCGAGGCTTTAGAGGTAACGCCCGCCGAGCTGGACGCGTTTGCGGACCGGCTCGGCGAGGTCGAGTCGTATCTTCATTTGGACGAGAAGCGCACGCGTGTGACCGAGCTCGAGGCCAAAAGCGTGGCCCCCGGCTTTTGGGATGACGCCGACGCCGCTCGCGCCACCATGGAGGAGATCGCTCGCGCCAAGGAAGATATCGCTGCCGTGGATACCGCGCGCGGCGAGCTGTCTGACGCCCGCGCGGCGCTGGAGCTTGCCGAGGAGATGGGCGACGACCCCGATGCCGCCGCGTTGCGCGAGGAGGCTGCCGCTACGGCAGAACGCCTGGCCCGCGCTATCGACGAGCTCGAGCTTTCGAGCTGGTTTACCGGTGAGTTCGATCACGGCGACGCGATTGTGACCATCAAACCCGGACAGGGTGGCCTGGAGGCACAGGACTGGACCTTCATGCTCTTTAAGATGTACATGAAGTACTGTCAGCGTCGCGGCTGGAAGGTCACCATTAACGATTGTCCCGCGGCTGAGGTCATCGGTATCGACCGTGCGACCTTTACCGTCGAGGGTAAGGACGCGTTTGGCATGCTGCGCGCCGAGGCCGGTGTGCACCGTCTGGTGCGCATTAGCCCCACCGACGACAAGAAGCGCCGCCAGACCACGTTTGCCGGCGTCGAGGTCATCCCCGTGCTGCCTGACGATATCGACATCGAGATCAGTCCCGACGATATCCGCGTGGACGTGTATCACGCGAGCGGCCCGGGCGGACAGGGCGTCAACACCACCGACTCCGCCGTACGCGTGACGCATTTTCCCAGCGGCATCGTTGTCACATGCCAAAACGAGCGCAGCCAGATTCAAAACAAGGCCGCGTGCATGCAGATTCTCAAGGCCCGCCTGTACGAGATCGAGCTCGAGAAGCGCGCCGAGGCGCTTGACGAGATCCGCGGGCCGAAGACCACGATCGGTTTTGGTAACCAGATTCGCAGCTACGTGCTCTACCCGTATCAGATGGTCAAGGACCTGCGCACGGGCGTGGAGACCAGCAACGTCGAGGCCGTTCTCGACGATGGCGATCTGGATCCGTTTGTTATTGGCTATCACCGTTGGGCTACCGGCAACGCTGATGCAGAAGGCTCGGAGATCTAAAACATCGGGCGGCTTCAAGCCGATGCTAAGCCCAACGGTTGGACGGGTTTGTATCCAGAGCAAACCCTGCGCAGGGGTGGTTTTTGTCCGGCGAATCGGTAGAATCGAATACAAGAAGAAGTTCAAAGCGCATCCGATGGGGTGCGCTTTTTTGAGGGAGGCAGCATGGCATATCGTCTGGACATCAAGCGCATTCTTTCGATGAACTTTTTTCACGACCTGCCCCAGATTATGTTGGGGTGCGCTCTGGCCGCTATTGCGACCGACCTGTTTTTGATTCCCAACGGCCTTGCCGCCGGTGGCGTTACGGGCCTTGCCACCATTATCCAGGCGGTCGGTGCATCGCGCGGTCTATCGCTTCCCGTCGGTATTCAGACGATCGTGATGAACGCCTTGCTGTTGCTGGTCGTTATGCGTGAGGGCGGCATGTTCTACGTGGTGCAGACCGCGACGGGCTTTGTGCTGCTGGGCTTCTTTACCGATCTGTTCGCCCCGTTTGTAGCACCTCTGGCGGATGCGGACCTGATGCTCCCTGCCATGTGGGGCGGCATTATTACGGGTATCGGTTACGGCATGGTGTTGCGCGCCGGCGCCAACACCGGCGGCTCGGACACGATTGGCCAAATCATCTCGCGTAACACCTCGCTGCCGGTGGGCTCGACCGTCATGGCGATCGATGTTGCTGTATGCGCGCTGTCGGCTCCGGTCTTTTCAATCGAAAACGCACTATATGCAGGCCTTTCGATGGTCATTAGCGGCTACGTGATCGATGCCGTGGTCGATGGTGGCAACAAACGCCGTATGGTACTCATCATCTCGGACAAGTTCCCTGATATCGCTGCCGATATCATGTATGGTCTGGGTCGTGGTTGTACCAAGTTTAAGGCGACTGGCATGTATTCGGGTGCCGAGAAGCCGGTGATTATGGTCATCGTGAGCCGTCGAGAGCTCAATACCCTCAAGACGATCGTGCGCGAGCGCGATCCTCACGCCATTGTGACGGTCGCTGACGTTACGGAAGCCTTCGGCGAGGGATTCAAGGACATTAGCGCGTAGGGTCGACCGCGTTCCATCCAAAAGACGTTCACATTGATAAACCGTTTCATCAGCGGTTCTGCCTGCTAAATTGTTCAAATAATGATAAAAACTCTGGTAAAGCCATCAGTTTCCAGCATAATGAATGACGTACGTGCATTGCGGCTGTGTTGGGATTACCTTCGGTGCCGTGCGCATTTTGTCTAATGAGGATGAAAGGAAGGCACAATGAGCGACGAAGAGCTCAAAAAGGTTGCCAACGAGGTAAGGAAGGGCATCGTCACCGGCGTGCACGCTGCCAAGTCCGGCCATCCGGGCGGTTCGCTCGGCGCTGCCGACATCATGACCTATCTGTACTTTGAGGAAATGAACGTCGACCCGGCCGACCCCCGCAAGGCCGACCGCGATCGCTTTGTGCTCTCCAAGGGCCACTGTGCTCCGGGTCTGTACGCCGTGCTCGCCGAGCGCGGGTTCTTCCCCAAGGAGGACCTCGAGACGCTGCGCCATATCGGTAGCCACCTGCAGGGTCATCCCAACATGAACGACACCCCGGGCGTCGACATGTCCACCGGCTCGCTCGGCCAGGGCATCTCCGCCGCCGTGGGTATGGCCGTTGCTGCCAAGCACTGGGGCGACGACTATCGCACCTACGCCCTGTTGGGCGATGGCGAGAGCGAGGAGGGCCAGGTCTGGGAGGCCGCCATGTTTGCCGGCAACCAGCAGCTCGACAACCTCTGCGTGATCGTCGACCACAACGGCCTTCAGATCGACGGTCCCGTCGAGGAGGTCAACGACCCCATGCCGCTCGCCGACAAGTTCCGTGCCTTTAAGTTCCACGTGGTGGAGCTTGCCGACGGCAACGATTTCGACCAGATCCGCGCCGCCTTTGCCGAGGCTCGCGCTACCAAGGGCCAGCCGACCGCAATTATCGCCGAGACCATGAAGGGCAAGGGCGTTTCCTTTATGGAGAACCAGGTGGGTTGGCACGGTAAGGCCCCCAACGATGAACAGTTTGAGCAGGCCATGGCAGAGCTCACGGCCGCCGGAGAGGAGCTCTAGGATGGCAGACGTCAAGAAAATCGCCACGCGCGTAAGCTACGGCGAGGCCCTCGTCGAGCTCGCCAACGAGCACGATGACTTTGTGGTCCTCGACGCCGACCTGGCCGCCGCCACCCAGACTGGCAAGTTCAAGGCCGCCTGCCCCGATCGTTTCTTCGATGTGGGCATTGCCGAGAGCAACCTGATGGGCGTCGCCGCCGGTATCGCGACCACCGGCCGCGTTGCCTTCGCGAGTACCTTTGCCATGTTCGCCGCCGGCCGCGCTTTTGAGCAGGTCCGTAACTCCATCGGCTACCCGCACCTCAACGTTAAGATCGGTGCCACGCACGCCGGTATCTCGGTGGGCGAGGACGGCGCCACGCACCAGTGCTGCGAGGATATCGCCCTGATGCGCGTCATCCCTGGCATGACCGTGATTGTTCCCGCCGACGACGTCGAGGCCCGCGCCGTGACGCGCGCCGCCTACGAGTGCGACGGCCCCGTGTACATGCGCTTCGCCCGTCTGGCCTCGCCGGTTATCAACGATCCCGAGACCTACAAGTTCGAGTTGGGTAAGGGTATTGTCATGCGCGAGGGCGCCGATGTGACCATCATTGCCTGCGGCCTGATGGTCGGCGAGGCTCTCGAGGCCGCCGAGCAGCTCGCTGCCGAGGGCATCGACGCCGAGGTCATCAACATGCACACCATCAAGCCCATCGATGCCGACCTGATCGTCAAGAGCGCCACCAAGACCGGCCACGTCGTGACCGTCGAGGAGCACTCTGTGATCGGTGGCCTGGGCAGCGCCGTTGCCGACGTCCTGTGCGAGCAGTGCCCGACGCCGCTCAAGAAGATCGGCGTCAACGACACCTTCGGTGAGTCTGGCCCGGGCGCCGAGCTCCTGCACAAGTACGGCCTGGACGCCGCCAACATCGTGGCAACCACCAAGGAGTTCTTGGCATAAGGCAAGGCGGATCTCAAGGACTGCTTCGCCAGAACTATAAAACTGCTTCGCCAGTACTATGGAAACCCGGCAGGGGCGCTCTCTTGGAGAGTGCCCCTGTTTCAGTTGCGGTGAAATAAGGACTGTTTTGCCAGCCTAAAGGCTCAATTAATCCGTATTTCACCGCAACTTTCGAAGGCGTTCCCGCTTGTGTTGGCGCCGTCACGTCGACCGATTGCCGCTTGGCACAGTGCGGCAACATCGGGGGCGTCGTCGCCTTTATATGCCATGGCGAGTAGGGCGGCATCATAGATTTCGTCGTTGGTCATATCGCCGGCATCGATGGGGCAGAAGGTGAGTATCGAATCCTGCTCAGCGAGCTCGGCGAGATTGATCGTTTCGCCTGCGGCAAAGACATCGTCGAGGACGAGCGTCGCGCTCGTACAGGGAATTTGATAAATCTTGCCATCGGTGGCGATGGGGGAACCTGCCGCCTCGAGCGTGTACACACCTTGAATGAGGCTGATACCGGAACCGTCGGAGGCGACGAACTCAACCTTGTTGACCGTTGTCCCGTCGACAGTCTTGCCCGTAATGTGTATCGGGACACGTGAGGCCCCGCTATCGGTATCCCAACCTGCAGCAGAGATGTTGAGCACAATAGCATGCTCCGAATGAGCCGATATAAAACAAGACAATGCTTGCCGCAGATGAAGACCCAAACAACTGCCGCCGACAATGGCAATTGCCAACATGCAGGTAAGAGCAACCGCAATGTGATTCCGAGGCTTTACCCGAATTGCAGAATTAGTCGACATGCCATGGATGGCAACCCCACATGTTGTGCAATACCTCACGCCATTGCGCAACTCAGCACCACAATAAGGACAATTCATACCAGCTCCTACAACCATAGACGTTCCTATCGAGGCCAATGTAAATCGATGATTCAAATTCGAGTTGCGCAACAATTAGCCTTAATTTAAGTTGCGGTGAAATAGGGACTGATTAGACCTTTTAACTGGTAAAACAGTCCCTATTTCACCGCAACTCATGAAGACGCCCCTCAAGCACGGTCCCATCAGGGAAAAGGGCATATATCGGCAAAGTGCAATTCATGCCCTTCCAACTTTGTATATGCAGCACCCCAAGATAAACGCGGCGACCCCTTAGTTACCGCAGGCCGGACACAGGGTTACTCTCCAAATCTTTCCGCAGGACGGAGGAGCCCCCGCCGCGCGAAGCGCGCAGCGGGGGCTCCGACATGTCCGAGGACGATTTGGAGAGTAACCCTGTGCCCGGCCGACGGGATCCCTAAGCACGCCATGCTTCTTATGTGCAGCAAAGCTAATGCTGCTAAAATATAAAGCGCTCATGTAGTTTAAACGCACGACGATAAGGAGCACCAGTGGGTAACCACTTCCGTACCTCCGGTGCGGGCGATGATGCCCCCAAGACGCAGGCAGGCGTCCAGGGCAGTCGTTTCGCCACTCCGGATTCAGAGGGCCAGCCTGTTGCTCAGGCCCCCGCTCAGCCGGCAGATCAGGCACAGCCGGCATCCGATCCCTTTGCCTACAATCCAACCAGCGATGTCGCGCTTTCCGGCACGGCGGGTTTTGAGCCCGTTCAGGCCGTGACCGCTCGCGTGGAGCAGCCTCAGGCTGGTGCCGCCACGCCGCAGCCTACCATGGCCGGCATTCCCGACCCCTTGGCCCCTGCGACGTCGGCTCCTCAGCCTGCGCAGTCCGGTCTCTTTGCCGCTATTCCCGATCCCACGCAGCCTGCTGCCCCGGTGGTCGAGAGCGATCAGGCCGCCGAGGTCGCAAGCCTCGATAACGCGCTCAACAACCCCGATTTCACGTCGGTGTTTGCGCCCATCGATCCGCAGGCCAGCCGCAAGAAGATGGCCAAGCAGGCCGGTGTCGAGCCCGTCATCCTTATGGAGCATGTCACCAAGATCTATCCGGCACAGCCCAACAAGCCTGCACTCGATGACATCAACATCGAGATCTATCCGGGTGAGTTCGTCTTCCTGGTCGGTCACTCCGGCTCGGGTAAGACCACGCTGCTGTCGACGCTCAACCGCGACGTCAAGCCGACGAGCGGCCGCATCCTGGTTGCCGGTCAGGACCTCATGAAGATCAAGAATCGTAAGGTTCCGTTCCTGCGTCGTCAGATTGGCGCCGTGTTCCAGGACTTTAAGCTCCTGCCGCAAAAGACCGCCTACGAAAACGTGGCGTTTGCCCTGCAGTGCATCGGTAAGCCCAAGGGCGTCATTCGCAGCCAGGTGCCCGAGGTGCTGCGTCTGGTCGGTCTGGCCGATCAGATGGACTCGCTGCCCGACCAGCTTTCCGGTGGCGAGCAGCAGCGCGTTGCCGTCGCCCGCGCTATGGTCAACCGCCCGCCGCTGCTGATCTGCGACGAGCCCACGGGTAACCTCGACCCGGCGATCTCGCTGGGCATCATGAAGCTGCTCGAGCGTATTAACCGCACCGGCACCACCGTGATCGTCGCCACGCACGACCGCGAGATGGTCGATAGCATGCACCGTCGCGTGATCGCCCTCGAGGGCGGCCACGTTATTCGCGACCAGGAGAGGGGAGGTTACGGCAACTATGGCACCAACTAACGTGGGCTACTCCTTCAAAGAGGCAATCAGCCACTTCTTCCGTAACTGGACTACCTCGCTCGGCGCCGTCATCACGATCTTCCTTTCGCTGTTTATCATCGGCCTGTTCATCATGGGCTCCGCGATGCTGAACTCCGTGATCGGCACCGTCGAGGATCAGGTTGTCATCAACGCGTTCATTAGCGATGACGCCGATCAGGCTGATGTTCAGGCTTTTGAGGCCGAGCTTAAGACGTGGAATAACGTCAAGTCCGTGACCTATAAGGACAAGGACGACGCGCTGGCCGAGTATACGAGCAAGATGTCGGGCAATGCCGACGCCACCATGAGCGCGCTCGATGGCCAGAACCCGCTGCCGGCTTCGTTTGCAATTGAGATGGACGATCCGTCCAAGGTCGAGAGCACGGCAGAGAAGCTCAAGAAGGATGCCGATTTCCAGAAGATCGCGGATGACGGCGACGTCAACGCGAGCGTGCTGTACGGCCAGGAGGAAGTGAGCCGCCTGTTCCAGGTGACCAACTACATCCGCATCGCCGCCGTGGTGCTCGTTGGCCTTCTGACCTTTATCGCATTCATCTTCATCAACAACACGATTCGCCTGTCCATCACGGCGCGTCGTCGTGAGATAGCGATTATGCGTCTGGTCGGCGCCAGCAACGGCTTCATTCGCGGCCCGTTTATCACCGAGGGTGTGCTGCAGGCCATTTTGGGCTCGCTGCTTTCCATCGGCGTTCTGGAGCTGCTGCGCAATCTGATGATTCCGCGTCTGCAGGAGAGCATCGGCTGGATGTCGTTTGCCCTGCCGATGCAGTACTACCTGGTGACCTATGCTGCGCTGATTCTGGTCGGCGTGATTATCGGTCTCTTTGGTTCTGCCATCGCCATGCGCCGCTACCTGCGCGTGTAGGCATGCCTGGAATTCATCCCTTCCAACGGGTCGTCTCTTATGGGGCGGCCCGTTTTTTGTCCCCTAGGAATCATTTGGGTAGACTCTTGGGATGTAAACGGCAATCGATAGTTAGGAGGCGCCATGGGGCGCAATAACAAGCATAAGCGTGGAGCTCGCAATAAGCGCGGGCCGGTGCGCAGCGAACGCCGTCCGAGCCTGACCGGGCGCGTGCAGCTCCATGAGCACAGTGCCTACGTTGTAACCGAAAACGGCGACTACAAGGTCATGGGTCGCGGCAAGCGTGAGATCATGGACGGCGATACCGTTGCCGTGAGCATTAAGAACAGCCCGCACGGTGAGCGGCGCGCCGTGATCGAAGGCGTGGTTGAGCGCGCAGCCATAAGCGTGGTGGGCACGTACCAGACCGCCGGTCCGCTCGGTGTGATTGAGCCGCTCGATTCGCGCCTGAAGGCCGACTTCTTCATTCTGCCCGAGGATACCTCGGCGGATCGTCTGGGTGTCCACCCGGGTGATGCTGTTGTCGCGCGCATTTTGACCTACCCGACGCGCCTGGAATCGGGCACTGTGACGATCGAACGCCGCATTGGCGGAGATGACGCGCCCGATTTGGGCGTTCAATATGTGATGGCGCGTTACGGCTATACCGATAGCTATCCCGAGGCCGCGCTAGACGAGGCCGAGGGGCTTTCGCTCGATGTGTCCACGGCGCTTAAGGACCCGCTCCGCCGCGATCTGCGCGACCGCTTTGTCATCACGATCGACCCGGTCGACGCGCGCGACTTTGACGATGCCATTTCGCTGGAGCGCACGCCCGAGGGTGGCTATAAGCTGGGTGTGCATATCGCCGACGTTTCACACTATGTGGCTTGGGACGGGCATATCGATCTTGAGGCTCGCCATCGCACGACATCGGTGTATCTGGCCGATCGCGTGCTTCCCATGCTGCCCGAACGCCTGTCCTGTGACCTGTGCTCGCTTCGCCCTGACGAGGACCGTCTTGCGTTTACCGTCGATATCGAGCTCGATGCGCAGGGTCGCGTGCGGCATTACGACCCGTACCCCAGCGTGATTCGCTCGCGTGTGCGTATGGACTATGACGGCGCCGAGGCGCTGCTGGTGCGTGCCGGCGCGGTTGAGTATTCGGTGCTGGAGGGTGCGGCCGAGGATGTTGCGGCTGCCGAGACCTCGCGCGAGGAAGCGCTTGAGCGCGGTCTTGCGTGCGAGGAGACCGCCCGCGGCTACAACATCGACCTCGGCGATTTCCTTGTCGCCGCCAACGAACTCGCCGAACTTCGCCGTCGTATTCGTCGCGCCCGCGGCTCAGTCGATTTTGACACGGCCGAGATTCGCGCTCTATTGGATGAGGACGGAGTGCCCGTGCAGATTGTGGCGCGTGAGCGTTCGTGTGCCACGTCGCTTATCGAGGAAGCCATGCTGCTCGCCAACGAGTGCGTTGCAGAGTGGCTGGCAGACCGTGATATCGAGGCCTGCTATCGCGTGCATGAGGATCCGAGCCCCGATAGCCTGCACGGTGCCGCCGTTGCGCTGGCGCAGCTAGGCATCATCGACGATCGCCGTGCTGCCGGTATTGCCCTGGGGAGTCCCGATGAGCTGCAGGCTGCAGTTGATGCTGCCGCCGGTACGGCCAACGCACCGCTCGTCAACACGCTGCTTCTGCGCAGCATGCAGCGTGCACTGTACAAGCCGCGCAACGAGGGCCACTTTGCGCTCGCCGCGCCGTGCTACTGTCACTTTACGAGTCCCATCCGTCGCTACCCCGATCTGGTGGTGCATCGCGTGCTCAAACTGCAGTTGGCCTATGAGCAGCTCGGCGGCAAGGACGCCTTGGTCCGCACGCCGCGGCTGATCGGCAAGGGGCGCGAGTCACTGCCGCGCATTCTGCCGCAGATCTGCCGCGCCTGCAGCGATGCCGAGCGCGCGGCAGATGCCGCCAGCCATGCGACGCAAAAGATCAAGATTGCCCAGTACTATGAGGACCGTCTGGGCGAGCGCTATGCCGGAACCGTCTCGTGGGTTAGCAGCATGGGCCTCTTTGTGCGCTTGGACCTAACGCAGGTCGAAGGCTTGGTTTCGATCAAGAGCCTGGGCAACGAGTGGTTCGAGTTCGACGAGGACGCGCTAACGCTCACGGGTGCCGACACGGGCACCCGTTACGAGCTGGGGCAGCGCGTGATCATCGAGGTCTCGCGCGTCAATACCACGCGTGGGCACTTGGACTTTAAGCTTATCCATTAGCCAAATCCCGACTGATGGTGGGGGAGCGGAGGGCGGTCTTTCGGGGCCGTCCTTCGCATTTGAATCGTGGCTACCTTGCCGTCTGCTCGGCTGCCCGCTTACCTGCTATTTGAGAGGTAAAACCTACCAAAATAAACCTGTCCCTTTTTGTCAGGTATACAAGAAAGCGGGGATGAGATGGCGACGGTGTACGGTTATGCGCGGGTGAGTTCGCGCGATCAGAATCTGAATCGGCAGCTGGATGCGCTGGGCGCCTATGGCGTGGGCTCAGCGAATATTTATGCCGACCATGCGAGCGGCAAGGACTTCGATCGACCGCATTATCGCGAGCTGCTACACGTCCTGGGAGACGGGGACGTGCTGGTGGTGCTTTCTATCGACCGACTTGGTCGTAATTACTCCGAGATTCTTGAGGAATGGCGACGCATTACCAAGGAGCTCGGGGTTGCCATTGTGGTGTTGGACATGCCATTGCTTGACACGCGCGTCAGGGCCAGCGGCGCGCCGGATGTGACCAACACCCTGATTGCCGATATTGTGCTGCAACTGCTGAGCTACGTGGCGCAGGTGGAGCGCGAGAATATCCATCGGCGCCAGGCGGAGGGAATTGCAGCGGCGCGGGCGCGAGGGGTCCGTTTCGGTCGACCTCGCAAGTCGTGCCCTCCTCAGTTTGAGCTGGTGCGCGATAGCTATGAAGCGGGCGATATTACCCGCAGCCAGGCAGCAAAGTGCTTGGGCGTGTGCGTGGGGACGTTCGATCGCTGGATGCGCGAGGCGGGGTAGGGGTTTGCGTCGCTTTGTCGCTTCCTGTTGCGATTCAAATTTTGATACGGTGACGATGCCATTTGGGGCTACACTCGCTGATATTCAAAAAAGGAGGTTGGCCCTTGGCGCGCGTAAAACAAATAATCGGATGGACCGCGATCGTTCTGTTCGCTGCAACGCTGGCGGGCATCTGGGTGCTGACGGAGCAAAATGCGGTGGAGACGTCGTTGCTGAGCGAGTCCACCGCGCGTGTGGTGGAGGGCCAGGCTACGGGCGTTCAGGCTACCGGCATCACGGGTGAAATTCAGGCGGGGGACGGCATGACTGAGAGTACCAATCCGGCTGCCTCGACGGTCCAGCCTGGTCGACTTGCTTCCATTCGCATGTGGGTAGGCGCAAACGTCCGTCGCGTCGCCCATACCGTAGAGTTTTTCTTCGTCGGATTGGTCGCCTCGGTGATCGTGGTCTGCTTTTCCAGGCGTCCATGGAGTGTGTGTTCCCGTTGCGTGCCTGTGTTTCTCTTTTGCGCTGCCTGCTCCGTTGGCGACCAGGTGCATAAGATCTTTGTTCCCGGCAGGCATTTCGACGTTATCGATTTAGGATTCGATGCTGCGGGCTATGTCACCGCCATGCTGTTGGTATTGCTGGCAGCGGCGTTGGTGCGCCATGCGACTCGGCCGATCGGCGCCCATGCGAGGCGCTAGCCGGTAACAAACCCGTTTCTGATAATGCGACCTTGTTGAATTATTTTGTGTCGCGCGTATTTCCGAGTGGTCGGATTTGAGGGGCGAGCGGTAGAACGCTCGCCCTTTGTGCGCCACGATGCGGCACAATGTACCGCAAAAGCTGTTTGTATCCGGTACGAATCGTTCGTTGGTCTTTAATTCTTCTCAACGGAGGTGTTTGAGATGGCAAACGGATTGCTTTTGCGGCTTCGCGAGCGTGAGCTCAGCGCGAGCCCGGCGGAACGCAATGTCATCGCATATGTAAGCGCTCATCCGCACGAGGTGGTCGGGCTGTCCGTCCGCGGTCTTGCCGATGTCACGTTCTCCTCGCCCTCGAGCATTTTGCGCTTTTGCAAGCGTTTGGGTTTTGCGGGCTACAAGGAGTTCCAGCGCGAACTGATTGCCGAGCTGGCGCTCTTAGGTGACAAGAAAGACGTAGCCCTCGAGGACATCTCCATGGATGACAGCGTCGAACGTATCGTGGGGAAGGTGATGAAAAGCAACGTGCGCACGATCGAGGCGACGGCGCGAACGCTCGATTACACCGTCTTGGAGCGATGCGCGGCCCGTCTTAAGCGGGCACGCGCGGTCAATCTGTTCGGTATTGGTGCCTCTCGTTTGGTCGCGCACGACCGGCGCAAAAGCTCATGCGTGTCGACAAAGAGTGCCATCTGTACGACGACTGGCATGATCAGCTCTTATGTGCCAAGAACATGCATGAGGGCGATATGGCAATCGCCTTTAGCTACTCGGGCTTGACGCAAGAGGTGCTGGACTGCACCGCCGAGGCTCAACGTCACAACTGTCCCGTTGTGGCCGTTACCAAAGTAGATGGATCATCCAATCTTGCCACCATGGCCGATGCCGTGCTCGGCGTCGCTGCGAGTGAACCCTTGGTCCGCAGCGGTGCCATGGCTTCGCGTATGGCCCAGCTTATGGTTGTCGATGCCCTGTACGCTGCTTACGTTGCCAGCGACTACGAACGGGCGACGCATGTCATAAAGCAAAACTACATCGAGAAACAGGAAAGATGAGGTGAATGAAATGCTCGATTTAACAAAATTCACGACCGAACAGCGTAATCAAAGGTCAATGGACCTCGATACGATGACATCGCTGCAAATCGTCACGACGATGAACGATGAGGATCTTCGTGCCGTCCAGTCGGTCACGAAAGTGTTGCCCCAGGTTGCCATGGCAATCGACTGGACTGCTGAGACACTCGAGCGCGGCGGGCGCGTCTTTTACATGGGCGCAGGCACCAGCGGTCGTCTGGGCGTACTCGACGCTTCGGAGTGTCCGCCCACGTTTGGCGTGTCACCCGATCTGATTGTCGGGCTCATTGCCGGAGGCGAGACGGCGTTTATCAAGGCTGTCGAAGGTGCCGAAGACAGCGAGGAGCTTGGCGCGAGCGACCTGCGGGAGCGTGGACTCTCGGACAAGGATCTTGTCGTTGGCCTGGCGGCAAGCGGCCGTACTCCTTATGTGGTGGGCGGCCTTGCGTACGCCAAGACAACTGGGTGCAAGACCATTGCAATTGCCTGCAACCAAGGGTCGAAGATCGGGGAGAGCGCAGATCTTGCCATTGAGCCCGTGCCCGGTCCCGAGGTGCTGACCGGCTCAACGAGGCTCAAGGCGGGAACGGTTCAAAAGCTCATTCTCAACATGATTTCGACCGGTGCCATGGTCAAGATCGGCAAGGTATACCAAAACCTGATGGTCGATGTGCAGCAGACGAACGAGAAGTTGGTGGTGCGCGGCCAGAACATCGTGATGGAGGCGACCGGCTGCACGCGCGAGTGCGCTGTTCAGGCGCTTGCAGATGCCGGCGGCCACGTAAAAACCGCTATTGTCTCGGTACTGCTGGACTGCGATGCCGAGCAGGCTGCGGTAGCTCTTGAGCGGGCGCGAGGCCATGTCCGTGCTGCGGTGAGTGGCCATGAGAAGAGCAATGCCGACGCCCAATAGGTGCGCGGCGTGAGCTGATATGACATCCAGACGAGATACCCAATACAAGGAGGAGTTATGACGAACAAAGAGCTGGCTCAAAAGCTGCTGGACCTTTTGGGCGGTAAAGACAACGTGCTCGCAAACGCGGCGTGCATGACGCGCCTGCGCGTGACCGTCAAAGACACGGGTAACGTCGACACGGAGGGTATTAAGGCGCTCGACGGCGTGATGGGCCTGGTCGAGGACGACACGATGCAGATCGTGCTGGGTCCGGGCAAGGTGAATAAGGTGCTCGAGGAGTTCTCCAAGCTCACCGGCCTTGCGAAAGGCGTTGCTGACGAGAGCGTGGTTGATGCTGCGGCCACAAACAAGGCCGCGCAGAAGGCCAAGTACGAGTCTAAGCCGGTTCAGGCCTTCCTCAAGAAGATTTCCAATGTCTTCGTCGCCCTGCTTCCCGGCATCATTGCGGCTGGCCTCATCAACGGTATCTGCAACGTCATTAACGTTTCGACGGCAGGCGCGCTTGCAGGCGAGTGGTGGTACCAGGGCATTCGTTCCATGGGCTGGGCCCTGTTTGCCTATCTGCCCATCTTGGTGGGCTATAACGCGGCACGTGAGTTTGGTGGCTCCGCTGCGCTGGGCGGCATCGCCGGCACGATGTGCATCGCCAACAGTGCCATGCCCCTGCTTGCGCCTGGCGCGGCTGATCCTGCCACTGCCATTCTGCTGCCGCTCACCAGTGCGCAGTACAACCCCGCAGCGGGCGGCATGATCGCGGCTCTCATCGCTGGCGCATTTTTTGCCTGGATGGAGCGTCAGATTCGCAAGGTTATGCCCAACGCACTCGACACGTTCTTGTCCCCGCTGCTGGTGCTCATCATCGGCGCCTTTGCTCTGATGCTCGTCATCCAGCCGGTTGGCGCATGGCTGACGACTGCCATCTTTAGCGTTTTGACCTTTATCTTCGAGAAGCTGGGCGTCCTGGGCGGCTATATCCTGTCGGCAGGCTTCTTGCCGCTGGTGTCCGTCGGCCTGCATCAGGCGCTCACGCCGATTCACGCTATGCTCAACGATCCCGACGGCGCTACCAAGGGTATCAATTACCTGCTTCCCATCCTTATGATGGCTGGCGGCGGCCAGGTCGGTGCCGGTTTGGCGCTGTACTTTAAGACCAAGAACGCCAAGCTCAAGAAGTACGTCGCAGAGTCCATTCCCGTTGGAATCCTGGGTGTGGGCGAGCCTCTGATGTATGCTGTTACGCTGCCGCTCGTTCGTCCGTTTGTGACGGCCTGCCTGGGTGCCGGATTTGGCGGCGCGCTCGCGGCGCTGCTTCACATCGGCACGGTTTCTCAGGGCGTTTCCGGTCTGTTTGGCCTGCTGATCGTCGTTCCTGGCCAGCAGCTCGGCTACGTTGCCGCTATGCTGCTTGCCTATGCCGCCGGCTTTGTCCTGACGTGGTTCTTTGGCGTCGACGAGCAGAAGATCAACGAGTTCTTTGGCGAGTAGTTTGATATCGCGAGCCGTGTTGCTCGGGGTTCGCGGCGCGCGGCAGATTTCTTGATGTTATGGTTGTGCCGGCGGGGCTAGCTGCTCCGCCGGCCTTTTTTAAAGGAGCGTTGAAGCGTGAAAACGGGTATTTCAATTTATCTTTCCAGCCCTTTGCAGGATATTGAGCGGACGATTGAGCGTGGCGCCGCGGCGGGTGCGCGCTACGCGTTCACCTCGCTGCATATTCCCGAGGATGGGGGAGCGGCGTATGCCGATAAGGTCCGTCATGTGCTGTCGCTGCTTTCCGCCCGCGGCATTGCGCTCATTGCCGATGTGGGGCCTCGCACGTGCGATTTGCTCGGGCTTGAGCGCATCGAGGACCTGCGCGATCTGGGGTTGGAATACCTTCGTTTGGACTATGGCTTTAGCGCCCAGCGGGTCGCGGAGCTGTCCGGTGTATTTCACATTGTGGTCAATGCATCGACGGTGAGTTCTGATGAAATCGCATCGTGGCGTGAGGCCGGTGCCGATGTGACTCGTTTTGCCGCCTGCCACAATTTTTACCCCAAGCCTTATACCGGTTTAGCTCTGGAGGACATTGCTCGGGTGAATCTTCGTCTTGCGGCGCTTGGATTCGAAATCATGGCTTTTGTGCCGGGTGATGCTAACGTTCGCGGGCCGGTATTCGAGGGACTGCCGACGGTCGAGGCGCAGCGCGGTCGCGCGTCAAAGGTTGCCCTCAATATGCTTGAGCTTGCACATGGCGCCGATTGCGACATTGTGTTGGTCGGCGACCCCGATCTTTCCGATGCGGGCTGGGCGCAGTTTGCTCAAGTTTCCGCCGGATACGTGGACCTGCAATGCGAGCTTGAGCTCAGTTATGCCTATGTGCGCGGGCAGATTCATCACGACCGGCCCGACTCGAGTGTCCTCATCTTTAGGTCTCAGGAGTCACGTACGAAGCTTAAGCCGGATTCCGTGCCGACGGATGCCGGAGCCGGCCTGCCGCGAAAGGCGGGGTCGATCGCTGTGAGCAATAGCGGATATGGGCGCTACGAAGGCGAGCTTGAGATTGCGCGGGTCGATCTTCCCGGTGACGAGCGCATGAACGTTGCGGGCCATATCACGCCCGAGGCAATGGAACTGCTGCCGTTTATCAAGCGCGGATTCGGGGTACGGTTCGTTTAACGTGTGACCCGCGGGCTACAATTGGCCCATCATACGAAGGCGCCTCGTGTGGCGTGTGCCTGCGTTGGCCGATCTATATTCGGAGGATTCCCATGACTGTACTGTTTGTTGAATATCCCAAGTGCTCGACCTGTAAGAAGGCCAAGGCATGGCTGGACGAACATGGGGTAGAGTATATCGATCGCGATATCGTTTTGGACAATCCCACGGCTGATGAGCTTGCGACCTGGATTGCTCGTTCGGGGCTGCCGGTGCGGCGCTTCTTTAATTCGTCGGGCATGAAATATCGAGAGCTGGGCCTGAAGGCGCGTCTGGATGCGGGCATGACGGATCGGGAGTGCTACGAGCTGCTGGCGACCGACGGCATGCTGGTCAAGCGTCCGCTGCTGGTGGGCGACGACTTTGCGATTCCCGGCTTTAGGGAAGCGGCTTGGGCCGAGGCGTTGCTGTAGCGGCTGCGGAAAGTGCGACCCGGAATTCGCTTCCAGAATGGGATGCGCTTTCCCAAAGTGGCCGGTTGCGGAAAGCACGTCCCATTCTGAGCTTCGATTGTGGGACACGGTTTCCGGTTGAGGGCTCGACGGGAAAGTGGGGACCAGTTTGAGCTTGAAATCTGGGACGCACTTTCCGCCGGCGGGCCTGCCCCAGTCAGTCCGCCAGCTGTGCCCATTCGTGCGGATCGTAGACCTTTACGTGTTTGTTGGGCTTGCCGCTCCAGTACTCCTCGTCCATAAAGGGCAGATATGCCTGAACGCCGGGGCAGATAAAGGGAATCCGCTGCTGTTGCAGTCGCTCGCGCTGGCGCTGCTCCAGGTGCGCCTCGGATATGACGGTCGGCATGCCGGACAGCTCGACGAGGCTTGCCTGGATTCGCTTAAGGTCGGGGAGTCCCGCGTGCCATGACATCCGCATGATTAAAAAGGATGCACGGCGGTATTTTGCCTGCACCACAGTAATGGCGGGGCGTAACGTGGGGTGAATTTTGTCCCGTTCGGGCCAAAGGTCGGCAGTGATCTCGAGGCCCAGGGTCTCCCATAGGTAATCAAGCTCTTCGTCCATGGCGCCTCGATATCTACGCGATCATTGATACTTCGATTGTGTTGCCTGGTGCTATCGTTTTCACGGTAGAATCTGCCAACGGTTGACGGCTACCGCTCACGGCGTTTTGCCCTTCGTGTACAGCGGTTGGCTTCACAGGTCCTTCACGGGTTGGACTAAATTAGGCCAATTTGACTGAATTTCAAAAAAGTCAAAATTGGGGCTTGCGTCACGGCGAGACTTCCCGTATATTTCTTTCTTGCGCAAAGGCACAGCCGAGCGCAGCGATGCAGTCATTGGGATGTCGTCTAATGGCAGGACAGCGGATTCTGGTTCCGTCAATGGGGGTTCGACTCCCTCCATCCCAGCCATTGCATTTGCTACATATGGCCCGTTCGTCTAGCGGTTTAGGACGCCGCCCTCTCAAGGCGGAGATCACCAGTTCGAATCTGGTACGGGCTACCAAAATTGAACGCCCGGGCCTCGTAAGAGACCCGGGTTTTGTGTATTGACCGTATATACGGCGCCTGCCGTGTTTCGCTCAGATCGAGGAGTAGCCATGGATCTGCCCATCAGCTTGCAAGACATCACGTATGCCGAGAACTATCTGGCGCAGGGCGACCTGGCTACGGCGACGCCGCTGCTGGAGCGTCTGGTGGAGCTCGCCGAGGAGTATATTGATGCTGAGTGCAAGACGGAGGAGAAGCGTCAATACTTTAGCTTCGATAGCAAGTTTGAGCGCTTGGCCTATCGCCGCGTGGAGAAGGATCCGCGCGAGCTCGTGCAGGTCGAGGTGCCGTTTGACCGCCTGTACTCTGATATGGCGTTTGCCTACATTCGCCAGCAGGATTATGTGAGCGCTCGTAATGCCCTGATGCAGGCTGTGCGTTGGGACCCCATGAACTGCAACTATCGCTTGGATTTGGCCGAGCTGTTCCGCGCACTCGAGGACAAGCAGGAATGGGCATCGCTCTCGTTCTCGGTGCTGGAGCGTGCAAGCGATGGCAAGTGCGCCGCCCGCGCTTACGCCAATCTAGGCCAGTACTTCTTGGAGCCCGAGACCGAGAACGTTTCGGCTGCCGTGGGCTGCGCGCGTCTGGCGCTGCGCCTGGCGCCCAACGATGCGCATACGACGCGCCTGCTCAACAAGATCCATACCACCTATCCGGATGCCGCCGATGAGAGCGACGAGCACGTGATGGGTGAACTGGCCCTGCAAGGCGTTCCGACCTCGCCTTCGGCCGAGATTGCCATCTGCCTGATTATGTGCGCGACCGATGCTGCAAGCGACGGCGACAAGCAGGAGGCGACGCGCCTGACGGTGCGTGCTCGCGACTTGGTGGGCGAGGAGGCCTGCGCGGCGATTATTAAACTGGTGCGCGAGAGCGATGCCGAGCTCAATGCCGAGCGCAAGGCAAAGCGCGAGACTGCGGGCTCAAACGCCGATGGAGCCAAGGGGGCCGGCGATGCCCAGTAAGCGCGAGCGCAAACTCATTTCCAAGAATCGCTCGGCACATCACGAGTACTTTATCGATGAGACGTTTGAGTGCGGTATTGAGCTGAGCGGCACCGAGGTCAAGTCGATTCGCGAGCGCGCCTGCCAGATCACCGATACCTTCGCGCTGATCCGCGGCGGGGAGTGCTGGCTCGTCGGCCTGCATATCCACCCTTATAGCCATGGTGGCGTGTGGAATCGCGATCCCGACCGTCGGCGTCGTCTGCTGCTGCACCGCAAGGAGATTGACTTTCTTGACGGCAAACTTCGCAACCGTGGTTATGCGCTGGTTCCGTTGGAGCTCTACTTTAATACCGACGGCCGCGTAAAGCTGCTGCTGGGTCTAGGTCGCGGCAAGAAGCTCTACGACAAGCGCGAGGACATGGCCAAGCGTGATGTCCAACGCGAGATCGACCGCGCCCTTAAGGAACGCAACCGCTAGGCACTCTGTATAAGTTGCGGTGGAATACGGACTGTTTTGCCTGTTTGAGGGACTATTCAGTCCCTATTTCACCGCAACTGTGGGTGTCTCATCTTTCTTACTGTTCTGACACATATGTCTCAAAGGCGGCGTCCGTTATGGGTGCCGCCTTTTTTTGTGGGTACATACATCCATGAGGTTCAATTCTGGGTTAGGGGAGTGATCGTTATGGACAAAACTGCGTTCTTTACGATGCCGAGCGGCCTGTATGTGGTGAGTGCCGCGGCCGACGGGCTGCGTGCCGGCTGCGTTATCAACACAGCGGTGCAGGTGACATCCGCCCCGGCGCGCATCTCGGTTGCCGTGAACAAGGAAAATGTCACGTCCGGCGTAATCGCATCGGCTAAGGCTTTTGCGCTGACCGTGATTGACCAGACCGCCGACATGCTCTATATCGGCAACTTTGGCTTCCGCACCAGCAGCGATTACGACAAGTTTGCCAAGTACGAGACCCACGAGACCGCGCTGGGCATGCCCTATGTGCCCGAGCACGCGGCGGCGCTGTTTAGCTGCCGTCTGATTGATGCCGTGGATGTGGGCACGCACCTGCTCTTTATCGGTGAGGTCGAAGATGCCGAGCGTCTGAGCGGCGAGGCCCCGCTGACCTATGACTACTACCACAAGGTGTTAAAGGGCAAGACGCCGCCCAAGGCTTCGTCGTATCAAGGCTAGAAATGTTCTAAAAATACTTGCATTATATTATTGAGAATATATACTAATAAGCAAGTACACCAGCAGTCACGTTCGAGAGGAAAACATCATGGCTGAGGAGAAGAAGACGTATAAGTTCGTGTGCACCGTTTGCGGTTACGAGGTTGAGGTCGACACGCCCGAGCTGCCCGAGG
>CAJMHR010000036.1 GCA_905213265.1 uncultured Collinsella sp.
GCTTTATCTGCGGATACGCCAGTCTGTCGCTCAACCGTATCGCCGACGCCCGCCGCTGTCTTGCGAGCATCCTCGATACGCCAACTGACGAGGAATCGCTCGCCGACCACGCCATGCACATCCTGTTCGCCTCGGCCGCAAGCGTCCTGCTACACTTGCCTTCCCCGTATTCTGCCGAAGAGTTTTATCCGCTTGCGGCGCATCTGCCCGAAGGCCTGCGCCTGTTCGCCAGCTACGTGATGGCGCACGCCTTGTATCTGCGCGGCGAATACGGCCGCAGCCTAGGCATGGCGGAAAATGCCCTGATCATGAAACAGGGAAGCTATCCGATCTCGGAACTGTTCCTGCACCTGGCAGCCTCCATGGCATGCATGAGCCTCAAGGACGTCGACGCCGCAAAGGCACACTTCGGAGCCGCTTGGGACATTGCGCGCCCCGACGGCCTTATCGAGCTCATCGGCGAGCACCATGGCCTTTTACAGGGGCTTATCGAGGCATGCTTAAAATCACAATACCCCGACGATTTCGCGCGCATCATCGAGATCACGTACCGCTTCAGCTACGGCTGGCGGCGCATCCACAACCCCGATTCGGGCGAGGACGTGGCTGACGACCTGACGACCACAGAGTTCACCATGGCCATGCTCGCCTGCCGCGGATGGACCAACGCCGAAATCGCTCGTCATATGGGAGTATCGCCGGGCACCGTTAAAAACCGCCTATCCGGAGTGTATGCCAAGCTTGGTATCGGAACTCGCGCCGAGCTGGTTGCCCACATGTTGCGCTAGTGGCCAGACTGCCTGGCGCATCGAAAGCGCTCCGAGACCCTGACGCTTTCACGCGCCTAAATTGGACATTTTGGCCCTCGAACGGCACTACCGCGACAGGGCTCCTTCTCGCAAAATCGGATTATTTCCACCGAAATTTGCGGGATGGGAGCCCAAGATGCTCGATCGCCGTTCATTACTTGTAGCTGGAGCGTCCTCGTTGGCGAGCATTATGTTGCCGCGCGTGCCGGGAAGCGCAAACGCCTTCATATTGCCGTTCGCGCCCACCGAAGCCTATGCCGACGAAGAAGACCCCTTCAAGGTGCTCGTTCTCTCGCGCACCATGTTTGGTGTAGTCGTGGTCGACGTCGCCAACAAGAATACGCCCATCACGGGCGCCCAGGTCACGCTCACATCGCGCTATGCCGCAGGCAAGCAGCTCACCGCCACTACCGATGACGAAGGCACGGCCATCTTTGAGGTCGCACCGCTTTCGGAAGGCTACGTGGACGAGGCAACGCTTCTCGACGCGTACGACTTTAACGGCGGCATCTCCATCAGCATGCCAGGCTACCGCGATGTCGAGATTCCCCTCGCTCGCATTCAGGGCGGCACCGCCATTACCGCTCCCACGTGTCCACTCTCCGACGGTCAGCCGTACTTTCGCCAGCTCACGTTTGATGAGTGGGACATCCAGTACGCCGACGCCACATTCATGGCGATGCCCAAAGACGATGCAGCAAATGCGCAGCCCGATACGCATGCCTTTACCGTACAGGCCCATCTGCCGCAGGGTGGGCAGGCAACGCTGCACATCAACAAAGTGACGCCTGCCGCGAGCAGCTCACCCGAAACCGTCACGCAGATTGGCCAGGTCAAGGCCAGCGCATCGGGCACGAATAATCTGGCGACGTTCACGCTCGAAGACAAGTTCCTCGATGCAGCGTCAAACCTTCTGGAGGAAGGATGCAAGCTGCGCTTTGTCCTCGACTACCAGGGCAAAACCTACACGCTCTCATCCCCTATGGCCGTTGTTACCGCGCCGGCGGCAAAGGCGGAATCCGGATCGACCACTATCGTCCCCACTACCATGGACCAAGAGATCACTCCGTTTGATTTCCCGGCGGCGTTTCCCGGCATCGGCGGCAATAAGTTCACGTGCTGGATGCCCTCATTCCCCATTTTGTTCGATTTCTCTTTTGCCGGGTACGTGCTGTTTGGCGGAGGATACAAACCGGTCGGCTACATGAACGATTCAGGCAATCCGGATCCGGAGTACTGGAAGAAATCGCCGCGCGAGTCGGGCGCCAAGCAGGCAAACCGCTACCTCGACGAGATGGAGGGGAAGTGGAATCAGTACAAGAGTATGAGTGCCGGTTCGGGAACCGATCCAAGAAACACTAAGCTCCTTCGCCACCATTGCACGCTGCTGTTCACGATGGATATCGCCACACAGCTGTACGGCTCGCTCGCCTACGATTGGGTGGGCAAAACCTGGGGCAACAACAACGACCCCGCATACGGCAATATTAAGGCGCTCTTTCAAGTAAGAACCGACCTCAATTGGACCGAGCAGTTTACCCTAGGACCGGTGCCGTTTTTCCTAAACGTCAACCCCTGGGTGCTGGCGAAGCTGGCGCTCGCCGTGGGTGCCCACACGCACGGCAGCGGCGCGGCGTTTTTTAAAAACATTTCGCTCGACTTTTCAAACACCTCGGGCTCATTCACCATCCAGATCGGGCTTGCCGTCACCTTTGGCGCCGGCGTTGCAGGCGTCGCTTCGTCTGCCGTGCGCGGCGCCGCATCCCTCACGCTGTTCATTGGGTACGAGAAGGCAGATGGACACCAGCTTCCGCGACTGCGCGTAGGTGCAGACGTCGATGTCGATGTGATACTCCAGTTCGTAATGTTCAAGTGGACCACCAAGGCTTGGTCGGGGTCGTGGCCCACACTCCTCGATTCGTGGAATATGTCGGTGAACAATGGCAACCAGTATGTGCTCCAGCGCTCTGAGCTCGCATTGGGTGGAGATACGCCTTACACGCTGGATGCCCGCTTCGGCACGCCCGGCAACATCGAGGCGGGCGGCGTGCCGCAATTTATCGCATCGGCCACCATCGTCACCAACGCCGAGCTGCTCGCACGCGCCGAGGTTAAGGCCGCTGTCGTAAACGTCGCGCCCGTCGTGCGCGATTGGGATCAAGCGGTCACGCGCATTGAGCTCGAGGCGGATGCAGAAAGCGACGACACGGGACAGATCGAGCATTTCGTCCATGCACTGATAGAGAACGACGAAAACGCCGCGACGATGTATAAGTACACCTATATCGGGCAGGCGAAGGACGCCGCTGCGGACCCCAACGCCAATTCTGCTGGTGTATCGGAGGACGAGCGTGGCGGCATCAAGCCCTCGAGCGACAACGTGCTGTTTGCTGGCGTGCTCAGCGAAGCCCACATGAAGCTGGCAATGATTGCCGGCGTGGAGTGCCTGTTCCGTATCGCCTCGGTGCGCTACGGCGAGAATGGTCGCTCGCGCCTGGTGGTGCACACAAAGGCAAACGGCACGTGGTCCGCTCCCAGGCCCGTGGACTTTCCCCTTGGGTTTGGCGAGAACGACGTGGAGCGCGACGGCATATACGATTACGACTTCGACGTGGTGGAATATACGGACGGAAGAGGAAACCAGGACGCCTACGTGCTGCTGGTCTCGGGCGAGCGCCCCGACGGCGACAACACCCTTTTCGATACGGCAAGCACAGCCGGCATACTGTCCGTCGTGCGCCTGCGCATAAGCAATGACGAGATTCGCGT
Source organism: uncultured Collinsella sp. (assembly GCA_905213265.1). Classification (GTDB taxonomy): domain Bacteria; phylum Actinomycetota; class Coriobacteriia; order Coriobacteriales; family Coriobacteriaceae; genus Collinsella. Next base: position 3,579 of record CAJMHR010000036.1, read on the forward strand.
GGTGTCGCATACGTCATGGCGCAGCATCTCGCGCGGCCGCCTGCAAGAGGATGGCTGCCACTGCCTGCAGTGCCCGCGTATCACGGTGGGCAAGACGCTGGTCGACGGGCGCCTGTCGGGTGCCTACCTCCACCGCCGCGGAACCACCGCAGAAAAGGCGCTCGGCAGCGAGGCTGAGGTTGCGCTGGAGTGCTTTACCCTGTGGTCGGACGTTTCGGGCGATAGCCTGACGTTCCGTCAAGTTCTCCGCTTTCCGCAAGCACCGTCGAGCATCGAGCTGGGTGCGCCCGAGAATATCAACGGCAAAATGGTGGTGCCCGTTGCATACGAGACCACAGACGGTTGTGGCTGCGCGTCGTACACCGTGATCGGCCAGTCCATCGCGGGTTGGGGCGTTATGTCGCCAGATGCCACAGTGCCCCACGCGGTGCCGTGGCCGCAGCACACGAGCTTTTTGGCAACCGTCAACGAGCAACTGCAGCATATTACTTGGACGCGAGGCGCATCGGCATTTGCAACGCAGCCCGTGGGTGCCGCAGGCTGTGGCCCGGCATCGTTTAGCGTAAGCAACAACGGCAGGTGCGTGCTCTATGTAGAGAACACCGATGGCAAGGTGGGACAAACCTACGACGAAGAAGGCAACCCGGTAGCAGTAATGGGCAAGCACTTCCGCATCTTCGCCAGCACCTTGGCAGGCGATCTGTTCACGGAGCCGTTCGTGATGTGCGAGTTGGACCATCCCGTCGATCAGATAACGACGTTTTTGACGTCGGGAGGCATGCTCTCCGCGCTCGCCACGCACATTGTGAGCGCGGAGAAGAGCGAGGCAGAGCTGCACGACATCGAAGTGCCCTTGGTGGCGTGTGCCACTCCGACGGGCGCGGTCGCTACCTCGGGCGCGGTGGTGCCCGGAGCAGCAGGCGAATCCTTCATGGTCACGGTGCGAAACGACGGCAACACGCTGCTCACCGCCGGCACAATCGATCTATACCGAGAGGGCTCCAGCCAGCCGTTCTCCAGCGCATCCATCGGATTCGGAGCGAACGCACGCACGGCATCGATCTTTGATCCAGAGCTTTCCGAAGATGCTCCGGCCAACGACATGGCACACGTGAAGTACGCGCTCGAGACGCTGGGCGCACGTTTTGCAACGCACCCGCTGGTAGCCGACAACGGCAACGCCGTGCTGGCACCGGGTTGCACGGCACAGTTTCGCATGAGCTTCGTCATCCCCGAGAGCTGGAGCGACGAAGTGGGCAAACGCGTAACGCTGTATGCGAAGGCGCGTAATCTGGTGGCGCTCGATCCCGTAACGCTCGAGGAAATTCGACCAGGCGCAAACTCGGCGCTGGGTGCCGTACTGCACGAGCTTCATGTGCCCGACGCGGCATGCGAGCGCTCGGAAGTTCAGATCGGCGTATGCGACAGCGCGGATACGACAGGACTTCACGACGCCCCGATGGCAGCAGACGGCGATGGTGGCTCGAGTGGCGGCGGTACTGACGAGGGCGGCGGCGCGGGCGGAAGCAGCTCCGGCAGTGGCAAGGACCACGGCAATAACAAGCGCTCCGGAAAAGCGGGCGCGCTTGCGGGCACGGGCGATGTCAACGCTCCCCTTACGGCAGCCGCTGCAGCACTCGCCGCGGCAGGCGCCGGCCTTATCGCCTACAGCGCCCGCCGCACGGCGCTCGAAAAAGATACCGCCAATGAGGGCAATTCGGATAGGCCTCGCTAGCTCCTAGTTACCTTTGTGAGAGACGCCAACTCGGCTCATCGAACATCAAAATGGGCTGGTTCTGGATACCCAGAGCCAGCCCATTACGCATTAGATATCGTCAGAGGAGTCGAGTTCTGCCTCGAGCTTGGCACGGCGTCTTTTCGCCAACAATCCGCATGGCACGTTTTTGATAAACGCATCCAACCGCAAACGCAGCAGGACGCATTCGGCCGTCTTCAAACTTACTCGGACAAAACCGACTCGGTTTTCTCCGAGTAAACGTGATTGATAGTCAATCGATGTGCCCGCTCGTGCGATCAGCATCGTTCGATTTTGTTTAGTAAAACTAGGTCCCTATTAAATAAAACTCATCTGTATCCAAATTTGTTTAACAATGCAGCGCTACCACTAAACACTATCCCTGTTAATCCGAACGATTGTTCGATGGATTTCGTGTTGGTTGGAATCGTCTGTGGGCTTGGCTATGCTACCTTGACTATCTATATGACTTAAACGCAGCAAAGGAGCACCGAGAGAGCGAGTATGGCAAAAAACACCGCAAACTATGGTAACGACAGCATCCGCCAGCTCAAGGACGAGGAGCGCGTACGTCTGCGCCCCGCTGTCATCTTTGGCTCGGACGGGCTCGACGGCTGCGCGCATGCCGCCTTCGAGATCCTGTCCAACGCCGTTGACGAGGCACGCCAGGGCTACGGCAAACTTATCACCCTTACCGCCTTTCGCGATGGCTCCATTCAGGTAGAGGACAACGGCCGTGGCTGCCCGCTCGACTGGAACCCTTCCGAGAAGCACTTTAACTGGGAGCTCGTCTTTTGCGAGCTCTACGCCGGCGGCAAGTATAACAACAACCAGGGCGGCGACTACGACTTCTCGCTCGGTACCAACGGCCTGGGCTCGTGCGCAACCCAGTACGCTTCCGAGTACATGGACGTCACCGTTTGGCGTGACGGCAACAAGTACTCTCTGCACTTTAAAAAGGGCAAGGTCGTCGGCGCCAAAAAGAAGGCACTCGAGATTGAACCCAGCGACGAGGACCGCACCGGCACCACCATCAAGTGGCGCCCCGATCTTGAGGTCTTTACCTCCATCAGTATCCCCCACGAGTGGTATCGCGAGACCATGCGCCGCCAGGCCGTGGTCAACGCCAACGTGACCTTCCGCCTGCGCATCGAGGGCGACGATGGCGAGTTTTCCGAAGAGGATTTTTGCTATCCCAAGGGCATCGAGGACTACGTGCTCGAGAAGGTCGGTACCGACTACCTTACCGAGCCCTTCTTTATCGAGGCCGACCGTCGCGGTCGCGATCGCGAGGACCTGCCCGACTACAACGTAAAAATCACTGCTTGCATGTGCTTCTCGCGCACATTCATGATGCAGGAGTACTACCACAACTCATCGTGGCTCGAGAACGGCGGCTCGCCCGAGAAGGCTGCCCGCAGCGCTCTGACCAGCGCCATCGATGCCTACATCAAGCAACAGGGCAAGTACAACAAAAACGAGAGCAGCATTAAGTGGCAGGACGTCCAGGACTGCCTGGTACTGGTGACCAACTGCTTCTCCACCCAGACGTCCTACGAGAACCAGACCAAGAAGGCCATCAATAACCGCTTTATCCAGCAGGCCATGACTGCCTTCTTTAAGGAGCGCCTCTCGACCTACTTGATCGAGAATAAAGACGCCGCCAACAAGATCATGGAGCAGGTGCTCATCAACAAGCGCTCGCGCGAGAACGCCGAGAAGACGCGCCAGAGTATCAAGACCAACCTGCAGCAGAAGACCGACATGGCCAACCGCGTGCAGAAGTTCATCGACTGCCGCTCCAAGGACAAGAGCCGCCGCGAGATCTACATCGTAGAGGGCGACTCGGCAGCAGGCGCCATTCGCACCTCGCGCGATGCCGAGTTCCAGGGCGTTATGCCCGTCCGCGGCAAGATCCTCAACTGCCTGAAAGAGGACTACCCGCGCATCTTTAAGTCCGACATCATCATGGACCTCATGCGCGTGCTGGGCTGCGGCGTGGAGATCAAGGACAAGCGCATCAAAAACCTTGGCGCCTTCGACCTGGACAACCTCAACTGGAACAAGGTCATCATCTGTACGGACGCCGACGTCGACGGTTATCACATCCGCACGCTCGTGCTCACCATGCTCTACCGCCTGGTGCCCACGCTTATCGACGAGGGTTACGTGTATATCGCCGAATCGCCGCTCTACGAGATCAACTGCAAAGAGAAGACCTACTTTGCCTACACCGAGCTCGAGAAGAACGGCATCCTCAAGGAGATTGGCGACCAAAAGTGCTCCATCAACCGCTCCAAGGGTCTTGGTGAGAACGACCCGGACATGATGTGGCTCACCACCATGAACCCCGAGACGCGTCGCCTGATCAAGGTGGAGCCCGAGGACGTCACCAAGATGGAGACCATGTTCAATCTGTTGCTGGGCAACGACGAGGCGGGCCGCAAGCGCCATATCTCCGAGCACGGCAAGGAATACCTGGACCAGTTGGACCTGCAGTAGCAGCAAATCGATAACGACGGCCCATAAGAAGTTCAAGAGGAAATCGTGGCAAAGAAGAAGACGAAGAACCAGCCGAAGAAAAAGCAGGTTAACGCCGAGAACGTCATCGGCCTGCACTCCGAGGTCACCGACCAGCCGATCACGCAGACGCTCGAGGTCAACTACATGCCCTACGCCATGAGCGTCAACGTCTCGCGTGCGTTCCCCGAGATCGACGGCTTTAAGCCCTCGCACCGCAAGCTGCTCTACACCATGTACAAGATGGGTCTGCTCAAGGGCGAGCGCCAGAAGAGCGCCAACATCGTGGGCCAGACCATGAAGCTCAACCCACACGGCGACGCCGCGATCTACGAGACGATGGTGCGTCTGGCGACGGGCAACGAAGCGCTGCTTGCCCCCTTCGTGGAGTCGAAGGGCAACTTTGGCAAGTACTATTCGGGCGACCTGAGTTACGCCGCCTCGCGTTACACCGAGGCCAAGCTCTCCCCCATCAGCGCCGAGATCTTCAAGGACATCGACAAGGACCCGGTCGACTTCGTCGACAGTTACGACGGAGCCATGAAGGAGCCGCGTCTGCTGCCCACCACGTTCCCCAATATCCTCGTCTCGGCCAACAAGGGCATCGGCGTCGCCATGGCGTCCGACATCTGCGGTTTCAACCTCAACGAGGTCTGCACCGCCACCATGCATTACCTGCAGGATCCCGACTGCGACCTGCTCAAGTACATGCCCATGCCCGACTTTTCGACCGGCGGCGAGATCATCTACCGCCGCGAGGAGATGGAGAAGATCATCGAGACCGGTCTTGGCAGCTTCCAGATCCGCTCCCGCTGGCGCTGGATTCCCGAAGAGCGCATCATCGAGGTCTATGAGATCCCCTACACCACCAAGACCGATGTCATCATCGAGCGCATCGTCAAGCTCTCCAAAGAGGGCAAGGTCAAGGAGATCGCTGACATCCGCGACGAGACCGACCTCTCGGGCCTGCGCATCGCCATCGACCTTAAGCGCGGTGTCGACCCCGACAAGCTCATGGCCAAGCTCTATCGCTCGACCACGCTGCAGGATTCGTTCTCGTGCAACTTCAACGTGCTCGTCGACGGCTATCCCCGTGTTATGGGCGTGCGCCAGATCCTGCACGAGTGGGTCAAGTGGCGTATTGAGTCCACGCGTCGCCGCATTAACTTTGACCTGGGAAAAAAGTCCGAGCGCCTGCACCTGCTGCACGGCCTCGAGGCGATTCTGCTCGACATCGACAAGGCCATCACCATCATTCGCGGCACCAAGCTCGAAGCCGAGGTCGTGCCTAACCTTATGAAGGGTTTCGACATCGACGAGACCCAGGCCGAGTTTGTCGCCGAACTTAAGCTCCGCAACATCAACGAGGAGTACATCCTCAACCGCACCAAGGACATTGCCAAGCTTGAGGGCGAGATTGCCGAGCTTGAGGAGATCCTCTCCAGCGAGGAGAACATCAAGAAGGTCATCAGCGACGAGCTGGCCGCGGTCAACAAGAAGTACGTGATGCCGCGCCGCACGGGCAGGATTGAGCCCCATGAGGTCATCGAGGTAAGCCTGGAGCCCGAGGTCGAGGAGTATCCGGTTACCATCATGCTCTCGCGCGAGGGCTACCTTAAGAAGATGACGGACCGCGTGCTCAAGAAGGCCACCACGCTCAAGTACAAGGACGGCGATAAGCCCTTTATCGAGTTCCCGTCCTCCAATACGCACGAGCTGCTCGTGTTTACCAACAAGAGCCAGGTGTACAAGTGCAAGGTTGCGGCGTTTGAGGACACCAAGTCGGCCCAGCTGGGCTCGTACCTGCCCACCGATCTTGAGACGGAACCCGACGAGAGCGTCATCTGGGTCATCGACCCCGAGGACTACAAGGCCGACGTGCTGTTCGTCTTTGAGAACGGCCGCGTGGTGCGTGTCGCACTTGCCGGATACGTTACCAAGACCAACCGCAAGCGCCTTAAGAACGCCATCTACGGCGGCAGCAAGCTACTGTATGCCCAGGTGCTCAAGGAAGATCGCGACATCGCGCTGGTCTCGAGCGACTATCGTTTGATGAACTTCAACACGTCGCTGCTCAAGACCAAGACGACCACCAACACGCAGGGCGTCCAGGCCTTTACCGCCAAGAAGGGCCGCTCGGTCACCACCGTCGGCACGACCGCGGAGATCCTTGGCGCCGGCGTCTCGGCCGAGAAGTTCACCGCACAGAGCCTCCCCTCTGCCGGCGCCCTCATGAAAGAAAACGACATGCCGAGTTTGTTTGACTAGGTACCACAGCAACGAGATCGTTAGATACTTCGCAAAGCGACGAGGCCCGGAACGCAACGGCATTGCGCCCGGGACTCGTCGTTTTTCTTCTCAACTATTTTTTAACGCAGATAAATTGATTTCTGCTTATTTTTCTGCGTAAAAAATGTCAGCGTCACTGCTTCGATGCCCTTTGGTCAGTCGTTAGCAAAACTTGCAAAAAACAGCAAAACTTGCAAAGGGGCCACCATGGATCGCAGCAAATGTCTCCGCCATGCCAGGCATGCTCGAAGATATTATCGAGCGAACCAAAGAAGCCGCAGATAGTTACCTCTCACAGCCTCATGCGCGCATAAACGGTGTTCAAATTGGTCCAGTGGGCATCGATTGGACATATGCTCAAGAGGCCCAGGGCAACTGGCGCACACGTATGAATGGCATCTTTAAGCAACTCGAAAAACATGACATCGGACTTCTCATCACCATCGATGAAGTCACAGTAGATCTCGAAGAAATGCTTCAATTTGCCTCTGTTTACCAGCACTTTGTACGCGAAGGTAAAAAAGTTGCCCTACTCATGGCAGGACTGCCCTACAAAGTATCGGCGTTGCTGTGTAACGATTCCGTCTCGTTCCTCAGACGTTCCCAATATCATCAGCTGGGACGAATCACTGACGTTGAAATTGCAAACGCCTTTCGCAAAACCGTTGAGGCCGGAGGACGTTCAATCACACCAGAAGCGCTCGAGGATGCTGTGAAGGCCGTCGACGGATTCCCCTTCATGATGCAGCTCGTCGGATATCGCACTTGGGATGTTTCGGAGAGCTCGCCCAAAATCAGCGCATCTGATGTCCAGCAGGGTTCTCTGCTTGCCCGCATGGAACCGCGCGATCGCATTCTCGAAACGACCTATCGGGAGCTTTCCGATAAAGACATTGAGTTTTTGCTCGCGATGCTGCCCGATTCTGGCCCCAGCAGGGTCTCGGAGATAGCCAAACGCATGGGCGTCGCCAGCAACTACGCAAGCCAATACAAACGCCGCCTCCTGGAGGACGGCGTCATTGGAGAGCGCGGGCGTGGTCTCGTTGGCTTTGACATTCCCGCGTTCAGGGAATTCTTGAACGAGAAGGCGTTTTAGCACGCCGGAATTGTCCGCGGAAGCATCAACGCATGGCAATCAGCATTCCTCTTGATAAGGATTGCAAGCATTTCCACCAACACCGATTGCCATGCGTTCTTCTTGTCCTTAGGCGAGCTTGCGAGCGAGCTCTCGCACCTCTTCCAACTTGGGCGACGATGCCATGCTGTCGCGCTCGGTCATACCGCTGATGGTGACAATGCCTTGGTCCTCCCACTTGCAGTACGCGCAGGCTGACTTGTACATAGCGATCGCCGCATCATAGACGCCCTCGCTGTGGCTATCGAGCAAAAGAGCCGTCTTGGTGAACGGGAAGCCCGTAGCACCGAAGGCGTACAGGCGGTCGATGGCGGCCTTCTCCTGCGCAGTGATATCAAACCAGTAGATAGGCGAAGCGAAGACAACCATGTCGGCGCCTTTCAGCGACTCGATCACGTCGGCCATGTCGTCCTTCTGCACGCAAGTGCCCTCATGGGTAAAGCAGTACTGGCATCCCAGACAACCAGCGATCTTTTTGCCGGCAACGCGGACGACCTCGACCGTATGGCCGCCCTCACGCGCGGTCTCGGCAAACGCCTCGACCATGGTGTCGGTATTGGCGCCCTTACGCGGGCTACCACTCAATACAACGATATTCATAGAAATCTCCCTCCTTTATGCCGCAGGCGCGCGGCATATTTTTTTGTTTTAACCAAAACAGATGGAGTTATTCAATCGCCTCGTTTCAGCTACTCCCACTCTTTAGAAGAATCGTTGCTGGAGACTTGCCATTAAATCAAGGCACGCCTTATTTCAGGTATTCCTCAAAGAATGCCTTCAGCTTTCCAAACGGAATGATGTCCATCTGATCGTAAAGGTCGGTGTGGCTGGCACCAGGGATAATGAGCAATTCCTTGTTGTCCCCCGTCAGCTTGCCGTACGTGGTTTCGCTGAAATAGCGGGAGTGCGCCTTCTCGCCATGCACCAGCAACACAGCTGAGCGGATTTCGCCGCTATATTGCAAAATCGGCATATTCAAAAACGACAGCGAGGACGTCACATTCCAGCCACCGTTGGAGTTCAGGCTGCGGGGATGATAGCCTCGCGGAGTTTTGTAGTAGGCGTAATAGTCCGCTACAAACTGCGGCGCATCCTCCGGTAGCGGATCGACCACGCCGCCCGCCAGCGCATAGCTGCCGTTTTTATAGTCCTCGGTGCGCTGCTCATTCAGCGCTTTCCGCTTTTCAAAGCGCGCCTGCTCGGAATCCTCGGCGTCAAAATAGCCGTTGGCGGTCACACGGGTCATGTCGTACATGGTCATAGCCGCGGTAGCTTTGATACGGGTGTCGATGGCCGCCGCATTGACCGCCATGCCGCCCCAACCGCAGATACCGATGATGCCGATACGCTCCGGGTCAACGCTTTCCTGCACAGAGAGGAAATCCACCGCTGCGCAGAAGTCCTCGGTGTTGATGTCCGGCGATGCTACATAGCGGGGCGTGCCGCCGCTCTCGCCGGTATAGGACGGGTCAAAGGCAATTGCAAAAAAGCCCAGCTCCGCCATTTTCTGCGCGTACAGACCGGAGGACTGCTCCTTCACAGCGCCAAACGGGCCGCTAACAGCGATGGCGGGCAGCTTGCCATCCGCGTTCTTAGGCACGTACACGTCAGCAGCCAGCGTGATGCCGTATCGGTTGTTGAAGGTCGCCTTGCTGTGCTCAACCTTGTCGTTTTTGGGGAACACCTTGTCCCATTCCTGCGTCAGTTTCAACTGCTCCATGCCTAAGCCTCCTTGTCAGTCGCTTTAAGGTACTGCTCGTCATCCACGGGCTCCAACCACTCGTTGGAGGCCTCCTCGCCCGGAACCTCCATCACGAGATGGGAGAACCAGCTGTCGGGCGCCGCACCGTGCCAGTGCTTTACGCCCGCGGGAATATTTACTACATCGCCAGGGCACAGCTCCTGTGCCGGTTTGCCCCATTCCTGATAAAGCCCTCGACCAGCCACGCAGACGAGGATCTGTCCGCCACCGCTTTTGGCGTGATGTGTGTGCCAGTTGTTGCGGCAGCCGGGCTCAAACGTAACGTTGTAAATGCCGACCTGCTCGGTGGAAAGGGGCGCGAGGTAGCTTTGCCCGATAAAGTACTTCGCAAATGCGTCGTTGGGGGCACCGATGGGAAAGGCCATCTCGTTTTGATGCTTAGCTCTTGCATCAGCGGCATTGTCATCCGTCCAGACCTCCTTCGCCATGCGAAAGGCCGCCCACGCCTTGGGCCATCCCGCATAAAACGCCGCATGCGTAAGGATTTCCGCTATCTCAGCCCTGGTCACGCCATTGTTCTTTGCGGACATCAGATGATATTGAAACGAAGAGTCCGTCAGGCCCTGCGCCATTAGGGCAACCACCGTCACTATGCTGCGATCTCGAAGGGAAAGCCCGTCTTCTCGACTCCATACCTCGCCGAACAGCACATCGTCATTGAGCTGTGCGAATTTGGGAGCAAAGTCCCCCAGGGCATCTCTGCCCGCTGTCTGTTTGATTGCCATGATCGATTTCCTCCTGTCGATGGTTTTGAGTGCAAAACTGCTTCCGTCCAGCTAAGCCGCGCCTAGACTCCTGTGCCCATTCGTCGCGCCTGCTCAAGAGCGGGATGCCCGCCGATTTCGCCCACGCCGTTCAAGCCGCCGGCGAATACCGTTCCGGCAAGCGTGCGCCTTTGGCGAAAATCCCTTGCGCTCCCGATTTGTATTGACGAAAATAAAGGTAATACCTAAACCTAACTTTAGGTCAAGGAGTAAATTCGAGATTTGTCCGGAGGGACCATGTACACAATCGGACAGGTGGCGGAGATGTTCGATCTGCCCGTTTCCACGCTGCGTTATTACGACAAGCAGGGATTGTTCCCGGAATTGGAGCGAACGTCCGGCATTCGCCGATTCGGCGATACGGAACTCGAGGCGCTTCGGGTCATCGAATGCCTGAAGAAGGCTGGGATGGAGATCAAGGACATCCGGCTGTTCATGGAATGGTGCGCGGAGGGCCCATCGACATATCCCAAGCGCAAGGCCATGTTCGAGGAGCGGAAGGCCCACATGGAATCGGAGATCGCGAACATGAACCGTGCGCTGGATATGTTGAAGTTCAAATGCTGGTACTACGAGCAGGCGATCCAAGATGGCAACGAGGATAGAGTGAAGGCGCTGATTCCCGACAATTTGCCGGAAGAAATCAAAGATACCTATGATAACGCCCACACTCAATAATGCCGCCCGATGCTCAAGGGGCTTTGGCAAGGAGTCGTTTTAGGCAGACATGCAAAAAGAAAGCCTCCGAACCAGAAGGTTCGGAGGCCGTTATTCCCGTTATTTCGCTGATGGCTTTGCTCTATGGCGACGCCGAAACAGCATCAGGCGGTACTCGACGGTATCAAAACGCGAGTTCAGAAGCCAGTTCCCGTTATTCCCATAGGCATAAGCGCATCTGTTCGCGATTGCCTATCGATGCTCTGTCTCGAGCACGGCAGACACCGCATCGAGGAACTCCCGCACATGGTCTGCGGGGTGCGACGAATGAAGTAGCCCGTAAGACACGAGACAGTCCCAATCGGTAGGGACGGTTTTGAGCATGGGGTGGACGTTGGCCCACAACGGCAGCGTCGCAAGCGCGAGGTCCTCGTTCGCGCCGCGATTGAACACCTCCGCCCGATATTGCGGGAAGTCTACGAGCGCGATTTGAGGATGATGCAAGAGTATCTCGTCGCGCACGCGGTCGATTTCGGCGTTCCAGCCCCGGCGTATAAGCATAAGACTGTGATTGTGGAGGTCGTCGAATGTGACGATGTCGCGTTTGGCGAGTTCGCTGTCGACGGGAACGGCGCACCAGAGCGGCTCGCGCGAAAGCTCGAGGCCCAGGCACCCGCGCTCTTTAAGAAAGGCATCGTCGAAAATCCCCGCCACGATATCCATGTCTTGCCCGAGGTTCGCCAAACCGCGCGCCGCCGAGGGTGTGTTTTCAAACGTGACCACCTGAAGGCTCATGCCAGGGCAACGTTCCTTCACCTTCGGCCACAGCTTCGTGAGCGGCGTGCTGGGCGTCATGAGCGACACTCCCACGCGGATGATGCGCTTTTCTCCACGCTCGGCGACGCGGGCGCGTGCGATTGATTCTTGAGAGTACTGCACGATATGGCGGGCGTCGGCGAGCAGCGACCTGCCTGCTCGCGTAAGCGAAAGCCCCTGATGCGATCGGTGGAACAGCGTAAGGCCTAGCCGCGACTCCAGCAGGTTCATCTGCTTGATGACGGCCGTGGGCGTGATGAAGGACTCTTGTGCCGCCTTGGAGAAGCTGCCCGCCTCCGCCACGCGGATGAAAGTGTCAAGCTGTGGGTTGTACATCGATCCTCCTGTCACGCATTATGTGCCGTATATACCCCATGGTTATATCCATCATTCCAACGTGAACTTCTCGCACGTCAGTAAACGCCGTAGCCTTGTATTCGAAAAGTCACCATTAAGGAGGAGACCATGGAGTATCTGAAGCTCAACAACGACGTAGAGATGCCCATCGAGGGTTTGGGCACCTTCCTCATGACCCCGGCCGAGGCCGAGGCGGCCGCAACCGCCGCGCTCACGGCTGGCTACGAGCACATCGACACCGCCAACGCCTACATGAACGAGCGCGCCGTAGGCCGTGCCATCGCCAAGAGCGGCGTCGCGCGCGACAAGATCTTCGTCTCCACCAAGCTTTGGCCGAGCGTCTACGACGCGGGCATGTCGGCGGTGGACGCCACGCTCCAGCGCCTGGGGCTCGACTACGTCGACATGCTCATCCTGCACCAGCCGGTAGGCGACTACCTGGCCGCGTGGCGCACGATGGAAGAGGCGTACCGCGCAGGCAAGGTGCGCGCCCTCGGCCTCTCCAACTTCCCGCAAGACAAGATCGCCGAGGTCATCGAGGTCGCCGACATCAAGCCGCAGCTCGTGACCGTTGAGTGCCACCCCTACCACGCCCAGCACGACCTGCGCGCCTACCTCGCGCCGTACGGCACGGTGATCGAGGCGTGGTACCCGCTCGGCCACGGCGACAAAGGTCTTCTGGAGGAGCCCGTCTTCGTCACTCTCGCCGAGAAGTACGGCAAGACCCCGGCCCAGGTGATCCTGCGCTGGCACGTGCAGATGGGCACCTCCATCATCCCCGGCTCCAAGAACCCCGCCCACATCGCCGACAACGCGAACATCTTCGACTTCTCCCTCACCGAAGACGAGATGGCCGAGATTGCCAAGCTCGACGGGACCATGACCTACTACACCGCCACTGAGGAAGCACTCGAGGGCTACCTGGCCATGCGCCCCGATTTCGACGCGCAGGAGTAGCGCTCAGACGATAACGGACCAACCAAGCCGCCGCCGAGGACCAGTCGGCTGTCGAGGACGAGCCCGCCGCAGTGCCCGCTGCAGACGGCAACGTCCTCGTGGCCTACTACTCGGCACAGGGCCACACCGCTGTCGTAGCTCAGACCATTGCCGACGAGCTCGGCGCCGATCTCTTTGACGTGACGCCTAGAACCCGCGGGTTATAACCCCGTGCGCACCCCAGCGTTATAGAACCCTCACCAACGGAAACTTCCGCCACCGCGGCGCCCCTCGTATGGTGGATACGTCAAGTTGCGAGAAAGGAAGGCACCATGGACTACATCACCTTGAACAACGGCGTCAGGATGCCGCAGCTCGGCTTCGGCGTGTATCAGATCCCAAACGCCGCGGAATGCCAGCGCGCCGTGGAGGACGCGCTCTCGGTCGGCTACCGGCTGCTCGACACGGCCGCGAGCTATGGCAACGAAGAGGCGGTCGGGGCCGCCATTCGTGCGAGCGGCCTGCCGCGCGACGAGGTGTTCGTGACGACCAAGCTGTGGATGTCGGATGTGAGCTACGAGGGGGCCAAGCGCGGCTTCGACGCGTCGCTCAAGAGGCTGGGGCTCGACTACGTCGACCTCTACCTCATCCATCAGCCGTTCGGCGACGTCTTCGGCGCGTGGCGCGCCATGGAGGAGCTCTACGAGCAGGGCGTTATCCGCGCCATAGGCACAGCTAACTTCTACCCCGATCATCTCGCAAACCTCATCTCGTTCAACCGCATCGCCCCCGCCGTGAACCAAGTCGAGTGCAACGTGTTCTTCCAGCAGCGCGAGGCGCAGGAGTACATGGTCGGCAAGGAGGTAGCCATGGAGGGCTGGGCGCCCTTTGCGGAGGGCAGAAACGACCTCTTCCGCAACGAGGTCCTCGCTCGCATCGGCGAGGCGCACGGCAAGACGGTCGCCCAGGTCGTGTTGCGCTGGCTGCTGCAGCGCGGTGTGGTCTGTATCCCTAAGAGCACGCACCGCGATCGCATGGAGCAAAACTTCGACGTCTTCGACTTCGCGCTGGGCGACGACGAGATGGTCGCCATCGCCGCGCTCGACACCGGGCGCAGCGCGTTCTTCGACCACCACGACCCCGCCACCATCGAATGGATGTCCGGGCTCGTGCGCAACGTGTAGCCGAGCGGTCAGACCGCACTGATAACTTACTAGGAGGAATTGCCATGAACTCATTCACGTACGACTACCCGGTCAGGAACTACTTCGGCGAGGGGGCCATGGACCAGGCGCTCGACGCCGAGATGGGTGCCATGGGCAAGACAGTGATGCTCGCCTACGGCGGAGGCTCGGTCAAACGAACCGGCGTCTACGGCCACGTGGTCGATAAGCTCACGAGCGTGGGCAAGCGCGTGGTGGACTTCGGCGGCATCATGCCCAACCCGACCTACGAGAAGTGCCAGGAAGGCGCCGCGCTCGCACGCGAGGAGCAGGTCGACTTCATTCTCGCCGTCGGCGGCGGGTCGGTCATCGACTGCTGCAAGGTGGTCTCCGCGCAGGCGATGCTTGACGACGACATCGAGACGTTCGAGCACGTCGACGGCAAGATGCCGAGCTCGTTCATCCCCATGGGCTGCATCGTTACGCTCTCCGGCACGGGTGCCGAGCAGAACAACGGCGCCGTCATCACCAACGAGGAGACGCACGTGAAGGGCGCCTATCTGGGGGCGATGCCCATGTGGGCGGCGCTCGACCCGGCACTCACGCTCACCGTACCGCACGCGCAGTTCATGAGCGGCGCGTTCGACACGCTCTCGCACTGCATGGAGAGCTATTTCGGAAGCCCGCGCGGGTGCAATGTCACCGACGACATCAACCTCGCCATCCAGCGTAACGTCATCCGCAACATGCGGATTATCGCGGACGACGACCAGAACCTCGATGCCAGAAGCGAGCTCGTATACGACTCCGCCATGGCCGAGAACGGCGTGCTCAAGATTGGCAAGTCAACGGACTTCCAGGCGCACATGATCCAGCACCAGTACGGCGCGTACACCCACACCAACCACGGAATGGGCCTCGCGGTCATCCACCCTGCGCTCTACCGCCACCTGGCCCCCGAGGCGCCCGCGCAGTTCGCCCGCTGGGCGCGCGAGGTGTGGGGCGTCGACGGCGAGGGCAAAGACGACCTTACGGTGGCGCTCGAAGGCATCGACCGCCTGCAGACGTTCATCGGCGAGATTGGGCTTCCCACGAGCTTCGCCGAGATGGGCTCCGACGCGTCCGACGAGACGCTGCACAAGGTTGCGGACACCTGCGTGCTCACCGGCGGCTGCGCCAAGAAACTGGAGCGCAGCGAGGTGTTCCAGATTCTGACCGAGTGCCTCTAAATCGGCGGTAGGTGATCCGCCCGCGCCGAAGGAAACCGTACGACTCCGAGATGTCATCGTAATCGTAGGAGCCGGCGAGCCCGCCGCGCCTGATGAATCCGTCGAAGTCGTCGTCGACGGCCCCCTGCTCGTCAAAGTAGAAGCGGTATTCGCCGAAGCTGAAGGGGAGGATGTGTACCTCCCCGTGGCGCCCTGTGAACAGGGTCGCCAGGTCCGAACTCAGGAGGAACGCGTTCGATCCCGTGAGGTAAATATCCCATCCGCCACGCGCGTGAATGCTGTTAATTGCTTTCTCGAAACCCTCGCACAGCTGCACCTCGTCGATGAAGAGACGGTTGCGGGCGCCCTCTTTGTGCCGCTCTATGATTTCGCGATGCAGCGCTGGTACTCGAGCAGTAGCTCGTTGTCGAGGTCCAGCAGATCGATGTAGACGTTGTTGGAGGATGGGTCCCTCCGAGCAACGGAGGCGGAGAACGCCTTCATGAGCTCGGACTTGCCGGAGCGGCGCATCCCCGTGATCACCTTGATGTCCCAGGTGCCCTCGAGCGCCCAAAGCCGCTCCATGTACGTATTGCGGTCGACCCAATCAATCATCAGCTCTTTCTCGGTTTCAAAACCGATAAGGAAATATGCGCAAGGGCGCGTCGGAGGGTAAGCCCCAGCCATGTCATGTCGGCAGAAGCCCTCGACCGGCGGCACGACGAAGTCGAAATAGCCCTCGATTTCCCGCGGGCCCTCTTCGAAATCTTGATGGTATATGCGACGCCGTAGAGCATCGGCAACGCGTTCTGCTATGCGCCGCCTTCGGCATTGGAATCGCCCTTGCCCCGCACAGCAACGTAGCTCATAGACGGAACGATCAGGATGCTCGGCTTGTCAGGCGGTTTGCCCGTGATGTTGTAGCGCATCGTAGACGTTGATGGAGATGGCTGCGCGCGGGCACGGGCGCGCCACCGCACTTCACAGCTTGTTTCTCAAGTATTTGGGACGCACACGCGGCGTTCAAAAATGCGGAGCGACTCCGCATGGCTCGAGACTGAGCCGAGGTGCCCTACTTCTCGCTCTCCAGCAGCCCCACGATGCGGTCGATGTCGACGGCAAAGCGAGGCCTTCCCTCGCGCTCGTAGCGGTCGAGGTATGCCTGGCACTCGGAGACGATGCGCTTGGTGTTGCCGTCGATGATGCGCTGGAGCGTCTCGTAGTAGGCCGAGCCCTCGGTCCTGAAGCGGCGCTGGTAGACCTTGGTTATGGGGAACATCTTGATGTAGTGGATGCCGTGGCGGCAGCCGGGACGCGTCGTGGGGCGGGGTGGCAACGCAAAGTACTGGTCTTTGGGCACGTTAGGGGCGATGTTGGAACGCAGCGGCACGGCGAAGTCCCTGCGCTTCCCGCGGAAACGCAGCCTCACCACCACGATGCAGGGGCGATTGTGCTTAAGCATGAGCTCGCGGTCGCCCTCGACGAGGTCGAAGAAGTCCTGGGAGATGGATACGATCTTCATCGGTTACGCCCCCTTTATACGAAGCGGGGCCCGCATCGCTGCAGGCCCCTACAGGTGGGCGATATTCTACGCCTTGCGGCACCCCGTCGCCCACGGAGGTTAAACGTACACGTAAGCCGTACTCTGAAAGCCGCGGCTTCCGGCAAGTAGTTTATACCACGAAAGGTCGCTTTCAATGCGCATAGCTCGCAAAATAACACTCGCCAGGCCGTCACCCCTGATCTTCTCGACCGCCTCCTCCGGGTACTTATCGCGTGCCACGGGCACCTCCGTCCTTGTTATCGCGATAAACATACCATGAGTGCCGTACGGGTCGAGAAGGGCTGGCGCCAAAAGAGCCCAACGGCCGTTACAGCTTCGTTAGAAACGCGCCCCACCATGGATGGTGAACCCGAAAGGTAAGGCGCGCGGGCACGGCGACTCGGCCCGCGCGCCCGGAAGAGAAAGGACGAACCCATGGGTTACATGCTCGAGACGCGCGGGCTCACCAAGCGCTTCGGCCGCGGCGACCAGGCGCAGGATGCCGTGGCCGACGTGAGCCTTCATATCCGCGAGGGCGAGGTGTACGGGCTGCTCGGCCCCAACGGCGCCGGCAAGTCGACAACGCTCAAGATGATCTGCGGAATGCTGCGGCCGACGGCCGGGGAGATCCTCTTTGCCGGGCACGCCTGGCGCCGCGAGGACCTCTACGCAATCGGCAGCCTCATCGAGGAGGCGCCGCTCTACCCCAACCTCACCGCGCGCGAGAACCTGCGCGTGCGCACCACGCTGCTGGGCCTTCCCGAGAGCCGCATAGATGAGGTGCTCGCCGCCGTGGACCTCGCGGACACCGGGAAGAAGCGCGCCGGGCGCTTCTCAATGGGCATGCGGCAGCGCCTGGGGCTCGCGCTGGCGCTGATCGCCCGGCCACGCCTGCTCGTGCTCGACGAGCCCACCAACGGCCTCGACCCCATCGGCATCGAGGAACTGCGCGACCAGATCCGCGGCTTCGCGGCGGCGGGCACGACGGTGATCGTCTCGAGCCACATCCTCTCCGAGGTGCAGCAGATGGCGGACACCATCGGCATCATCTACGGGGGGGGGCGCCTCGCCTACGAGGATGCGCTTCGACCCGGGCAGGACCTCGAGAAACTCTTCATGAGCGTCTGCCGGGAGGGGCGACGAGCGCGCGGGGAGGTGGCGGCATGACGGGCGAGAAAGGCGGCCTGCTCGCGGGCCTGCGCGCCGAGGCACTGAAGTCGCGGCACGCGGCACCGGTTCGCCTGGCCGTGCTCATGGCGCTGCCGATGCCGCTGCTCGGCGCGATGCCCTACCGGGGCGTGCAGATCTTCAGCGCGTGGAACTACTGGTACGCGCTCTTCCTGCCCGTGTCTCTCTCGCTCGTGGTGGCGTGCGTCGCGCGGGCGGACGCGCGCACGCGGATGCGGGGGCTTCTGGGCCTGGGCTTCCCGCTCGGGCGCGCCTGGTGGGCCAAGGCGCTCTGGTGCCTCGCGCTCTGCACGCTCTCGAACCTCGTGGTCTTCGGCATCTACCTCGCGGGCTCGGCGTTCTCCTCGCAGGGCCTCACGGCCGCGGGCACGCTCACGATGCTCCTCTGCGCGCTCGCCAACACGGTGACCGCGGCGTGGATGATCCCCGCAGGGCTCTTCCTCACGGCGCGGCTCGGCATGCTCGCGGGCATCTTCTGCCCGCTCGCCGCGCAGCTCGTGGGTGGGTTCGCCTGGTCGCTGATGCCGCTGCCGCAGCTCTTTCCGCCGTCGGCGAGCATGGTCATCCCCACGAGCTTCATCCCCGTGCTGCCGAGCGGCGAGCCACTCGCGGCGGACATGGCGCTCGGCAGGGCGCTCACGGCGGACGCCATGCTCACACTGGCGGGCCTTGCGGTCTGCGCGCTCGCGTTCGCCGCGCTCACGGCGGCGGGCGCGGCCTGGTTCGCGCGCTCCGAGGAGAGGTGATGGCCATGACACGACTCTCCGACCCGACGCCGCGCATGACTCTCCCGCGGGCCCTGCTCTCCGAGGCCCTGCGCCTGGCGCGCTCCCCGCTCGCGGCGGTGCACCTCGTCTGCGGCCTGGCAGCCGGTCTTGCCTGCGGCGAGTACTCCTCCGTAGCCCGATGGGACCCGGCGCTGGGCGCGGACGCCTACGCCCAGTTCCTCGGCGCCCTCATGCCGCTCATGTCCGCCATCGTCTGCGGGCTCGCCGTGGACGAGGAGCGCGCTGCCGGGCGCCTCGCCAACCTCACGGCGGTCCCCTCGCGCGGGCGCGCCGTCGCGGCGAAGCTGCTCGCCCTTGCGGCGCTCGGC
>CAJMHR010000037.1 GCA_905213265.1 uncultured Collinsella sp.
ATGGGATGGACGGCATTCTCTACGTCTCCCACGAGTCTGGCGATTTCAAGATGCGCAGGACTAACCGAGTGCCGGCTTTTATCGAGGAGTGAGAATTCCTGGCGGTCTGCCGATCAGGCCGCCAGGGTATCGAACCCCGCATTCATCCGTACACACACGGATGAATGCGGGAAGTGTCCGGATGAAGTTGATAATCAAGGAAACAATGCCGTTCTGCCTGGGACGGCTTTGGTCTGGACTTTAACTACAACATCGCAATCGACACTTATCAGCTCGCGCGACGCGCGTGGCCAAATCTCGGACGCTGGTGCATGGAGGACCTTCGAGATTTACTGTACATCCAAAACGACGACGCACACCGCGTGCTCGCCGACTGCGAAGACGAGATGGCTGTCTACAATGCGATCAGAAACGGCGTGAAGTCCGGAGAGCTTTCTGTCGAACCGCCGCGCCGTCGCGCGAGCCGACCGGGCAACCCGGGCAATCTGGTCCCGGCTCTCCCGGTCGTATTCCTACGATATTGCCCCTAGATCACCAATGTGTCAGATAAAGAATGAGGCAATGGCTGTGATCACGCCTACGGCGGATGCGGCGACTGCGCCTTTTTTCCTCTCCTTTAGTCCGACGAATAGGGTTGCCGTAAAGTAAAGGGCGGAAATGCAGTCTATGGCAAGCGAAACGAGTTCCTTGGGCGGTTTCAGCAAAAGGTCGCTAGCAAAGAGTAATGCAAGCAGGGCAAAGCCGATTGTGGTCAAGTATCTCGATTGATTTTGCGACAACATGGCAACTGCCTTTCAGAACATGCAAGTGGAAAGTCGGTACGATGTCATTGCGGTTGCAAAAAAGCCACCGCCAGGACCGGTTGTCACGAGACCGGCGATAACTTCAGCGGTGCCAGCAAGCTAGAGATCGCGCAGGCAAGCCTCCTCCTTCGCGTTCAGCTTGACCTTGTGAGGGACGGCGCGGTTATTTGCAAATCCGTGAGAATCGCACCACGCCTTGGAATATGAATCCGTGCAGCGTCCGCGCTCAAAAAGGGATATATCGTAATTTTCGTCGTAGTTGTCTCCGACGTAGATCTCGCTGCTCTCGGCGGGAGATCCCTCGTCGGCACAGGCTGCCGCAACGGGCACAAATGGTGTCATGACAAGGGAGAGGCAAAGAGCTGCTGAGACGATGGAGGGCAGGCATTTCTTTATGGCTGGCTCCTTAATCTGGCCTTTGATAGTTACTCGATGTCGCCTCCTTCCGCTTTATATCCGTTGTATTTGGCGTATTTCTTTAATAAGGCAAGAGGTTCTTCCTCTCCTTCGGATAAGCCGATGATGTTTCCTTGATCATCCAGTATGAATACGGACGAAATATGCTCAAGTTCATATTGGTCATACACGGTCTTATCTTAATCTATGTATATGGGAAAGTCTCCTTCATGGACCGAGGCTTCGTTTTGAAACGGGATACCGCTTCGATTCGTTCCGGACGCGGATGTGGACGTAACTGGTCTCGGTGCCAAGTGCGATTTCAGTGCTGTATATGACTTAACGGGAATGTCCGAGCAGTGCCGGAGTCTCCATCTGGATTGTTCCGACTGGAACATCGGCCCGAATACACTGCATAGCGACTCCAACAAGAACGTCCCCGGCGTAATCCTTCCCAAGGCATGGCAATAGACAAGATGCCGCAGCGGCAAGACAAAGACAGATTCCCGCGATAACCCTACGCTCAGCTCGTTTCTATTCACCCTGAGCGAAGGGAGTGTCGCATATGCATGCAGCGGCGCAGAACCTCCGGGGGGGGGTATCTCCTAGAGGTATCCGCCTCCGAGGCCAAGGAATCATCGAGTACGTCCTGATCATCGCGGTCATCGGCCTGGTGATCGTGTTCGCGGGACCCGGCGTGGCCGGAGCCATCCGCAACCAGTTCAACCTGGTCGGCAACACGGTGAACAATGGGATGGTTGGCGGCGTCGAGGGAGGCGCATCCGGCGGAGGGTCTGCAGGTACCGATTCCGCGACCGTCCAGGCGGCTATCGCCAAGGACGCGAAGGACTGGACCCTCGAAGAGCAGAAGGCCGTGGCCGAGGACATCGCCGCGAAGGGCGAGGCATCGTCCGCCTTCGCCAAGGCGGAGGCCGCGATGAATGCAGGGACGAAGTTCTCGATGAAGCTCACCGATGGTCAGACGCTCGAGTACAAGATTATCGGCATCAACCACGATGACTTGGCCGATGGTAGCGGCAAGGCGGGCCTGACGTTCCTCACCACCTCGACGGGTATCAAATCTCGCGTGAACGCCACAAACACCAATGCCGGTGGCTGGGAGAAGTCGGAACTCCGCGCGAAGATGAACTCCGGCGAGATCTGGAACCTGATGCCCTCCGATTTCCAATCCAAGGTGAAGCCGGTCAGGAAGCTGACGAACAACGTTGATGGAACCGACAAGAATGCCGCCGTGACGGCGACCTCGGACAAGCTGTTCATGCTCAGTTATTCTGAAATCGTCGAGACCCCTTATAGCGGCTGGTCTGGTTATTCTTGGATCGGAAACGAAGGAACCCAGTACGAGGCCTTCAAGGGTAAGGTGACGAACAATTATTCGGGTAACGATTACCTGAGTGTTGGCGTCGCTTGGTGGGAGCGTTCCTTGAATCCGAGCGCCTCTGCGCTCTTCCTCTATGTCAACAGCAACGGCGATCCTTCGTACAACTACGGCGCGACGAACTCGAATCGCGTCTGCCCAGCTTGGTGCTTCTAGATTCATCTGTTAAGCCCGCACGGCCTGTGCGGGCTTTTCTTTTGGCGATTACTCGAACAATTCGAAGTCCATGGCACAGGTAATCGGGTTGAGGAGAAATGGGGCCATACAGCGGCTCTCAGAGCGCCTGCCGTACTCCCCCGCCATTACTCCTGCGGCGTCCTCGTATGGAGTCCATCCCGATTGGTGTTTCGTTGCAACAGCCCACTTGTCCACCGATCAAGTGAACTACTGGATAAATACAGCGACACGCTTGTTCGTTACGGTGGCTATATCTGTGTAAATCGCCGCGATAAATACAACCTGTACTCGGCTGTATACCAGCTACGCGTATGTAGACTCATATCGCGTTAATAAATCGGCACAAGCGCGTGCAAAACGCGCAAGTAACCGCTAAAGGCGATTATTGCGTAGGTAGATTATTGGCACCCTGTTGCTTAATCAAAATTAAGCAATTGCTTAAAACAAAAAAGGTCAGGCACAAGGTGCCTGACCTGCAAACTTCTGGTCGGGACGACTGGATTCGAACCAGCGACCCCTTGACCCCCAGTCAAGTGCGCTACCAAGCTGCGCCACGTCCCGAAGCTTTTGTTTGTTGCTCTGCTCTCGCTCGCAACAGGGAGTATATTAACCCGAAACTTTAGACTTGTGCAAGAACTTTTTTATAAATTTTGAAGCAAGTCCAAAATTGTATCTGCGAGCTGGGGTTTTGTTAGCACGGGAAGTTCTTGCGTGCCCGTTGTGGTCACAATCCAGGCCTTGTTAGTGTCGGTTCCAAAGCCCGAATCGGCGCGCGAGACATCGTTGGCGATAATTACATCGCAACCCTTGCGGGCCAGTTTGCGCTCGGCGTACTCGACAACGTTATCGGTCTCGGCCGCAAATCCGATCACGTATCGCTCGCCCTTCTGGCGCGAGAGCTCGGCCAAAATATCGACCGTTTCGACAAGCTCGATGCGATCCAGGCGTTCGTTGGACTTTTTGAGCTTATGGTCGGCAGGGGTGGCGGGGGTATAGTCGGCGACGGCGGCCGCGCAAATGGCCGCATCGGCCGTCTGGAAGGCGCTCAGTGCCGCCTGGAGCATCTCTGCGGCGGTCTGCACGCGCACGCACTCCACGCCGCTGGGAACATCGAGCGATGTCGGTCCCAACAACAGCGTGACCTCGGCACCGCGGCGTGCGGCCTCCCCCGCCAGGGCGATGCCCATCTTGCCCGAAGAGCGGTTGCCAATGAAGCGCACCGGGTCGATCGGTTCGTGCGTGGGGCCGGCGGTAATCACGATGCGCTTACCTACCAGGTCTTGAGGCGCGGGGTTGAGCACCTCACAGACAGCCTCGACGATGTCCTCGGGCTCGCTCATGCGTCCCGTGTCCACGTCGCCGCAGGCAAGGTAGCCGCTGCCGGGTCCCACCACATGCATGCCGCGGTCGCGCAGCGTGGCCATGTTGGCCTGCGTCGCCGGCGCCTTCCACATACCGTTGTTCATAGCGGGTGCGATCACGATGGGTCGCGGCGTCGCAAGCAGCGTGGTGGAGATAAGGTCATCGGCGATGCCGTTGGCCATTTTGGCGATGATATTGGCCGTCGCGGGCGCCACGACCACCAGGTCGGGCTCCTGCGCAAGCGAAATGTGGTGGATGGGGTCGGAGGGGTCGTCGAACAGGCCAACCGCAACGGGCTCGTTGGTGAGCGCACGGAAGGTGAGCGGGCCCACAAACTCGGTGGCATGCTCGCTCATAACGACCTTGACGTGCGCGCCGCGCTTTTGCAGCAGGCGCACGATATTGCACGACTTATAGGCGGCGATCCCGCCGGTAATGCCCAGCAGGATCGTTTTTCCCTCAAGTTGCATTGAATTGTTGGGTGCCGCCGTCATCGCTAGGCTTCCTTGCTCGGGAGTACCAGGAGGCGGTGGCAGTACGGACAGTGCGTAATCTCGCTACCGTCGTGGTTGAGGTCACTCATGGACGATGCCTGCAGCGCGGTGTGGCAGACCGTGGGGATGTTGCCCTGGATGGTCTCGACGGCCAGGCCGCGGAACTGCTTGAGCAGACGCTCGTAGTCGGTGAGCACGTCGGCCGGCAGCGTAGCGGCAAGCGCGGTGCGCTCCTTGGTGGCGGCGTCAATCTGAGCCTGCAGGTCGGCAGCCTTGGCGCGGGCGGCCTTGGTATCGGCCTTCACGCCCTCCTCGAACTTGGCGATGATGGCCTGCGCGCGGGTCTCGCGGTCGAGCGCCTCCTTATGGGCGACGACGACATCTTTGCGGGTGTGCTCAATCTTGTCCAGACGCTTGGCCAGGGTGGCGAGCTCGTTTTCCAGGTCCTGAACCTCGCGGTAGTCGGAACCGTCGACGTGGCGCTTCTTGGCAGCCTCGATGGCGTTGTTGGTCTGAATCTCGGTGGTGTTGAGATCGTCGAGCTCAATGTCCAGATCCTTGCGCTGGGCGTAAAGCTTGGTCATCTCGGACTTGAGCTTCACATAGGTCTTGCGCTTGGAAGCGAGCTCCTTGAGCTCCGGCATATTGGCAAGTTCGCTCTTGTTGCGGGCGAGCTCCAAATCGATCTGTTGCAGCTTGAGTAGCGTAGCGCCGGCGCTCATAAGTTCTCTCCTTTTGTCACAGTCCACCATTGGCAAGGGTTCAGTATTTTAATCGCATGACGGGGGTCGACCCCGGCGTCAACTGCAGAGTTCATCAATATATCAACGAACGGCTCCTCGGAGCGGTCGTGGCCGAGCAAGATCACCGGCAGCCCGCGTAAGGCAAGGTCTTGCGCCACGTGGTAGCCCACCTCGCCCGTCACGACAACATCTGCGCCCGCGGCGATGGCGAGCTCTCCGAAGTCGCCCAGGGAGCCGCCCAAAATAGCGACGGTGCGGCACGGGCGACCGGCTTCGCCCCACACACGCGGGTCGCTGCCGAAGGCCGTGGCAGCACGGGTGGCAAGATCGCGCAGCGTGCACGGGTCGTTGAGCGTTGCAAGCGCGCCCAGGCCGGTGGCCTCGGGGTCGTCCACGTGCTCCAGTGAGCTCACGGCTGCAGAACGCAGCAGCTTGCTCAGGCAGACACGGGCTTCGTGCGAGCGGTCCAAGTTGGTGTGGAGCGATATGATGCTCACGCCGCAACGCGCTGCCTCGTAGAGCGCCGCGCTGCATTGGGGGCATGCGGCATCCACCGGACAAAAGGCCTCGGGTGCCTTGATGTATATGGGATGATGCGTCAGCAGCACGTTGGCACCGGCCTCGAGAGTACGGTGCACATTGGCTTCGGTCGCATCGAGTGCGCAGGCAACACCGGTAATCTGCGCGGCAGGGTCGCCGACGGAGAGTCCTACATGGTCCCAACTCTCGGCATCAGTCTTGGGATAGCGTGCCAGCAGCGCGCGCTCAAGCTCGGCGACGATCATGCGGCGCCTACGATCGAGAGCAGCGTCTGGGCAAACTCGTCCAGATCGTCCGGATTCACGCGGTCGTCAAAGGAAATGCGCAGTGCGCCCAATGCCTGCTCGCGACCGATGCCCATCGCGCTCAAAACGTGACTGGGGTCCATATTGCCGCTCGAGCACGCCGAGCCGGCCGATACCTCAAAGCCGGCGGCGTCGAGCTTGACGATGAGCTCCTCGGAGTCCATGCCGTCGACGTAGATCGAAACCATACCCGGCAGACGATCGGCCTGCGCGTAGTCGCCCATCGTGGCGTGAATGCGCGGGTGGGCCGTAAGCGTGGTGTAGAGCTTGTCGGAAAGGGTTTGCAGCGTCGCACGCTCCTGGGCCACATGGGGCGCCAGCGTGCGGGCGGCAGCGGCAAAGGCCAGCTGCGTGCGCAGGTCCTGCGTGCCGGCACGACGACCGGCCTCCTGTCCGCCGCCAAAGATGCGCGGGCGCAGCGGCGTGCGGTTCTTAAGGTAGAGCGCGCCGGATGCCACGGGGCCACCGATCTTGTGCGCGGCAACGGTCATGGCGTCAACTCCCAGCTCGGTAACATCGAGCGGAATATGCAGATACCCCTGGATGGCATCGGTGTGGAACAGGGCGCCAACGGTATGCGCGGCCGCGGCAAGCTCGCGGATGGGCTGCACCACGCCGGTCTCGTTGTTGGCAACCATGATGCTCACGAGCGCCACGTCGTCGCCTAGCAGCTCGACAAGCGTGGCAGGCTCAATGTAGCCCGCGCGGCAGGGCTGCACCAGGTCGACGGTAATGCCGGCGGCACGCAGCAGCGGCAGGTTGTCCAGAATCGAATCGTGCTCGATGGCCGAAACGATTACACGATCGCGCTTGCGATCGCGCTGACGGGCACCCTCGGCAAGACCGAGCAGCGCCAGCTGGTTGGCTTCGGTGCCGCCGTTGGTCAGTACGATCTCGGACGGGCGGACGCGCGCGCCAAAGCTGCGGGCGATCTCGCGACGGGCGATTTCCAGACGTGCGGCGGCCTTGCGGCCAAGCGAGTGCAGCGAGTTGGGGTTGACGCCGGCAAGCTCGCTGTCGTCGTACTCGCGCTGCGCAAGGAGCGCCTCGGCACGCATGGGCGTCGAGGCGGCATAGTCAAGATTCACGGGTATGCGGTTTTGACCTGCGGTCATAAGGATTTATGCCTCCTGTGCAGCCTCGTTGCCCAGCTTCTGCAGCAGCGCAACCTCAGCGGCGGGATCTTCGGACTTAAATACGGCGGAACCGGCCACGAGTACGTTGGCACCAGCCTTGACAACCTCGGCGATGTTCTTGGAAGAAATGCCGCCGTCGACCTCGATCATGGGCGAAACGCCGTGGCGCTCGCACATGGCCTTGAGCTCGTGCAGTTTGGCAATGGTACCGGGGATAAAGCTCTGGCCGCCAAAGCCGGGGTTCACGCTCATCAGCAGCACCATATCGACGACGTCGATGATGCTCTCGAGTACGCACACGGGTGTGGCGGGGTTGAGCACCACGCCGGCCTTGACGCCGCGCTGCTGCAGATGGGTGAGCGTGCGGTGCAGGTGCGTGGAGGCCTCGTAGTGCACGGTGATCATGTCGGCACCGGCGTCGGCGTACCAATCGACCGTTTCGTCGGGGTTCGACACCATCAGGTGCGCGTCGACCGGTACATCGGTGGAGCGCTTGACGGCCTTGAGGATGTCAACGCCAAAGGTGAGGTTGCCGGTAAAGTGACCGTCCATAACGTCGAAGTGCACGTAGTCGGCGCCGGCGATTTTGTCGAGCTCGCCCTTGAGGTTGGCCATGTCGGCCGAAAGGACGGACGGAGCGATTTTAATGGAACCCATGGTAGAAGCCTTTCTGCGTTAGTCGGTGAGTCCGTAGAACTCTTGAGAAGGGACGCGATCGGTAAGAATCTCGAGTGCCCTATCCAAAGTAACACCGTTGTAGAGCGTTTGCTCCACGGCAAAGGTGAGCGGAATGTCTACGCCCAGTGAACGGGCGAGCTCGCTGACGCTGCGGGCCGCGACGGCGCCTTCGACCACCATATGCGTGCGCGTCTGATACTCGTCGAGCGACACGCCATGAGCGAACTCGTAGCCAAAGGTGCGGTTGCGCGAATGCTCCGAGGTGCAGGTGGCAATGAGGTCGCCCATGCCGGCAAGCCCCATGCAGGTCATAGCCTGCCCGCCGCGGGCATGCACCAGACGGCTGATCTCGGCCAGGCCGCGCGTCATGATAAGGGCGAGCGTATTGTCGCCCGCACCGGTGCCGGCGGAGATGCCACATACGATGGCGATGACGTTTTTCATGGCGCCGCAGACTTCGACACCGGTCATGTCTTGCGACAGATAGATGCGGAAGGCCGTGGACAGGAGCAGTTCCTTAAAGGTCTCCCCTATCTGCGGATCTTTGCTTGCGATGACGGCGGCAGAAAGTCCGCCGCGGCAGATTTCCTCAGCATGGTTGGGGCCCGAGAGCGCCGCCACGCGCGACTCGTTGCCGATCTCGCTGGCGATGACCTCGCTCATGAGCAGGCCGGACTCGGGCTCAATGCCCTTTGTGAGGCAGAGCGCCGGGGTATCGGCGGCGATAAAGGGAGCGGCCTGGTGGCACACGCTGCGAAGGTGCGTCGAAGGAACGGCAAAGATGATGGCCTCGGCACCGTCGAGCGCCTGCGCCAGGTCCGTCGTGGCGACGACGTTGCCGGGCAGCTTGTAGCCCACAAGGTAGCGGGGGTTGCGGTGCTCGCCGTTAATGCCGGAGGCCGTCTGCTCGCTGTGGGCCCACATGGTCACGCGTTCGGCCCGCGCGGCGGCAAGGCCCGCGACGGCGGTTCCCCAGGAGCCGGAGCCAATCAGCGCAACATTCATGACTCTCTCCTACTTATCGTCGGGCTCGGTGACGCGCTTGGTAAACGAGAGCTTGGACTCCTTACCCGTCATGAGCTTTTTGATGTTCGCACGATGGGCCCACACCACAGTAATGCCGATCAGCGCCATGCAAAACTTAAGTCCGAGGCTGCTGTACGGAAAGACCGCGCAGGCAGCGATGGGAAGACCGATGGCCGCGGCAAGCGAGCCCACCGACACAAACTTGGTGATGGCGACGGCCACGATAAACATGCCCAGCAGCGAAAGTCCGATGGGCCAGTACCAGGCGAGGATGACGCCCAGACCAACTGCGATGCCCTTGCCGCCATGGAAGTTGAGGTAGGGCGAGAAGATATGGCCCCACACGGCTGCCAGGCAGATGACGCCGAGCATCCAGTCGCCGGGGGCTCCAGGCGTCATGATGCTCACAGGGAAGCCATAGCCAACGCCCGCGATAAGCGGACGGGCGATAAGGACGCAGATGGCGCCCTTAAAGCAGTCGAGCAGCAGCGTGAGCGCGGCCACCTTGGGACCGGCTACACGCAGCGCGTTGGTGGTGCCGATGTTGCCGGAGCCCGCCTTGCGAATGTCGGTGTGGTTGAACACGCGGCCCAGGATAAGGCCAAACGGAATCGCCCCGATAAAGAACGAGACCACGGCGCAGGCGGCGGTCAGCAGAATCGGATTATGCATCCTTTTGCTCCTTCTTCCTAAAGAAGAGTCGAATGGGTGTGCCGGCAAAGTCGAAGGTCGAGCGCATGCGGTTCTCCACGTAGCGCTGGTAGGTGTCGTTGACCAGGTCACTGTGGTTGACGAAGAACGTGAACGTCGGCGGGTTGACGCCCGTCTGGGTCACGTAGTGCATACGCAGGCGGCGCTTGCCGTCCACCACGGTATGACCGAACTCGCGCAGGTCGGTGAGGAACGTGTTGAGGCGTGAGGTACTGATCTTTTGCGAGCGCGTCTTCTCGGCGGCGTCGACCATGCCCCAGATCTTCTCGACGCTGCGGCCGGTAAGGGCCGAGATGCGAAGGTACTGGGCCCAGGGAGCCATGACGCCCAGACGGCGGTCGATGGTCTCCATGCAGGCCTCGCGCTTGCGGTCATCGTCGAGCAGATCCCACTTGTTGAGCAGCACAACGATGGCGCAGCCGCGCTCGATGGCAAGACCCATGACCTTCTGGTCCTGCTCGGTAACGCCCACGGAGGCGTCGACGACGAGCAGCGCCACGTCGGCGCGGTCGATGGCGCGCAAGCCGCGGACCATGGAGTAGTACTCGATGTTCTCGTACACGGTGCTCTTCTTGCGAATGCCCGCGGTGTCGACCATGCGGTAGTGCTTGCCGTTACGCTCGACGACCGTGTCGATGGCGTCGCGCGTCGTGCCGGCAATGTTGGACACGATAGAACGGTCGGCGCCCAGGATGCGGTTGAACAGCGAAGACTTACCGGCGTTGGGGCGGCCGATGATGGCGACGTTCAGCGCGTCGGGAAACTCATCGGCGACCTCGTCCTCTTCCTCCGGAAGCAGGGCCACGATGTCGTCGAGCAGGTCGCCCGTGCCGTGGCCGTGCAGGGCCGAGAGCGGCGTGGGCTCGCCGATGCCGAGCGAATAGAACTCCCAGATGCTGTCGTTTTCGCGATCGGGGTTGTCGAGCTTGTTCACCAGCAGAAAGACCGGCTTGTCGCAGCGCTTGAGCATGCGGGCGACCGACTCGTCCTCCTCGGTGACGCCGGTGCGGCCGTCGACCACAAACAGGATGACGGCGGCTTCCTCGGCGGCGGCGAGGGCCTGGTCGCGAATGGACGTGGCGAAGACGTCATCGCTCTTGAGCGGTTCGATGCCGCCCGTGTCGACGATGGTGAACTCGCGGCCGTTCCAATCGGCCGTGTGGTACGAGCGGTCGCGCGTGACGCCGCGGGACTCATGGACGATGGCGTCCGAGGTCTGGGCCAAGCGGTTAACGAGCGTGGACTTGCCCACGTTGGGGCGTCCGACGACGGCGACGATAGGTTTCATCTGCACTCCTTTAATGGGTAGGGTCAGTGGAAGTGTTAGAGTCGGCAGGCACAATGCCAAGGATGTGCTCCAGGGTATCGAGCAGCTCATGCGGCATGGTCGACACCACATGAACCTCGGCGCCGCGACTGGTAAGGCTTGCGAGTAAATCGTCACGATGATACTCGTCAAGCGTCATGCCGTCAGCGTTGAACATGAGCTTAGGCACAAAGAGCATAACCCCCGACAGGTCTTGGGGCAGCTGCTCCAGAATGTCACACGCGACGATGAGGCCGGTCACGTCCACGTTGCCGCCAAAGTAGCGGTTCTTGATGGCTGTGACAGTGCCGGCGAGTCCCTTGGGCGACTCCACGAAGCGGGCCACGGTGTCGCGCGCGCTGGCGCCGGAGAGGCACAGCAGGTGCTGGCCGCGGGCGGCGACGGCCTCGCGGACGCGGGCCAGACGCTCGGCGTCGGTAGTCAGCACGTCGTCGGTCTCGTCCAGATACGAGCGGATCATGCCGATGCCGTCGTAGTACTGCGGGTAACCGTCGTAAAAGTCTGCCTCGGGAGGATCGATGCCGGCGTCCAGATAGAACTCGTCGCTCATCTGGAAGGTGTGGCGGCCAAAGCGCTCATAGGCGCGGTCCTGGAACGGTCGAATCATGGCGATGGTCTCGCGTGCCAGCTCGGGTTTGTCGCTGTATGACCAGCTAAAACGGTTTTGATGCTTGGTAAAACCGAGCGGCACAATGCCCAGGCTTGTGATTTGCTCGTGCTCTTCGCAAAAGCGCAGAGTCTTTTCCAGCTCCTCGCCGTCGTTCATGCCGGGGCACAACACGATCTGCGCGTGAATCTCGATGCCGGCGGCCATGATGGCTTCGAGTACGTCCATGCCTCGCTGGGCGTTGCGGCCCATCATGCGGCGGCGGACGTCGGGGCTCACAGCATGGACCGACACGTTCATGGGGCTCATGTTGCGTTGGATGACGTTTTGCACGTCCTCGTCGGAGAGGTTCGTGAGCGTGACAAAGTTGCCCTGTAAAAAGCTCAGGCGGTAGTCATCGTCGCGAATATAGAGCGTGGAGCGGCCGCCCTTGGGGAGCATCGTCATAAAGCAGAACACGCAGGCGTTCACGCAGGTGCGCATGCCATCGAAGATGGGGCCGTCGAACTCAAGGCCCCAGTCCTCGCCGGGAAAGCGATCGAGCTCGACGGGGGTGACGGTGCCGTCGCGCGGATCGAAAACCTCCAGCTCGACGGTGTCGTCGTCGGCCTCCCAGAGCCACACGATCATGTCGGTAAGCTGCTCGCCGTTGACCGCGAGCACGCGCATGCCCGGCTCGATACCCACATCCCACGCGGGCGATTCGGGTCGCACGTTCTTTACGAGCGCGCCCTCACCCGGCTCGGGGTCGCGGCTGCGCCCGTAATCGGCCACCTCGGCGGCATATGCGGGTACGGTCTGGTCCATGATTAGCGGCAAAGCTCCTTGATGCGCGCAACGGCGCGTTCGATGTGCTCTTGTGGGGTGGAGGCTCCGGCGGTGATGCCGATGTGGTGAGCGTCAGCAAACCACGCGGCCTGGAGCTCGGAAGCTTCCTCGATGTGATACGTGCGCTCGCAGGCGTCTGCGCAAATCTGCGCCAGGCGGCGGGTGTTGCCCGAGTTCTTGCCGCCCACCACGACCATGCAATCACAGCGTTTGGCAAGTGATGCGGCTGCCTGCTGGCGCTCGCTCGTGGCGGCGCAGATGGTGTTGATCACGCGCAGCTCCTGCACGCGCGGGGTGATGGAGGCCACAACCTCGGCGAGGTTCTGCGCGGTCTGGGTGGTCTGCACGACGAGGCCCACCTTGCCCTTGAGCGACAGCGCGTCCGCATCGGCAGCGCAGCTCACGACCTGCGCGTCACCACCAGCGTGGCCCAGGATGCCCTCGACCTCGGGATGGCCCGGCTCACCCACGACAATCACGCGGTAGCCCTCGCGCACCAGGCGCTCAGCTGCCACATGAACTTTCTTCACGTAGGGGCAGGTGGCGTCGACCACGGTAAGGCCGCACTCGCGAGCGGCGTCAATGACCTGCGGTACCACACCGTGGGCGCGGATAATCACAGTGCCCGACGTGGCGTCGTCTAAGGTGTCGGCCAGACCCACGCCTGCCTCGGCGAGCTCGCGTACCACGATGGGGTTATGGATGAGCGGGCCCAGCGTATGGACCTGAGCGCTCTCCCCTGCCTGCGGCGCGGCGGCCAGCGCCATGTCGAGCGCGCGCTGCACGCCGTAACAGGTGCCGGCGTGGGCTGCGATTTCGATGGTGGGGACAGCCTCCCCAGCGGCGGTATTCATGACTTCCTCGCCCATGGCTAGAACCTACCCGGGTGCTCGGAGCACAGGTCGTCACGCATGGCGTAGACGCGGCTCATGGCCTCGGACTCAAACCAGGCTAGGCGCTCCTTACGCTTGAGCTCGGCCGGTGCGTCGGAAAGCGAGATGGCCTTGCCGGCACGGATCCAGCACTTTTTGGGGCGCATGAGCTTTTTGCCCGCGGGCGTGATGTCGGACCAGCCACAGATGGCGAGCGGGTTGACGCGCGCCTTGCCCATCTGGGCGATGAGCGCAAAGCCGCCGTGGACCTCGGGCTTGATCTCGCGCGAGCGGATGCGCGTGCCCTCGGGGAAGATCAGGACGTCCTCGCCGCGCTGCAGCGCATGCTGAGCGGCGCGCAAGCACTTCATGTCGGCGGTACCGCGCTCGACGGGGATGCCGCCAACGCGGCTAAAGGCCCAGCGCACAATCTTGCTCTTGGCGAACTCGGACTTAAAAATGGGTCGAATGCGGCGGCCGCCAAAGAACAGCGCCGTCTCCACGGCCAAGAGCTCGGCCATCGAGGTGTGGTTGCAGATGACCACGCTGCCGCGGCCTTCCTGGCGCTCAAACAGAAGATCGGCGTCCTCTACCTTCCAGCGCCACATGAGCTTGGAGAAGGCCCAAAGGATTGCCATGACCACGGCGACGGTGCCGCGGATGAGCGCGGGGAACTCGGCATAAGGGGCGTTGTAGTAATCCTCGGGCGTCTGCTTAAACAGGCGCATGGGTTACCTCCTTTGGTTGATGAGGTCCTCGATAATGCGGACGACCTCGTCGATGGTGTGGGCGGTGGAGTCGACGTGCACGGCGTCCTCGGCGGGCACGAGCGGGGCGACCTCGCGACTGCTGTCGAGCTTGTCGCGCTGCTTGAGGGCGTCGAGGGTCTCGTCGACCTCGGTCTCGAGCTGCTCGGTGGTGAGCGGCTGCGCATCGTTCTGGTGGCGCTGCAGCACGCGGCGACGGGCGCGCTCGCGCGGGTCGGCGGTCAGGAACACCTTGACCTGCGCGTTGGGGAACACGACGGTTCCGATGTCGCGACCCTCGGCGACGATATCGCGGTCCTCGGCTGCGCGGCGCTGGTGGATGAGCATGGCGGCGCGCACGCCCGGGTAGGCCGAGACCTTGGACACGTTGGCGTCGACCTGTGGGGTGCGAATGGCGGCCGAAGCGTCCTGGCCGTCAATGGTCAGGCGCGTGTCCTCGCCGGTAGCGTTGGTAAAGCGGATCTCGATCTGCTCGGCGAGGGCGTCGATGGCCGCCTCGTCGTCCAGATCGATGCCGCGGTCGAGCGCGGCGAAGGTGACGGCGCGAT
Source organism: uncultured Collinsella sp. (assembly GCA_905213265.1). Taxonomy (GTDB): domain Bacteria; phylum Actinomycetota; class Coriobacteriia; order Coriobacteriales; family Coriobacteriaceae; genus Collinsella. The sequence continues at coordinate 14,720 of CAJMHR010000037.1, forward strand.
ACATGGCGCCCGTGTCGAGCTTGTTAAAGCCAAGCTGGCGGGCGATCTCCTTGGCGATGGTGGACTTGCCGGAACCGGCGGGGCCGTCGATGGCGACGATCATGCAATGCTTCCTTTCGATGGGTGACGTGCTGGTATGGTTTGCGGGCGTTGGGGCGCGGCGGGTTGCCTAGCCCGTGTAGCGCTCGCGGTAGGTGTTGCGCTTGGGTGCGGAGCCGTGGCTGCCGTGGTGACGCGTGCGGCTGGCGGGTGTGTCTTGGGGCTTGCCGCCGTTGCGCTTGGTGCTCGCCTGCTTGGGCGGGATGCCGCCGGCCTTAAGGATCTGCACCTCGCGGTCGGTGAGCTCGCGCCACGAGCCCTTGGCCACGCCCTCGAGCTCAAGGCCGGCAAAGTTGCAGCGGTGCAGGCGGATCACCGGATGGTGAATCTTGCTCAGCATGCGCTTGACCTGATTCTTGCGACCCTCGCGGATGATGACCTCGACGGCGGTGGTGCCGGGCTTGACGCCCTGTGGCGCCACGGCCTCGGCCTCGCGTGCGGTGATGACGCGGCAGATTGCCGGCTGGCATAGGCCGTCGTCGAGCTCGATGCCATGGCGGAGCGGGTCTAGATCGCGTTCGGTCAGCTGCCCGTCAACGAGTGCCTGGTAGGTCTTATAGACATGCTTGCTGGGGTGCAGCAGGTCCTGCGACAGGTCGCCGTCGGTGGTAAAGAGCAAAAGGCCCGTGGTGTCGCGGTCCAGACGACCCACCGGGAAGAGCCCCGGAAAGCGGTCGCGCGGGACCAGATCGGCCACGCAAGGGCGTTCCTGCGGATCGCTCATGGTGGTGAGGTAGCCGGTCGGCTTGTAGAGCATCAAGTATACGGCGCCCTGGTTGAGCTTGACGGGCATGCCGTCGACCTCGATATGGTCGCGGTCGACGTCGACCTTGGTGCCCAGTTCGGTCGCGACCTGGGCGTTGACGGTCACGCGGCCGGCGGTCATCAGGTCCTCCGAGCCACGGCGGCTCGCCACGCCCGCGCGCGCCAAAAAGCGCTGCAGGCGCATGGTGTGCGGATAGACGGGCTGGGTGTCGGTTGCGGGTACTGCGTTGCCTATGGCGCGCGTCTCCCCTACTTCGTTAGTCCTCGTCATGCAAATCCTCCGAGGTCTCGTCGACGACCAGGGTCTCCAAGTCCTCGACTGCCTCAACATCTTCAACATCGGTATCGAGCAGTTCACGCTCTTCGTCCAGGTCCTCGGCCTGTTCCTCGAGCGTGGACTGAATACTGCGGCCGCTCAGACGCTCGCGGATAAACTGGCGCGACTGCTCGTCGGGGGCAAACTGCTCCAGATCGGGCAGGTCGCGGGTGGAGCGCAGGCCGAACTTTTCCAAGAAGGCGTTGGTCGTGCCGTAGATGATGGCCTGACCGCGCTGGGGGTCGCGGCCGAGCTCGCGCACCAGGCCCTTGTCCACGAGCGACGCGATGACGCCGTCAGAATTGACGCCGCGGATGCCCTTGACCACCTCGCGAGTCACGGGCTGGTGGTATGCGATGACGGCCAGGGTTTCGAGCGCCGCCTGCGACAGCTTTTGCGTGTCCCAGCTCAACACATAGGCCTCGACCACGTCGTGGTAGGCGGGGTGCGTAAACAGGCGCCAGCCGCCGGCGACCTCGCGCAGCTGAAAGCCGCGGTTGGCCTCCTCGTACTCAACCTTGAGCTCGGCGAGCAGCGATGCGCATTCGCCGGGGGCGATATCCAGTGCGCCGGCCAGCGCGGGCGCACTCACCGGGTCGCTCGACACCAGCAGCAGCGCCTCGAGGGCGCCTTTGAGGCTGTTTGCCTCCAGCGTGGAAAGGGTTGACATGGTTGCGGCTCCTATTCGGTGAGCTCGGGGCCCTCGCCGGGCACGTATGCCTCGGCGCCCTCGACTCGGTTGATGCAGATGGTTCCAAAGATCTCGTCCTGGCTCAGCGTGAGCGAGCCGCGCTTGGCGAGCTCCAGCATGGCCAGGAAGGTGACGACGAGCTGCTCGGTGGTGGCATCGCCGTCCAGCAGCTCGCGGAAGGTGCAGGTTTGGTGCGCCATGGTAAAGCGGTCGACTGAGGCCACGGTCAGGTCGAGCGGCACGCGACGCGGCGCCACGTGCTCGGCCTCCAGCAGGAAGGTCTGTCGCTTGCCGTCCAGGTCGGCACAGATGACGGCGAGACCGCGCAGGGTGATGCCGGCCAGGTAGTCGGGCATCAGGCCCAGGAACTCCGGGTCGGGACCAGCCACACGCGGGTGCATGCGGCTTTCGGCCTGCATGCGGGCACCGAGGGCCGCCGCCGCGCCCTTAAACTGCTTGTAGGCAATCAGGCGCTGGATCAGGACCTCGCGCAGGGCGTCGCCGTCGAGCGTGCTAAGCTCCTCGAGGTCTTCGTCGAACTCGTCATCGTCGTCATCGGCTTTGCGCGGTGTCTCCTGCGGCACCAAGGAGGCGGCCTTGATGTCCAAAAGGGTTGCCGCGACCAGCAAAAAGTCGCTCGCCACGTCTAGGTCCAGCGCCTCGATGCGCTCGGCCTCGGCAAGGTACTGTTCGGCCACCTCGCTGATGGAGATGGCGCCGATATCTACTTTTTGGCGGGTTACCAGCTGCAGCAGCAGGTCGAACGGTCCGCTGTAGACCTGCGTCGACACGCGATACGACATCTTCGACCTCCTTTGACGGCGCCTTCGCGGCGCGGTTTGGGTGCATGTTGCGACCGTTTTGCACGGTCGACCTGTTAGTTTACCTTAGATACCGGCGATTGCGAAGTTAAGCAGCTGCTCAGCAAGTGGATACACGGTAACGTCGAAATAGCGGCCGATCACATCGATGCCGGTCCACATGGGCAACAGGTACAGAACCAGGATGAGGATGGGCATGGCGTATTGCTGCAGGCGGTAGTAGTTGGCGAGCGCCTTGCCCTTGAGGAACGGCACGATAATCGATGAGCCGTCGAGCGGCGGGATCGGGATGAGGTTAAAGAACGCGAGCGACAGGTTGACCACGATAAACGTGGCGCCGAAGTTCATGATCTGCGACGCCACGGCAAAGGACATGCTGGCGTAGAGATTGCCGTACGTTGCGTGCATGAGGGCGGCCGCGAGGCATGCGAGTGCGATGTTCGACGCGGGGCCGGCCACGCTCACCAGGACCTCGTCGCGCTTGGGGTGCTTGAGGTTGTTGAGGTAGACGGGCACGGGCTTGGCAAAGGCGAACACCGGGCCACCGGCTGCGAGCATGAGCAGTGGCAGGATGATGGTGCCGAACGGGTCGATATGGTTGAGCGGGTTGAGTGACACGCGGCCGCGCGAACGGGCTGTCTTATCGCCGAGTGCCCAGGCCGCGGCGGCGTGCGCACTTTCGTGGATGACGATGCCCACGATGACGGCGACGGCGCTGGCGAGCAGGTTCATGATGTAGCTGCTGGACATGGCGCTCCCCTAGCGGACGCGGCGCGAGGCGCGCGTGAGCAGGTAGTCAGCTACAAACAGGATGGCGGCCACGATGGCGTAATCCAAGCGGAAAACGCCGCCAAAGGGTGAGGTGATGACGCCGTAGCCGGCGATGGCGCTCGGCAGCGCGCGAGAAAGCTCAACGACAAAGCCGACAATCTGCAGTTTGGCGGTGAGGCCGCTAAAGCACAGCAGCACGGTCATCGCGCTCATAAAGATGCCGCAGATGCGACAGGCGATGGCGATGACGCTCATCGCCACGGCAGCGGCCTTACGAGAATTCACGCGCGGTCTCCTCTTCGATCTGGGTGGAAAGCTCCAGCCATTCGTCCTCGAGCTTGGGCAGTTCTTGCTTAAGGCCGTTATATTCCCCCAGCGCGGCATTGAACTTGTCCTGATCGGCATAAAGCTCTTCGCTCGCCATCAATTCCATAAGCTCGTCATAGCGGGCGCGCTTTTTGTCGAGCTCGGCCTCGATCTTCTTGAGCTGGTTGCGCACGCCCTTGAGCTTTTTGTTGAGCGCGGCGCGGGCCTGGGCCTCGGCGCGCTTTTGCTCCTTGGTCTTTTTGCCCTCGGCGGGCTTGGAGGCGGTGGCGGGGGTGTCGGACTGGGCCGCGGTGACCTTAGCGGACTTGGTCGCGGCCGGTGCGCTCTCCCCTGCCGCATCGGCCGCGGCGCGGGCTGCGAGGTCCTCGCGCTTGTAGAGGTAGTAGTCGTAGTCGCCGTCGTAGACCGTGACCTTGCCATCGCGGATGTCAATGATGCGGTTGGCCACAGCGCGTACCAGGTGCTCGTCGTGGCTGATCAGCACGATGGTGCCGGGGAAGTTTTGCAGGGCGTTCTCGAGCATGTCTACCGAGTCGATGTCCAGGTGGTTGGTGGGCTCGTCCAGGCACAGGAGCGCCTCGGGGGCCACGAGCATCTTGGCAAGCGCCAGACGCGCCTTTTCGCCGCCGGAGAGGACACGGACCTGCTTCTCGATGGAGTCGTTGTCGCTAAATAGGAAGGCGCCCAGCAGGCTGCGCTGCTGGGGCACGGTCCACTTGGGCGTGACAGTGTCGATTTCTTGCAGGACGGTGTTGGATTCGGTCATGCCCTCGAGCGCGTGCTGGGCGTAGTAGGCTACGCCCACGCTAGTGCCCAGGTCGCGGGTGCCGGTGGTGGGCGGCTCCAGTCCGGCGAGGATTTTCATGAGCGTGGACTTGCCGGCGCCGTTGGGGCCGACGAGCGCAACGTGCTCGCCGCGGTAGAGCTTGAGGTCGATGTCGCTGTAGATGTGCTTGTCGCCGTAGGACTTGGACACACCCTCGAGGCCCACGACCATGTCGCCGGAGCGCGGAGGGTCGGGGAACTTAAAGTCGATGTGCTTGTGGCCCTCGGGCAGGATGACGAGCTCCTTTTTGATCTGCTCGATCTTGCGGATGCGTTCCTGCGCCTGGGCGGCCTTGGTGGGCTTGTAGCGGAACTTGTCGACGAAGACCTGCATATGGGCGATGTCGCGCTCCTGTGCGGCGCGCTTGGCACGCATCTGCTCCAGGTTGTCCTCGCGCTGCTTGAGGTAGCTGCTGTAGTTGCCGGTGTAGGTGGTCACGCGACGGTTTTCGAGGGCGGCGACGTGGTCGACGCAGGCGTCCATGAAGGCGCGGTCGTGGCTGACGATGAGGACGGCGCCGTCGTAGTTGGCGATAAAGCCGCGCAGCCACTGGACGCTCTCGAGGTCCAGGTGGTTGGTGGGCTCGTCCAGAAGCAGCAGGTCGGGGTGGCGCAGGAAGAGCTTGGCAAGCGCAATGCGCATCTGCCAGCCGCCCGAGAACTCAGAGCACGGGCGCTCAAAGTCGGTGACTTTAAAGCCCAGGCCGGACAGGATCTTGCGGGCGTTGCTCTCGAGTTCGTAGCCGCCCAGGTGCTCAAAGCGGTCCTGGACCTGGCCGTACTCGTTGAGGAGTGCGTCGACGTCCTTCCCCTGTTCGGAGAGCTCGGTGATCTGGGCTTGCAGCTCGTTGGCGCGCTCGCCCATGCGGCGAATTTCCTTGGCGGCCGCCATGACCTCGGCAAGGATGGTGGTGTCTTTGTGCTCCAGGTTGGTTTCCTGCTCTAGATAGCCTACCTGGCAGTCCTTGGCGTACTGGACCTGGCCTGCGTCGGGACTGTCGATGCCCATGATGATTTTGAGCATGGTGGTTTTGCCGGCGCCGTTGGGGCCCACGAGCGCAAAGCGCTCGCCGGGGTTGATCTGGAAGGACGCGCCGCTAAAGAGGACGCGTGCGCCGAAGCTTTTTTCGATCTTGTCGACCAGGAGGATCATGGTGCCGCCTTTGACCTTGTGTTCCAATATGAAAAAAGGCCCCAACTTGCGTTGGAGCCTCATTCAATGCTCGGGTGGAGACGAGGGGGATCGAACCCCTGACCTCTTGACTGCCAGTCAAGCGCTCT
>CAJMHR010000038.1 GCA_905213265.1 uncultured Collinsella sp.
GCCGTGCTCGCCGTCGCCGGGCGCCTGCCGCTCGGGCCCGCTCCGCTTGCGGCCGCCTGGGCGGGCATCGTGCTGGGCAGCCTGCCCCTCTACGCACTGGGGCTCGGCGTGGCCCTGCGCCTCGGCCGCAACGCCGTCATCGGCGCCGGCGCGGCGGGGGTGCTCCTCGCATTCTTCTCAGTGGGCGGACTTGCGCACGGCCTCATGACCGGCGAGCTCACCGGTGCCCTAGCGACGCCCCTGAGCTGGGTGCCGCTCGCCTGGCCCGCGCGCCTGGGGTCGCTCGGGGTGGAGGCCTTCATCGACGCCGCACGCGCGGCGGGCCCTCTCCTCACGACTGCGCTCGCTGGCCTCGTGCTCGCCCTGGCAGCCGCCGCCGTCCTTCTGGCCTGGTTCTGCCGCTTCGAGGACGGGAGGGCAGATGCGTAGGAAGCCGCTCGCCGCCGTGCTCGCCCTCCTCTCCGCAGCGCTCGTCCTGGGCGGGAATGCCCTGCTCGACGCCGGCTGGGGGTCGGCGCTGCGCTCAATCGCCGACCGCGCGCTGCCCAACCCTGAGATCGCCATGTGGGCGCCCGCGCCCGAGCCCGGCAGCCACGCGAGCTCCTACGCCGACGCCACCGGGGCGGGGGCAAACTACGTCTACCTGGTGGACGCGGCGGACGACAGAGGCAATGTCCGAGAGCTCCAGCTCATCTTCTTCGGGCGGGAGTCGGACGGCGAGGGCTGGCTCGAGATCGAGGCGCGCGGCGGCTCGGGCGTGCGCTACCGCGCGTGCGACGCGGCCCGGGCACCCGAGGCTGCGCGCAGGGCTCTGGACCGCTGAGCGCGGCGCTAGTACAATTCCGACGGAAGTTTCAGGAGGTCGAACATGGCGAGGATACTGGCAGTGGATGATGAGCGGGCGATCCTCGACGCGCTCGCGCGCGTCCTCGGCCGCGACGGCCATGAGGTCGTCAAGGCAGCGGACCCGACGGCGGTCCCGGGGATGGACCTCTCGCGCTTCGACCTCGTGCTCTGCGACGTCATGATGCCGGGGCTCGACGGCTTCGAGCTCGTGCGGCAGATCCGCCCGGACTTCGACGGGCCCATCATCTTCCTGACCGCGCGCGTGGCCGAGGAGGACGCCGTGGCCGGCTACGGCCTGGGCGCCGATGACTACGTCCGCAAGCCCTTCGGGGCCGCGGAGCTGCGCGCCAAGGTCGCGGCCCATCTACGCCGTGAGCGCCGGCCGCGCTCGCACGCCCTCTCCTTCGGGGAGGTGCGGATCGACCTCGGGGCGCGCGGCCTCTCCGTGGGCGGCGAGGCCGCGCCGCTCACGCCCACCGAGTACGCCATCTGCGAGTACCTCGCCCGCCACCCCGGGCAGGTCATGAGCCGCGCGCAGATACGCGAGGCGGTGCTCGGCTGGGAGAGCGACGCCGACGACGCGGCCATATCCATGCAGGTCAGCCGCGCCCGGAGGAAACTCTCCGAGGCCGGCGCCGATCCGATCGCGACCGTCTGGGGGATGGGGTACAAATGGCAGCTTTGAGGACCGGGGCGCGAGGTCGCGGGGGCATGCCGCTCTCCTTCGTCATCGCGCGCTACTTCGCCTACGCGTTCGCGGCGGTCGCCACGGCGTGGCTCGCCTCGTTCATGGCGCTCTCCGCGGCGATCAACGCGGGCTTCGTCTACGAGGCAAGCTGGGGGCCGGCCAATGCGCGCGAGGTCGCGGAGGGCCTGGCACGCGACGGCGTCTGCGGGCAGCAGGACGTGCCGACGGCATACCGCTACCTCATCCTGAACAAGGACGGATACGTGCTGATGACAGACCTCGAGGGCACGCGGCTCGAGGACGCGACGGAAATGGCCCGTGCGGCACTCGCCGCGGATCCGGGCACAGTGGAGATCGAGGGCGGGGGCTCGGGCCTCACCTACGCCGCGTTCCCGCTCAAGGGCGGCGGGGCCTGCGCACTCGTCAGCGAGTACCTGCCGCAGTGGGTCTCGCGCGACCTCGCCGGTCTGCTTCCCAACCCGCAGAACCTCATGCTCGTCGGCGCCGCTGCGGGAAGCGCGCTCGCGCTCGCGCTCGTGGCGCGCCGCGCGAGCCGCGTGATCTCGCGCAAGATGGCGCCGCTCGCGGAGGCGGCGGGGCGCGTCGGCGCGGGGGAGCTCGACTTCGCGGTCGGCAGCACCAACGTGCGCGAGGTGAACGACGTCCTCGCCGCGATGGACGCCATGCGGACCTCCCTCGCCGAGTCGCTCGAGGCCCGCTGGGCCGCGGAGCGGGGGCAGCGCGAGCAAGTGGCGTCGCTCGCCCACGACCTCAAGACGCCGCTCACCGTGCTGCGCGCCAACGCCGACTTCGTGGCGGAGGAGCTGGAAGACGAGAAAGACGCCGACCTCGCGGCCGCCGCGCGCGACATAGCCGGCAGTGTCGAAAGGCTCGACGGCTACGTGCGCCTGCTCATCGAGGCCTCGCGCGGGTCCGGCGGGGCGGAGAGGGCCCCCATGCGGCCAGCCGAGCTCTGCGAGCAGGTCCTCGCCGAGGCCGCCCAGATCGCCCGGGCGCGAGGCGTGACGCTCGACGCGGCCACGGGCCCCGCTGTCGCGGGCGCGCCCGAGGCCCCGCTCGACCGAACCGCCCTGGCGCGAGCCGCCGCGAACCTCGTGGTCAACGCCGCCGAGCACGCACGCTCGCGCGTGGCGGTCTCCTGCGACGTCGCTGGTGGATACCTCGTCATCGAGGTGTCCGACGACGGACCGGGCTTCTCTCCCGCCGCCCTCGAACGCGGCTGCGAGCGCCTCTTCACAGACGACTCCTCCCGCTCCTCGCGCGACGGAGGCCGCCACTACGGGCTCGGCCTCCACGCCGCCTCCGAGGCCGCAAGCGCCCACGGGGGCTCCATCTCGCTCGCCAATAGCCCCTCGGGCGGCGCGGTGGCCACCATCGCGGTCCCCCTGTGCGGGGCCTGACGACTCAGGCCCTCGCACCGGCGTGGCTCGCAACCAAACGCTTCCCGAATAATAATGCCCGTTGCGGGGATCGCCCTGGCTAGTCGCCGCCCATGTGCATGAGCATGTCGGCGATGCGAGTCGCCATCTCGTCCACAGCTGGACGGATGTTGGCGACCCAGGACGCAAGGCCGGCCTGATCGGATGCCTCCGCCTCAAGCACGTCGCAAATGACGGCGGCGACCGCCCCGGGATCCGCCCGCGGCCGGGCACGCGAGGGAGCCTCGAGACGAAAGGAGCTCGAGGACGACCATGACCAAGAGCACTAGCAGGAGCCAGGTGAGGCTCATCGCATCGACCAACGCGATGTTCGGCGCCGGCGAGGCGCGCGCGATGCCGCGCATCAGCCGCAACGCCATGTACCGGCTCGCCCCCTTGCACTCACCGCCAGCACATGATATAAGGTTATTGGTGGCTCATTAAGCTACCTCCAAGTGCCGGGGGAGTCCCCCGGCTATTTTTTTATCCATTCCATTAGGAGTCCCCATTGGCCAAGGAGCTCAGCATCTTCGTCGACGAGAGCGGCGACCGCGGCGGCAAGGCTCGCTACTACCTGCTCACACTCGTCTTTCACGACCAGGCGGACAGCATCGCCGAGGCGGTCACGGGCTATGAGGCCAAGCTTGCCAGGGCCGATCTCCCTAACATTCCGTTTCACTCTGAGCCTCTCATGAACGGGCACAAGGATTATGAGTTTCTTAACATCGAGCAGCGCAAGGTGATGCTCGCCTACTTCTCCTCGTTCGTCCGCAAACTTCCCATTTCCTATATCACGTTCGTCTACCGCCGCAGCCAGTTCGAAGACCCGGCAAGGCTAATGGAGCGCATGGGGCGCGACATCTCCTCCGCCATGATTGAACACCTGGGCTTCTTCCAGTCCTTCGACGATGTGAAGGTCTATTACGACAACGGTCAGGACATCGTCAAGCAAGCGCTCGACCGCTCAGTGGACAAGGTCCTCTCAAAAGGAGTCGTTCGACGCCGCAAGACCTCGATGACCGACTACCGCCTCGAGCAAGTGGTGGATTACCTCTGCACCATCGAACTCGCCTTGGTCAAGTACCAGGCCAAGGAGGACGGTGAGACGTACAACAAGTTCTTCGGAGGTATAGGCTCTTTCAAGAGGAACTGGCTCAAGCAAGCCCACAGTAAGCGGATATAGCTGGTCTCGCGGTTTCGCAAGGAACGGTCAGCTCTCCTCTGGCGAGGAACTCCGGGCGACGTGCTTCAAGCAGCGATAGCGAAACGCAAGCAACGGCGTCGCGGGCGCCTCGTGCGCCATAGTGTCCATGTGGTCATCTCCTATCGTCTCAGCGTGGTAGCTGAAGATTCTAGGCGCTGGCCACACCCCTTTTCCGGGGCGCCAACACCAACGTTTAGCACACAAGGAGTTTGACGAGATGGCTCAGCGAGTATTGAATCTATCCGCCCATGCAGCCACGTCGAATAACTCCAGATTGGGGTAACTGACCGTTTCGCCCGTTTCTTTAAGACAGGCCTCCGCGGCGTTGCACAGCGAGCTCGCGAGCGACGCCGCATCAACGCGGAACGTCACGCTCTTAGTCGCACGCATCCCGCTCTTGGGCGACGACCAGGAAGAGCAGAGGGCGTTGCACCCGTGGAGGACAAGCTCGAACTTGTAGTCGTAGTCGAAGCTCTCGTCTTTCTCGGGAGCATCGACCGACACATCGTAGTCACCTGAATGCAACAGGGAGCACCGGAGCTTCCAGCACATCTTCCCATTAAAGATTTGACCTGGAATCGTTTCACCTTCGTTCGAGGGGTCTCCCGAAAACAGGAAGTCGTTTGCCGCCCAGTCATCAAACCACTTCACATACTGCCGCCCCGCCGCTCTCTTCCCGTTATGAAGGACGAGATTGGGATAAAGAAGCTGCCCCATGGCGTCGGGAATGGTAAGGGAAGACATAAGGGCTGGGATAAGGCAGTCTTTCTCAACCGCATTTCTAATCGATTCGACGAGTAGCTTCATTTCGATGCCTCAAAAAGTCTATGCGGTCTTATGCGAAGAAACGGCCGATCGGCCATGAGCCGAGCGTCGTTCGTGCTTCTTCGTCAAGTGACGCTCTGAGCGCAGAGGCCATGTCCGAGTCTCCGCGCAAGGCTGCTGCGTATGCTTTCGACAGCGCACTATCTGAATTCAGCTGGATTGCCATTAACTCAGATTTCTCCTCGCTAGTAAGATCTCGCTTTCGAGCGGCAATTTGATATCGATTTATCAGGGTTGCCTCTCGATCCGCAAAAGCTTCCAGGGCGTCTACGGTCATCTCGCAGCATTTCAGCAACTCTTCCTTACAGCACGCATCTTGATCGTAGGCTGATAGCATTTCAAGCATCTTGTCGTTGACGTAGGCAGAGCTAACTTCGGTGACTGGATACTGCTTCAACGTAGCGGCAAACACCTCGGCATCGATATTGGCAAGCCTCATATAGTCCTGCATCGTTTGGACGAACAGAGGCGCGACGACTACGGAGGCATCCCCCTCGCCCCGGAAGAACACCGAGACCGTCAGGTCATCCAGTCGAAGCCCATCGACCATTCGGTACATATCATCAGATACTTGGTAAAACACGAGCTTAATCGGATGGTTCCCCAGATTGATATATCCGAATCCGTTTTGCCGATCCTTGTAGTGGAGGGGTGCGTTCTCAACCAATCCCTTGTAAATTGTCTCGATGTTTCTTAAATCCTGAGTGGTCAACGCACTGATGTCGAGCTCTGGCTTGTAATGAAGAGCGTCGACAACCCGCTTGATAATCTCCAGCGACTGCAATCGACTCTCAAGGGCGTCGAGGTCGCCTCCGCTCAACTTGAACCCGCGAGCAAAGCCGCTTCCGTCTATGGAAAGCGTACCGGTTTGCATCAATGCGCGCATGAGGGCCAACTCTTCCATGCGCTCGACAAGAGTTCCGGTCTCGCTGAGGGTGATTGTGTTGGTGGAGAGGCATATGTCGAAACCCCTGAAGAAAACTTGCTCGCCATTCTCATTTTCTCCGGCCATGACCACCGCATTTAGGGAAACATCACCAGAGCTGACGTCATGCCGAGACCCAATAACGACGCCAACTATGTTTTCAAGCTTATTCAAGGGATACAGCTCTCCCCAGGGGCTCTTCCCGTAGATATACAGCCCGTTCCTGTATGGAGCCAAGCTTGTGGGCGACTCGCCCTCGAGCAGCTCGATTCCAAACTCGCACTCATCAAAGCAAAGGCCGGCGTCCTTAAATTCCTCGATTGTCTTGGGGGCGATGCCAGCGACTGCTCGCTGCTTTGCTCTGTCCTTGACCGCCCTTCTGACAAGCCGCGTCAATTCCGCCGCATCTGATGGAAGCCGGTCGAAACGCAAAGAGATGCGCTCTTGTTGCTCCGGAATATCGGCCAGAATCTTCTTTAGGTCATAGGGAAGCAAAAGTCTGTAGAAAACCTCCGCTGAACGAGCCTCGTTCCCACAGTAGACGTAAAAATAGATGCAGCCTCCAACAATGTTGAGATAGTGCTTGAGGTCTGAAACTCGAACTTGCCGCTTAGGTCGGTCCGATTTTCTTTTCGAAGTGGTCCCCTTGACCTGAAGCGGCAACTGGCCTTCAACGGTCTCAATCGTGAAGGAAGAAGACGAGTAGACTTGCAGGTGCCCGTCGGTGCATTCGGTCTTGTCGTTCTCATCTATATACGCATAGACGCAAGCGACGTCGCCGAAAGCCTGCTTGACAGCATTGACCGCGTTCTGTTCGATTTTGCGATTGTCCAAGCTTCTCCTTACTGTTTTAGATCGTCAGCAAACCGATGTCAGGCATGTTTCTCACTTGACCTAACTGCCTCGCGATGAATCGCATGGCCCTAGAGGAAAAAGTCCCTCGCGCTCACGATGCGGATGCCGTCGATATCCGTGTCGTAGGAACCCTGCCTCACGACCACGATCTTCTCGTGGTTGTCTCGTATCGACTTCAGAGGGGCGATCTCTCGCTCCCTGGTCTCGCTTGCGAACATCTCGTCAGTCGCCTGCACGTAGAGCACGCGCCCGTCCTTCGTCGCGACGAAGTCGACTTCCTTGCCATAGAGCTTGCCCACATGCACGCTCCATCCTTCGTAGAGCAGCTGGAGATACACGGCGTTCTCGAACAGGCGGCCAGTATCCGTAACCCTATAGCCGGCCATCCAGGTCCTGAAGCCGGTGTCGACGATGTACTCCTTTGGGTTCGTCTTGAGGAGCGCCTTGCCGTGCAAATCGTAACGCGTGGCACGATAGAACAGGAAGGCCTCCTCAAGCGCACCCACATACGAGGAAACGGTCTTGTTCGTGGTCTTCGGCCCCGCAGAAGTTAACGCGCCGGCGATTCGACTCGACGAGCACTCGTTGCCGATGTTGTCCGCCAGGAATTCGGCCACATGGCGCAGCAGGGAAGGGTCAGTCACCGCACTTTTGCCCTTCCCGCGTTCACGGTTGACAATATCACGCACGGCGATGGCTTCGTAGACGCCGGACATGTACGCCGAGTGCTGCGCCTGGGTCGTCGAGAGGGATGCGATGGCTGGCATGCCCCCGTACTCAAGGTAACGAGTAAGCATGTCGTCGAAGAGAACGGGATCCCCCTCGGGAGTGAGAGCCACCGAAGTTCCCGATACGAACTCGATTCCGCAAAAGTCGGCGAACTCGGAGAAGGACAGGGGCAGCATCTTTACCTCTACGTAGCGCCCGGAGAGATAGGTGGCCAGCTCGCTCGAGAGAAGATACGCATTCGAGCCCGTGAGGTAGATGTCGCAATCGAAGTCGACCCTCATTGCGTTGACCGCATCCTGCCAGCCATCGATTCTCTGGGGCTCGTCTATGAAAACGTAGGTGCGACCCTTGTCCGACAGGCGCCCGCGAACGTAATCATAAAGCTGGTCCTCCGTCTTGATGCCCGTACCCTTGCTTTCCAGGTTGACGCTCACAAAGCCGCGGCCAGCGACTCCCTCAGACTCGATGGTCATCCTAATTAGATCGAGAAGGCTCGACTTGCCGCACCTGCGCACGCCCGTGATCACCTTGATGAGGTCGGTGTCACGGAAGAGCATCGCCTCCTCGAGGTATCTATCGCGGTTCCTGAGTCTGCTACCCTTCAAAAGCTGCTCCTAAAACTCGAATCTGGTTACACTTTTAGGAGTATCGTAACTCCACGCCACAAGATGAGCAAAGAGCGCACCTCGAGACGAATCGACCAAGGGGATTACGCACCTGCCGGGAGGCAGGGCAGCTTGCTCGATCGACGCGGACTACCAATTGATAAACCCCAAAAGCCGGACCGCACGGCGGCGCTCGTTTCGCTAAATCGGCTTGATGGGATGGCGAATCACGGTCTTGAGCTTCTCCGGCGCGTACTTGCGCGGGTCGGAGAGGTAAATCTCGTGACAGAGGCGGGATTCGGAGAAGTCGGGCGCATATCCCCGTTCCGCCGCAAATGCACGCATGGCGCCTATGATCGTCAGCTCGTCATCGTAAGGCCAGTATAGCAATGGGCGCGGATTCGTAAGAAGCCGCGCCCATTGGCAAACACTATAGCATAGAATCGAACGTCTGTTCTATTCCCACTCGATAACGGGTGCCGCAGGTAAATGAGGCGCTCGTTTTACCTCAGTCCGTTCTATCAGGCATTCTCCCATCGCCGTTTGATACTCATTTGGTCCTCACGCCGGCTAATCTGACCACAATTAGGGCAGGGCATACCCCTTCTTAAATCGCTCGTCAAAGGGACAGAAATCGCTATAGACATAGCCGTCAATAAGCGATGAACCGTTCGGTTGGCGTATCTCATGCTGCCGGAACTTCTCGACATAGCCATCGGACTTATCGTGCTCGAAATAGTCGAACTGATCAAGCCATTCGTCGTATTCATCGGCCCGCTTCACGCGCGTTTCATACCTCTTCGCCCATTCAAAAAGAAAAGAGTCGGGAACAGGCGCTCTCGCTAGAAGCGCCGGCCCCTCTTCCAGCTGAACCGGAATCAATCCATATGAAGCCGAGAGCTGAAATAGCGCATGAGCAGCTTGAACAGGACTACCGAAATCGGTAAATACAAGCGCTCCCCTCTTCACCTCAAGAGCGCTGGACAGTTTTTGAAGCGCCGCATATTTCGGCACCCTAGCCCCCTGCTCATACGAACGTAGCGTTGCGAGGGAGAGATCGGCCTCTCGGGCCAAATCCAGCTGGGTCTTTGCAGGGGTACACCGCGCCCTTAGCTCTGGCAGCTTCTTGGACTGCATCCTATTTTGCCAGGGCGTAATCGGCACCCAGGACTCTCGCGGATCATATTCATATCGAAGGGGAAACTGGGACGGATCAAAGTCTGCTGCGTAGTTGTCCTTCCATCTTTCATAGTCGTCTCGGTCGGAGTCGCTCTCGATCTGAGCATACTGAGCGGCCCACTTTTTTAGAAACGCCTTCATGAAGGGCGAGGTCGGCTTGAGCGCAGAATAGTGCTCGTTTGCAACAGGCTCGAATCCGTATGTCGCGGCGAATTGGAAAAAAGCCTGAGCAATCAGATCCGTATCACTGAAGTCGTAATAGTGCAGCGACTCGGCCCGTATTCCGAAAGCGTTCGCAAGTCTATCCAAATGCTCCTCCTTCGGGGCGGACTTCATCAGCTCGTAATTTCTTAAGGCCGATTCCGGGATTCCTGCTGCCTGCGCGGCCACCTTTCGAGTCCATTTTCGCGTCGAACGAAGACGAAGCAGCTTCTGAGACAGCTGCTGCCTTCCCCAGCGTTTACTCGTCTGTTCCCATTCCCTATCGACCACATATGACGACAAAGCTTCCGAAATTGCACCGACGCAGTCGACGGCAGTCATCCAAATACACCTCCAACAAATAGTTGCCTCAAGTGTACACGTGAAACC
Source organism: uncultured Collinsella sp. (assembly GCA_905213265.1). Classification (GTDB taxonomy): domain Bacteria; phylum Actinomycetota; class Coriobacteriia; order Coriobacteriales; family Coriobacteriaceae; genus Collinsella. The sequence goes on from CAJMHR010000038.1 coordinate 9,887, forward strand.
TTATGTGTGCAGAAAATGTATTAGATGCGACTTTCGCAGCAAGATTGAAGCCAATTTCTAATTTTTGTAGCACTTGATGCTTTTTTTGGACATAATCAAGACAAGGGGGCAACCGGTGCCCCACCCTGGAAAGGAGACTACATATGACACGTCAGCTTATCGGCGCGGAGGAGGTTGCCGAGATCACGGGCATGAGCAAGTCCTATTCGTTCAAGCTGATCAAGACTTTGAATGCAGAGCTTGCAGCTCAGGGGATCATGACCATCCCCGGGAAGGTCCAGCGCTCGTATTTCGAGGCACGCCTTCTCTCCACCCCTTCTAAGCAGAAGGTGGCGATGGCCCATGTCGGTTAGCCGCGACAAGAAGCGCGGGACCTGGACAGTCGAGGCTTGGTATCGCAACTCTATGGGCGAGCGTCATAAGAAGACGAAGCGCGGGTTCGCCTCCAAGAAGGAGGCTGTGGCTTGGGAGCGCGACTTCCTCGCCTCCTGCGACGAGCGTGTCGAGGTCACCGTCGAGGCCTTCGTCAAAACCATGTACGCACGTGACATCTACCCTCGACTGCGAGTCGGCACCAGGCTCACCAAGGATGCCATTATCGACAAGTACATCCTGCCCATTTTTGGCCCCATGCGCCTTTGTGACGTCAAGGCTGCGGACGTGGTACGTTGGGAGAATTGGCTCCTTGAGCAGAACCTGTCGCAGAGCTATCTCCACACCATCTGCAACCAGTTCTCAGCCATCTTCAACCACGCCGTCCGATTCTACCGCCTGCCCCAGAATCCCATGTTGGCGGCGGGAAAGGTCGGCTCCAAGCGCCCCGAGAAGGAGATGCTCTACTGGACCCCTGCCGAGTTCAAGCGCTTCTCCCAGGCCATCGAGGACAAGCCGCTCATCTACCTTGCATTCCTCACGCTCTACCTCTCGGGCTGTCGCGAGGGCGAGCTCCTCGCCCTCCGTCCGGAAGACATCGACTTCAATCTCAACGTTATCCGTATCCGTCATTCCTACGCCCGCATCAAGGGCGAGGACGTTATCGGTCCACCCAAGACGCGCGCCTCGAAGCGGGACATCGTCATGCCGAGCCTCCTTCGTGAGGAGCTGCGTGATTATCTGTCGACACATCCCGAGATCGCCCCTACCGACCGGCTCTTCCCCGTCACGAAGCACGCGTTGTCGCATGAGATGAAGAGGGGTTGCGAGCTCTCGGGCGTGAAGCGCATCCGCATCCACGACATCCGCCACTCGCATGTCAGTGCGCTCATCAACAGCGGCTACTCGCCCACGGCGATCGCCGACCGCATGGGTCACGAGACCGCCGAGGTAACGGAGATGTACTCGCATCTTTTCCCCTCGACCCAGCACGACCTCGTGGAGGCGCTGGACGAGGTGATGTCGGATGTCTAGGCCGATTGTGGACGCCAAGGGACGCCGTCGCTGCAAGACCATCGCCTTCCGCATGTCGCCCGCAGAGGCGGACCAGCTCGACCTCCGCGTCGCTTTGAGCGGTCTGTCGAAGCAGGAATTCATCGCGAGAAGCCTGCTGGAAGGCACTTTTACTGTGGTCGCAACCACCCGTATGCGCAAGGCGGTTAAGGAGCGCATGGGACCTGTCGTAGCGGAACTCCGGCGTATCCGGCGCGCAGGAGATATGGACGACGAGCTCGTCGAGTCGCTTGAGACGCTCGCCGCCTTTGCCGGATCGTTCGCGCCCGAGCGCTCCCCTGTGGAGCTTGAAGACGCCCTAATCGCAAACCTGGGTCTGGACGACGGCCTCCCCTACCAAAGCTCGGCCGTCGCCCAAAAACATGAGCCCACACGTAAGGAGGACTCTGTCGATGAATCTTAGCATGATGAATTCCGCCCGACGCCGCGCCGTCTTGCGCGACTACCGCCTCGACCACCCCTTGTCGGAGGAAGAGCTGGTCGAGCGCCTTATCGACACGGAGCTTCGCCTCCGCCGGCTCGAAGCACTTGCCTCCGCCAAGAACCACCCCATCAATGGCCCTCGCCGTCACCATTCTTGTGAGGCGATCTGATGGGCACGCAGAAGCACGACGACGCCCCCGAGCCGCAGTCCCCGGAGCGCCGCTCCCCGCCGACGGTCAACGAGATCGTCGAGGAGCTCAAGTCTCTTCCCCTGAACGTCGGCTACAACCGTCTCGCGAACGAGCTCTTCAAGACTGGGCCCCTGCCCTGGGATGCAGATTCGCGGGAACGCCGGTGGCGCGATAGCGACGACGCACGGCTCTTCGCCCTCCTCCAGCAGATCATCTCTCTCCAGAAGGAGAAGTTCATGCTGCTCGCGCTGACCATCGTCGGCGAGGACAACGCCTATGACCCGCTCGTTGCCATGCTCGATGCCCTCACCTGGGACGGCATCCCGCGCGTAGGGACGCTCCTCAATGTCTACCTTGGCGCGGAGAGGAACGCATACGTCTCGGAGGTCGAGCGCATCTTGTTCTGCGAGGGCATCGCCCGCGTCTACAGCCCGGGCTGCAAGGCCGATTACATGCCCATCCTGTGCGGTGCCGGAGGCATCGGCAAGTCCTCCTTCGCGAGGGGCCTCGCCATGCGCGACGAGTATTTCAGCGACTCCGTGATCAACCTCGGCGACGTCAAGCTCACGGGCGAGCAGAACCGGGGCAAGTGGATCATTGAGATTCCCGAGCTCAACGGCATGTCCGAGCGCTCTATCGAGAGCGTGAAGGCTGGGGTCACCCGTCAGGTCGATGAATTCCGAGGGGCCTATTGCCGCAGGACGGAGGCGTTTCCCCGGCGCGTAGTCTTCGTCGGTACCACGAACGAGGCCGACTTCATCCGCGAGCGGACGAGTGGCGCAAGGCGCTTCCTCCCGGTGCTCTGCGGCATCGAGCGCACGGAAAAGTCCGTCTTCGACGAGGGCTTTCCTACCGCCATCCGGCAGGCATGGGCAGAGGCCCGCACGTGGATGAAGACGGGTGATCCCCGCTTCTCGACCGTCCTAACGCCTGAGATGGAGACAGAGGCGGCCGCACAGCGCGGACGCTTTGTCGAGGAGGACCCCTGCGTGCAGAAGGTCCTCGCGTATCTCCCCGGCAACACCGACCGTCCCATGTGCACGTTCGAGATCCTCGACAAGTCCCTCCACCTTGAGAAGACCAAGGCCAACTGCAAGATGGTCAGCCGCATCCTGTCATCGCAGTGCCCTGGATGGGTCCCGGGCAACAAGCGCCTCTGTCCCCCGTACGGCAAGCAGCGCTGCTGGGTGTACCGGGAGACGGATTAGGGCCGATGGAGGTGCCGCAGCATTCCGTTGCGGCACCTCCCTCGCCGCCCCTCACCTGCAAAGTCTCTCGATGGTGCCAAAGGTGCCATTGGCCCAGAAACTCTTTCCTGTTCTTTGGCACCTTCGGCACCGCAACGTTTCGCCGCAGCTAGAAGCGTTACCAACGAAGAAGCTCAAATGAATCGCCGGTACCCATACGGCACCGGCAGAGAGGAAAACCATGATGGAACTTGTCAAGAAAATCAAATCGCATCTCGACGACCTCCTCGGAACCGTCCCCAAGCACAAGGACGACGCTGTCGGCTCCGTGCTCACCCATCTGCTGGAGTCCGACCCCGACCTGGGCTTCGCGCGCGCGGCGCGCCCTGTCGAACACCCGGGCTTCACGCGCATCGTCCGTGCCGGAATCGCTTACTACGCGAAGCCGGATTTCAAGATTCTGAACCCGTTCAAGGAAGGCGGGAACGGCGTCTACTTCGTCAAGGGCTGCAACGACGACCCGACCGGCATCTTCTTCACCGATGCCTACCGCGTCAACGATGCGGAATACGGCGACGCCATCGAGGCCTACCTCTTCGCCTACGGCATCCCCCGCGATGACCTCGCCATGGTGCCCGTCACCTTCTGGCCCAGGACCTACGAGCGCACGCCCGAGAACATCGCCGCCCTCCGCGCCGTCGGTGCGCCCCTCCCGAACGAGGGACTCTAAAATGGCCATCGGAAAAGACGGGTCGAAGGTCATGAGCCTCCGGCTCCCTGACAAGGCATATCGCCGCCTCCACGCCTACGGGGTTTCCAAGGATCTTAGCGACAGCGCAGCCGCCCGCGAGCTCATCGCCGCCGGGCTCGCCTCCGACGGCCTGGCGCTCTACTCGACCGAGCTCGGCACCTATCTCCGCGGCGTCATGCAGCCGCTACTCGAGCAGCTCGACCACACGCTCGACGAACGCAACGCCGAGCAGGAGGACCGCATCGCGCGCGTCGTGCACCGTGCTACACGCGCCTCTATCGTCGCGGCAATCGCGGCAGTCGAGGTCGAAAAGGGCACGTTCGAGGGCCTGGATGGCGTGAGCGCCTCGGACATCTACGCCGCTTACGACAAGCAAGCCGGCCTCATGCAGCGTGGCATGACGCTCTCGGAGGCGAGGGGGCACCTTTCTGATGGCAAGTCGTAGCAGCCTCGTCGTGAACGCCCGCGTGCACCTCCCCGGGTCGCGCGGGCGTTCCGCCGTCATCACCAACAACATCGAATACGTCGCCACGCGCGAGGGAGCCGACAAGTCAGCCACCGTCGACGACCTCAGGCGCTCCGAGCTCGCTGAGAAGATGGGGCTCGTCGGCTACTACGCCGAGAGGCCCGGATCGACCGCGCTCTTCGACCAGAACGGGGCCGTCCCGCTCCGCACGGCCCGCAGGGAGCTCGAAAAGGCTGACGGAGCGATTGCTACCGTTGTGCTCAGCGTCCGCAGGGACGAGGCATGTGAGCTCGACCTCGCGTGCAAGGAGGACTGGCAGCGCTTCTGCCGCCGAAACCTCGCGCCGGCGCTTGCCGAGGCAATGGGCATCCCCGAGTCCAGCGTCCGTTGGGTAGCCGCCGAGCACGAAAACCACCCGAATTCCAAGCACGCGCACGTTATTGCGTGGTCGTCCGATGGCTCGTTCGATTCACTCATGGCCCGCAACAGGCTCGACCGGGCTAGAAACGCGCTCACCGACGCGGCCCTGGCCCCGGCGCTCGCGGCCGAGTATGAGGCCCGCGACCTCGCGAGGTCGCGGGCGGTCGACGCCGTCCGCCAAATCCCCGCCGACGAGATTGGCGTCACGCTGCCTGCGGACGGCCGAATCTCCTACGCGCACCTCCGCCGCTGGCACCCAGATGTCGCCAAGGCCGTCGATGTCGCAATCGCGGAAGCAGGGTCGAGGCATCCTGAAATCAAAGGGGCGAGCGCCGCTTACAGCAAGTCCGTGGAGCGTTGCGCCGGCCTCAAAGGCCTCGAAAGCGTTGCGCGGGACCGCTACGTGAACGACGCCATGCGCGAGCTACGCGCGCGCCAGGGCAACGCCCTGCTGAGGATCATCGCACCCGACCGGACAACGGAACCCGAAAGGGAACTGATGAGGTCCGCAAGGCCGGACGGCGGGCCTGCAACGGAGCGCAAGCGCATGAAACCGCTCGTCGGCGAGGTCCGCGCCTGCGTCACCGGTGAAGATCTGGAGGGGGCGCGAGAAGCCGTCCGCGAGCTCAGGCCTATCCCGGAGAGGTGTCTCCGGTCATGTCCGTCCTACGCGCTTTCTATGGCAAAAGCCCCGGTTGCCGTGAGCAGAGCCCTTACCAAAGCGCTCGCGTTCGCAACGGAGAACCCCAGAAGCAAGAAGGACCCGTCAGATGAGGTCGGCCAGAAAGCCGAGCGCGCGCTCGCAAGGGCGCTCGCAGCCGCTGCATCGGCCGCGATCAGGGGCGATACGGCGGGCATCGTACTCGACCCCGCGAAAACCATAGTGAAGGGAATGATTCTATGAGCAAGCAGAAGAGCTTCAACGTCGACGAGGGCGCGCATTTCAAGCGCTGTGTCGCCGCCGGCACGGCCGCTGGGACCGCGATCGCGTTCGTCCTACTGCCGGCAGCATGGCACTGGCTGAAAGCATGGGTCACCGGCATCGCCGCGACGCTCACAAGCTTCGGGACGGCCGCAGCACCCGAACTCCCCGATACCATGTTCCAAAACCCACTCGAAGTCCTGCCGGAGCTGATCCAGGACGACGCCTTCCTCGTGGGATGCGCGGCGACCCTCGCCATCTCCACGATAGCAGGCGTCTGGAGCCACTTCGACTGGTCGCGCTGGCTCCACGACGGGACCTGGGTCGGTGGGCGCCGCGCGCCGGGCGCGCCCATCCACGGCGACGCGAGGCTCATCTCGGCACACGGCGAGCTTAAGCGCAAGAGCAAATCGTGGCAGGAGGGCGAAAGACCCTCGGGTGGCACACTGGTCGTGGGCGAGATCGGGAAGAGCGTCAGGCTCATCGACTCGGTCCACGCTTGCATCCTTGCCGAGAGTGGCGAGGGCAAAAGCCGTCGAGTCGCCATTTTGTCAGCCTTGGCTAACTTCGAGCAAGGCCGTTCCATCATCATCAACGACATCAAGGGCGAGCTCAGAGCCTTCCTTGAGCCTGCGTTCGAGAAGGCGGGCACTCACCGCATCGTCGACGTGATGTTCGACGCGCCCGCATCCTCGGTTCGGTTCGATCCGCTCGAGAGGGCAAAGGAGGCCTTTAGGGCGGAGGGGGCCGGCGGCTGCGCGCGAGAACTGCGCGAGCTCTCGCGCTGCATCGTGCCCGCGCCGTCGAAAGGCCAGCCGTTCTTCTACGACGGCGCTCGGAACCTCTTCGTCGGTATCTCCCTCGCCCTCATCGAGGACGCGTCCATCCCGGAAGACGAGAAGACCGTCATGTCCGTCGCGGCCGCAATCTCGCCGTCGGGCGATCAAGGCCCGCTTGACCGCATCGCCGCCCTGGCGGCGTTTTTGCCCGCCGGAGACCCCGCCCTCCCCTTCCTCGGCGGACTCAACGGTGAGCACGGAGGCGGGCCCGGCATCGTCTCGACTCTGAGCAACTGCCTCACCGAGTACGTCGACGGCAACGTTGCCCGGATGCTTCACGACGACGAGTGCGGCCTCGGGGACATCGGCGAGGAGCCCACGGCGGTCTTCATCTCATCGTCCTCGGCAACGGGCAACTACAAGAAACTCGTCCAGACGTTCGTTTCCCAAGCGCTCTCGGCGCTGCGCTCCTGCGCTGCGGGCCATGCCGGGCGCTGCCCCGTCGAAACCATCCTCCTCCTCGATGAGGCGGCGTCCCTCGGCCGCAACGAGAGGATCGTCCAGGACCTGGGAGAGATGCGCTCAGAAGGCGTCCATGTTCTCTGGTTCTGTCAGTCGCTCCTCGCACTCCAGTCCGTCTCCGGCTACAGCCGAGAAGAAGCCGAGACGATACTCGACCTCCTCAAGGACAAGGTCGTTCTCTCCTGCTCCAACCTCGACACCGCGCGCAAGCTCTCGGAGTCGATGGGCTCCTACACGGCGGTCGCTCAGTCCACGAACCGAACGAGGGGAACGAACACCGGCTCGACGGGCACGAGCGAGGGGCTCGTCCGCAGGCCGCTCATCACGCCCGACGAGCTCCAGCGTTGGACTGGCCGCGAGACGGGAGCCCTCGTGATCCACGACGGCGTACCTATGGCCTTCCCCAGCAGGGACGTCACCGAGACCTTCGTCGGGCCCATGCTCGGGATGACGTCCCCCGAGGCCGAACGGGCACTTATGGAGCAATCGACCGCTCGCCGCGAAATCAGGAACGAGACGGTGCCGAAGGTTTGGCAGGGCCCGACCGACCCCGGCGGCGCGGCGACAGCGCCGACGAAGCCGAAAACGGTCGCAGGATACGTTCCCGAGGGCTTCTAGTCGCGTAATCGCCCATATCCAGCGGAAACGACTCGATCAACTACACTTCCGCACCCGCGTACTACACGCGGGTGCGGAAGTTTTTCGTTTTAGGTGCAGGCATCTACCTGCGCCTTCGAACTCGGCTCGCCGAGTTGCGCCGCTTGCCTCCGGCGAAACGTAGTGGAGCCTTATCCTGCACCGCCGCTTCGTGGCGGAAAACCGAATCCAAAGTGACGCGTAGCATTCGAACCACAGCGCCGAAAAAATGACGTCAGAAGCCGGCAGCCGAACTATCCATCGAACAGGTCTGAATCGAAAAACTCTCTCAGGGAAACGCCGAGCCCGCCTGCGATGCGCTCGATATTCTCGATTGAGACGTTGCGCTTGCCGGTCTCGACTTCGGCGAAGTAGGTGCGCGACATCTCGATGGAGTACGCGAAGGCCTCCTGGCTCAGGCCGAGCCCGGCCCTTAGCTCCTTGATGCGGAGCCCCACGCGCATCTTGGGGTCCAGCTGAGTCATCGACACCTCCCGTCCTTCGGTGTCAATGATTCAAGCCAACCCTATATAAGTCACACCTATATAAGTGACAATTTGAAATACAATGCAAATATTGAACTATCGCAATCAGGAAGGAGCCATGGTGGTTACGGAGATTCCGAAGGTGACGGACGATATGGTCTCCGGGGATGCAGTGGAAAAGGAAGAGGGGAGACCTTTCATGCTCTTCGGGCGCGAGTTCTCCCGCAAGCAGGTCTGCGCGGCTGGTGCAGGAATCCTCTGTGCGGCGCTCCTCATTGGCGGCGGTGGGTATGCCATCACACATGCCGGGTGGACGGGTAAAGCGAATGTCCCTGCGGTGTTCCAGAAGGCGGGCGATGAGAAGCAAGACATGGCGCTCTTCCTTGAGGTAAAGGCCGAGGGATGGGGTGCCGACACGTCCACGCCCGTCATCGCGCATATCGAGGGCGCGGACGGGGAAGTAGACTTCTACACCGCCATCGTCGCGAACAAGCAGGTGACCATAGAGGTCGGCGAGTCCGGTACCTACAGCGTCACCCTCATCCCGCCGGTGAACGCGGACGGCTCCACCTATAAGGCAGCGTCCAGTAAGGTCAAGGCCGGGAAAGATGACAAGAAAACGAACGGTACCGTCATCACGCTCGAAAAGGTGGATGCGGACAAGGTGACGAAGGATGACCTGACAGCTATTGCCAAGGACGTTGCAGCAGCCGTGAAGAAGGGCGATTCCACCCTGACCGGAGAGCGCGGCGTGAAGGTGGTTAACATCTTCCAGACCAATATCAGCAGCAATCCGAACGCCGATACCGATGCCGTCGAGAAGGAGACCGAGAAGGCTCAGGAGTCCGCCAAGGAAGAGAAGTCCGACGCGAAGACCCCGGAAACTTCCGACAGCAAGAAGAGCGATTCAGGTTCATCCAACGGCTCCAAGAAGGATAATGGGAAGACCACAGGCAGCTCCGATAATTCTGGAAACAAGAGCAATTCATCCTCCAAGAAAGACGAGGGAAAATCCGATAGCAAGCCGAGTGGCGGCAACAGCAGCAACTCCGGCTCAAACTCCAATTCAGGCAGTTCATCGAAAAAGGATGACACCCCGGCGCATCAGCACAACTGGGTTGCCAAGACAAAAACCGTCCATCACGACGCTCAGTACAAGACCGTCCACCACGACGCGGTGACGCATCAGGTATGGCATGACGCGGTGACGGAGGAACACTATATCTGCAACCAGTGCGGTGCGGATATCACGTCTGACCCTTGGGGGCATATTAACAACTCTCTTATGAATGGTGGTAATTGCGGAAGCTATCACTCTACCTATGTGACTGTAAAGCAGGGGTATTATGAAACCGTGACCGACCAAGCGGCCTATGACGAGCAGGTGCAGGTGCGTGATGCATGGGAGGAGACCGTGACCACCGGGTACAAGTGCTCTTCCTGCGGTGCCACGAAGTAGCGGAAGCCGCCGAATTCTAGGCCGTAGCGGTCAGGCATCAGATTGAGATCTAATGATGCCACCCGGGCGCACGAGTCTCAGTATCCTCCATGTTCCCGAGTCACCTTAGCCAAGGTTCCAAGGGGCACCGCCCCTTGGCGCGCAGGGGTTCGGGGATGGCGCGAGGCATCCCCGGAAAAGCTGGCGCGGGCATGCCGATGGCATGCCCGCGTTCTCCGTATGCACCTCACCCCTCTCCGGCAACGTACACGGTCCGACCGCTCTCGCAGTCAATGCTCTCCACGTCGCCGAATCCGATGCGGACGGCAGCCCATCCGCCCCCGTCCTCCACCAAGGCGTCGGCCTCGTCGCGTGCGTCCGAGACGAGTCGCCCGAGTTCGGGCGACCCCTCCGGAGCAGTACCCACCTCGAACGCCCCGCCCTCGCCGCCCGACTCAAACTCGACGACGACAGTCAGCGCGACGGCTCCGCCCGGGGACTTGCCGAATCTGCCCACGGCGCCAACCTCGTCCATCTCCATGGAGCTACCTCCCCTTGACGGCGCTAAGCGGCTTCGGCTCGAAGTGCTCGTCGCGCTCGACGGCGGCGAACCCCATCTGGCGGTTCAGCTCGGCC
>CAJMHR010000039.1 GCA_905213265.1 uncultured Collinsella sp.
CCGTGGCGTAGACGTAGTCCTTGGCCTCGGCCTTCTTCTCGGACAGGCCGGTGGTGCCAGGATCTTCGTCCTTTGCACTATCCGATAGAATATTGGCGGAATCACCGCTGGTTGAATCATCCTCAGACTTAGCAATGGCTTCAGTAGAGGAATTCGCCGCAACCTCATCCGCCCCGTCATTAGATAGCGAATCTCCTTCGTCGACGGCTGCAACCGAGGCTTCATTGTTTTGGGAGGAGCCGTTCGTGTCGCCATGCGCAGCAGTCGAAGGAGCCAGTGAAATCACGAGCATCATCGAGAGCAGGCAATTTCCCAATGCTCGTAGCTTCGGCTTTACGTTTGCTAAGTTTTTTTTCAAGACTTCACCCTTCCTATTTATCAGCAAAGCCCATCTGGCCAATACGACCAAATGGACAAGCAAAACCGGGCGATTGCGAAACCAATTGCCCGGTTATTCACTTACAGAATGGTGATTTCGTTGAAGCTAACCTCGAGGGTTACAGGCCAAGACTGGGCACCAACGTTCATGAAATTCGCGTACTCAGTCGCGGAGAACACGTATTTGCCCATTCCGCTAACGGCTGAGTCGATTTTCACCGTCAGGCCATCAATGCGCGAAGCGTTACCGCCCACATTCCAGGCATAAGGGGTTCGGCCAGTAACATGGGCACCGCCATCGTTAGAATCGTCGGCGATGGTCAATAAGCCGAACGTGTTGTTGAATGTGGCGACGGAAACCGTGAAGCTTCCGTCGCCGTTCTTCACAATCGTGCCGTTGTTGGACTGACGAGTGGTCGGGCGACGATAAGGGATAATGCTTGGCGTCGTAGTGTCAGTAATAACGGCATCGAATGAAATCAAATTATGCACAGTAGCGGGAACGATAGGATTCACCGTAATAGCATACGGCGTATCAACGTCCATATCACCAACGGCAACCACAGTACCCGCCGCAAAAGCCTCGAACGGCTTCACGGCAGGCGCGGCAGCAGCAAGCGCGACAGCGCCGCCAGCAGCGAGCGCCCCTTTCACGAAATTGCGACGAGACAGGTTTACTTCATTGAGGTTTTCCATAGCGGAAACTCCCTTCTGGACATACGCCCAACGTATCGGCGGTTTCCTACCCACCGAAAACAACGAATTTCGCGCGGCGCAAGCCCTTCAGAGCGACTACGCCGGCAAGCCCAAGCGAAAATGTACGCTTAGGTGAACTTGCGGGGCGCATTGTTGCATAAAGGCAACTCATTGTGAAGAGAGGATTTTTAAAAATCTTTCCATCGGCTAACTTACCTGGGGTTTTCTGTTATGTGCATTCTATCTGGGGCAATGCAGAAGTTAGATTTTGGTAACTATAGTTACCTTGGGTGATTGCGGGGAACTTCGCCCATGGCATATATCCTGCCCATTTCGGTATTGAGAGGATCCGTCGCTGCAACCACTTGATTCAAAGAAGTTACGCCCATAAAGGAAGGGACCCTGCAGGGTCCCTTCCTTGTACTTTGTTGTATGTTCGCCGCAATTACATGCGCTGCGGGGCGGAAATGCCCAGAATGCCGAGCGTCTGCTCGAGCACAACGCGAACTGCGTCGCACAGAGCAAGGCGAGCCTTCTTCAGGCCCTCGTCGTCGGCCTTCAGAATCTTGCAGTTCGTATAGAACTGATGGAAGAGGCTGGCGAGGTCCTGAGCGTAGTGCGTCAAGCGGAACGGCGCACGGTCGCGAGCGGCAAGGGCGATAAGGTCGCCGAACTCGCTCATCTTGCGCATAAGGGCCAGTTCCTCGGGAGCGGTGAGTACCGAGAGGTCAACGTCGGCAGGAATAGCCTCGGTGGCAACGGCAGCCATGTCAAGATTGTCCTCGCCAGAATGGCCAGCCTCGTCGCGCAGCAGCTTGCAGATGCGAGCATGTGCGTACTGCACGTAGTACACGGGGTTGGAAGAGTCCTGCTTCTTAGCAACATCGATATCGAAGTCAATCGGCTGCTCGGTGGAGCGGCTCAGCATGTAGTAGCGCGTAGCGTCGATGCCGACTTCGTCGATAAGCTCTTCGAAGGTGATCATTTCGCCAGTACGCTTGGACATACGAACGGGCTTGCCGTCGCGGAAAAGGTTGACCAGCTGGCCGAGCATAACTTCGAGCGCGCCCGGGAAGCCCATGGCGGCCAAAACGGCAGCAACGCGAGCGATGTAGCCATGATGGTCGGCGCCCCAGATATCGATCAGAATGTCGAAGCCACGCTCTTTCTTCCAATAGTGGTACGCAACGTCGGACGCGAAGTAGGTGTAGTCACCATCAGCCTTGCGCACAACGCGGTCTTTCTCGTCGCCGTATTCGGACGACTTGAACCACACAGCGCCATCTTTCTCGTAGATGTCGCCCTTGTCCTTCAGATTGCCGATGCAGTATTCAAACGGGCTCTTGCCGCCGAACTCATCGGAAGGCAGATACATTTCACGCTCAGACTGCCAACGCTCGAAGTGGTTGCCGAAGCGATCGGTGATGTCGTGGAACATCTTCATGATGTAGGCGTAGCCGAACTCACGGAACTCGACCATGCGCTCATGCTCGTCGGCGTCTTCCCACTTGTTGCCATCGCGATCGATGATTTCTTTTGCGATGTCGTTCACGTACAGGCCGTTGTAGCCGCCCTCGGGAACAGCGGCATCTTCATGGCCGAGCTGCTGCAGGTAGCGAGCGGCAATGGACAGGCCGAACTTGTCCATCTGAACGCCGTGGTCGTTGATGTAGAACTCTTCAAAGACCTCATAGCCAGCATGGCGCATAAGGTTTGCGGTTGCGGAGCCCAAAGCGGCCCAACGGCCATGGCCAACGTGCATGGGACCCGTGGGATTTGCGGAGATGTACTCGATGTTCACCTTGCGCTTGCCTTCGGGCTGCGTGCCCTTGCCATAATCGGCACCCTGCTCGCGAACCTGAGAGACGACGTCCTGCATGGCAACGTTCTTCAGGCGGAAGTTGATAAAGCCCGGGCCTGCGATTTCGATGTTCTCAATAAGGTCATTCGCGGGAATGCCGTCAACGATCGCCTGCGCGATTTCACGCGGGTTCTTCTTGGCTTCTTTGGCGCAACGCAGCGCAGCGGTGCAGGCCCAATCGCCATGGCCCTCGTCGCGCGGACGCTCGAGTGCAATTTCGGGAATGTTCTCAATCGGCAGAGCGCCAGATTCGCGGGCAGCTTCAAACGCCTTGGTAAGAAGCTGAGTCAATTCTTCGCGTGGTTGCATTGATGCCTTCCTTTTCGTCTACGAAGCGGAAACCGCTCCCTTTTGCATCCGGCTTTCGCCGCGGCGCAGCATAGAGCGTGCGCGCACGGAAGCCTCGATCGCCTGGATTTGTATATAAGCTTAATCATTGTAGCACGTCAAATATGAAAACCTTCCGAGTGCGTCGAATTCGCGAGAGCGGCAAAACTCGACGCCTTTTTTGGCCCTCAAGGCGCTTCCCCGCCCGCTACGCAACACCCAAAAAAGACAATTCAATCGCATGACAGCAGCGCGAACGGCTATCATGTATCCACGAATAAGAACAATCAGTTCAGGCAGGGGGAATCGCGTGATCGATTTCGACGCGGCATGGCGCCATTTGCAACAAACGACCAAGGCGCCCGACGACTGCCAGCGATGGAACAAAAAGGCCGCACGCTACGATTCCCGCGATGCGAAAAACCTCTACGCCGAGGCATTCGTCGAGCTCGCAGGCGTGCAACCTGGCGAAACAATATTCGACATGGGTTGCGGAACGGGAACGCTCGCCGCAGAAATGGTCACACGCGGCCATAAGGTCATCGTGGGCGATTTCAGCAACGGAATGCTCGCAAAACTGCGCGAGAACATGGCCCTTCGCGACATCAAGGTCGCCGAGAGCCTTGATGCGCTCACGCCAGGCAGCGTTTTCCCTTTGCGCATGAGCTGGGAAGACGATTGGAGCCAATTCGGCCTTCGCGAGAATATGGCCGATGTCGCATTCGCATCGCGCTCCATCGCGGTTGCCGACCTGCGAAGCGCGCTGCGCAAGCTTTCCTCTATCGCGCGACGTCGCTGCTGTATCACCATGACCACCGGCACATCCCCACGCGTCGACGCCCGCGTGCTTACCGAACTCGGCGTTGGCGCCGAGCTCAATCGCGATTACATCTACGCGTTCGGCATGCTCGCCCAAGCGGGATTCGAGCCCGAAGTGCGATACATCCATTCTTCTCGAAAAGATTCATTTGAATCGAAGGACGACGCTTTCGGAGACTTCTCGCAGATGATTGACATCGGCGCACCAGCCCTAAGCGAAGTCGAGCGGCTTCAGGCGCAAGCCAACCTTCGCGAATGGCTTGCGGAGCACCTCGTCGACAACCCCGAAGCTGGCATGCCCGATAAAAAGGGTTATCCACAGGGGCCTCTCACGCTCGATTATCAGCGCATCGTCCCATGGGCGTTCATCTCATGGAACGCGAAAGACGGCCAACTGTAGCCGCACATCAAGAAATATCGTGAGCGCCAAGGCGCCCGCGTCGCACAAGGAAGGGACTGTCCATGACAAAAATGATTTCTTTGGAGGAGGCACGCGAGCTCGTGCTCTCGCGCGTGACGCCGCTCGAGGCGGAAACCGTTGACCTGCTCGACGCTGCAGGGCGCGTTGCCGCCGCCGATTTGAAAAGCGACATCGACGTAAGCCCGTTCGCCCATGCGGCCATGGATGGCTACGCTGTACGCCGATGCGACCTTGCGGGAGCTACGGCAGAATCGCCCGTGACGCTCGAAGTTATCGACGAGGTGCCTGCGGGCGGCGTATTCGAGGGCACCCCGCAGGCTGGCCAGTGCGTGCGCATCATGACGGGTGCTGCCCTTCCGGGCTGCTTTGACGCCGTAGTGAAGTACGAAATCGTGAGCATGGTGGAAGGCGACGGGAAGCCCGGCGGTCGCGTGGCGTTTTCCGCGCAGCCCAAAGAACGCGACAACGTGCGCGAAGCAGGCGAAGAGGCTCGCGCAGGCGAAATCGTCGTGAACAGGGGCGAAGCAATCACGACCGCAGGCGTCGGCTTTTTGGCCGGCTGCGGAGTGCTGCGGGTGCCGGTTTATCGCAAACCGCGCGTGGCGGTTATTCCCATTGGCAGCGAGCTCGTGCCGCCGAGCGAGATTCCTGGCCCTGGCCACATTCGCAATTCGAACAGCTACGCCCT
Source organism: uncultured Collinsella sp. (assembly GCA_905213265.1). Lineage (GTDB taxonomy): Bacteria > Actinomycetota > Coriobacteriia > Coriobacteriales > Coriobacteriaceae > Collinsella. Next base: position 5,191 of record CAJMHR010000039.1, read on the forward strand.
CGCGGCATGCGCCAAAGCGGCCGGTTGCGAAGCGGATATGTTCGACATCGTGCCCGACGACGAAGCCGCCCTCGAAGCCGCCGTTCGCGAAGCGGCGGCAACGCATGATTTCGTGGTCACTTCGGGCGGCGCCTCAAACGGCGACTTCGACTTCATCAAGCCCGTCGTGGAACACGCGGGCGAATTGCTCATGACTACCGTGAACATGCGTCCTGGCAAAGCCCAAACATTCGGCATCGTCGACGGCACGCCGGTGTTCGGCCTGCCCGGCAACCCAGCTGCCGCCTATATGGGCTTCGAGCTCATCATTCGCGCAGGCCTGCTCAAAATGCAAGGCCGCACCGCATTCGAGCACCCCACGGTTGTCGCGAAGCTCACCCGCGATAAGAAAAAGAAGGATCCCCGCCGGCTCTTCATGCGCGCCACGCTTTCCCATGGCGAATCGGGCGAACTTCTCGTAACGCCCGCGAAGAACCAGAGCTCTGGTCTTTTCGGCCCTATCCAGAAAACGAACTGCATGGCCGTTTTGCCCGAAGGAGCGCAAGACGCCCACGCAGGCGACGAGATAGCCTGCGTGCTTTTGGATGTCGCCGAAGGAACCGTTATCTAATTCCGCGGGGCCCGACAACCAGCCACTTGACGATGTTGTCGGGCCCACTCGAGACGACCCCTCCTCAGACGAGACAACCTCTTCCCCTTTAACGCAAAAGTCTCAAGCAGACATCACAGATTCGCCGATTATGCTCCCTGGCGCGCGACACCGCCCACCGTGGCAGCACAAAGCAAGAATCCATTCGACCGGCTATCCGACCCTCTCAAGAAAGGCAATCTCATGACTCTTAAATTCGCCATTATCACGTGCTCTGACACGCGTTCCATGAAGGAAGATACCGCTGGCGCGGCCCTCGAAGAACTTATTAAGAAAGAAGGCTGGGAGGTTGCCAGCCACATTGTCGTCCAAGACGACCGCGTGCTTATCGCGGGCAGCATTCTCGAAGCCTGCGATGAAATTGGCGCCGACATCGTGCTCACCTGCGGCGGAAGCGGCCTTTCACCGCGCGATGTAACGCCTGAAGCCACGCGCGACGTGTGCGACCGCGAGGTTCCCGGCATTGCCGAGGCCATGCGCTATCACAGCCTGCAAATCACGCCTTACGCAATGCTGTCGCGCGCCATCGCCGCACAGCGCGGCAACACGCTCGTCATCAATCTTCCGGGCAGCGAAAAAGCCGCGCGCGAAAACTGGGAAGGCATCGTGAGCGCACTTGGCCATGCGGGCCACATGATGGCCGGCGAAGGTCACGATAAATAAGGGCTCGACGCCTTCAACGCGTGGCGACCAACCTGCTAAATGCTCTAGGCATTTAGCAGGTTTCTGGAGCACTATTTGCGTTCCCACAAGCCCGTCTTGCCGCCATCTTTCTTCAGCAGACGCACGTCCATGATTTCCATGCCGCGATCGACCGCCTTGCACATGTCATATACGGTAAGACACGCCACACTTGCAGCAGTCAGCGCCTCCATCTCAATGCCCGTCTTGCCTGTAACGCCGCATGTCGTCGTAATATGAATGCCCACGCGCCCATCTTCACGTTCACCAGCCAAAACGGGTTCGCAACTCACCTTCGCCTTCGTAATCATAAGCGGGTGGCACATCGGAATAAGCTCGCTCGTCTTCTTCGCCGCCATTACACCCGCCACGCGTGCGCACGCCAGAACATCGCCTTTCGCCGCCGTGCCCGACGTAATAAGCTCAAGCGTCTCGGGCTTCATCGAAATAAAGCCCTCTGCCACGGCAATGCGCTCGGTGTCGGCCTTCTGAGAGACGTCCACCATGCGAACGTCGCCCTTCTCATCAATATGCGTAAGCTTCTCTTCCGTCATATCGCTTTCCTCCAAACCAACGGGTCAAAGGGACATTCCCTTTGACCTAAACCTCAACGATTAATTTGCAGCATCAAACAAAAGAAACGGAGTTCTCGGAGAAAGCCGAGGGCCCCGCGAAGACCGTCGGTGTTCATTCATGCCCTTCATTCTAAAATGAAACACCGCCTTGAACATGACTTAATGTCATGTTCAATACCTCACTAGGCGGCCGAGCGGCCGCGCCGAGCTCGCGAAGCGAGCCGGCATTCGGCGCATAGTGAGCGAAGCGAACGGTAGCCGACCGTGGTCTTCGCGGGCCCTCGGCTTCCTCCGAGAACGGCCAGGTCTATCCGCCAATTTGCGACATGCCGCGCTCGGTTCCGACCTTGTCGTGATGGTCGTCGGGCTTAGCACCCAACGCTTCCATAAGCACCGCGCGAATCGCATCGTCGCCACCGTCGCCGCGAAGCGCTGCACGCATATCGTATTCAACATCCGAGAACAGGCACGGACGAATCTTCCCATCGGCCGTCATACGCAAACGATTGCACTCGCTGCAAAAATGGCGCGAAAGCGGGCTAATGAACCCAACCGTTCCCCGGGCGCCCGGAAACATGAAGTAGCGCGCGGGACCCCACCCTTTCGGCTTCTCATCGCCCGCCGCCACAAGCGTCGGCAAACCTTCGGCCTTAGCCCGCTCATTAATAACGTCGAACAGCTCTTCGCTCGGAATCACGTCCTCGCGGCCCCATCCGCACCCATGTGAACCAGCGCTTTCGCCTACAGGCATATATTCGATAAAGCGCATATGCAAAGGGCGATCGATCGTCATCTTCGCAAACGCCAGAAAATCCTGTCCCAGGCTGCGAACCGTTACGGCGTTCACCTTCACGGGGTCAAACCCCGTAGCGAGCGCGGCTTCGATTCCGTCGAGCGCCTCGTGCAGCTCGCCTCGACGCGTGATATAGCGAAACTGCTCAGGGTCAAGTGTATCAAGCGAAATATTCACGCGCGAAAGGCCCGCCGACGCGAGCTCTTCTGCGTACTTCGGCAAAAGCACGCCGTTGGTGGTGAGGGAAACGTCATCGACACCGGGGGTCTCATGAATGGCGCGAACCAAGTCAACCGCACCCTTGCGCACCAAGGGCTCGCCGCCCGTCAAACGGAACCGTTTAATGCCCATGGTCGCCGCAACGCGAACCACACGCTCAATTTCCTCAAGGCTCAAAATATCGGAATGGCACAGCGACGTCACGCCATCAGCCGGCATGCAATAGATGCAGCGGTAATTGCATCTGTCCGTCAGCGAGATGCGCATATAGTCGATCACGCGCCCGTGCGAATCTTTCATGAAGGCCCCCTTCGACGGATCGCGCGCCCCCACGCGCCACCCAGGCTATCTTTCCTGGAATTATACCCTCGCAAGAACAAAGAAACGCCGCCGCGACTTAATTCGGTCGACGTTTCAGCATGAAACAAACTCATATGTCACGAAATGCGTTCTGCTGCGCTATCGCGATACGAGGTACATGCTTTCCGTCGGTATCTCGATAAGCAGCTCATCGCCCTCTTCAGGAAGCTCACTCGCAGCAACGGCCAACTTATCGACCTTCCATTGCAAATGGAGCTTTAAGAATTTCATCGACTCGTCTTCTTCGGCAATGTCACGCTCGATTTGCTCATTGTGATCGTGATCGAGGAACGAGAGCATGACCGATCGCTCGAAGCGCGAATCGCTTACGCGGTCGGCGCGCATGCGAAAGACGTTTTCGCCCAAGCTGCTCGCACGCTTCAGGAAGAATGCGCGCACACCGAACCACCGCACATCGCGAGGCACGGGCTTCGTTGAGGCGAGCGTGATACCCCAATCGGGCAGATGCACGTGCGCATCGTCGACATACTCGGCAGGCGTCGTATTCTTACAGCCCGATAGCTTAATCGCGGCAAGGCTCTGCGGGTCATTGACGACGTTTTCTTTGGGCCCGATTTCCATAATATGTCCGGCCTCGACGACCGCAATGCGATCGCAGAAGCGGAACGCCTCGTCGATATCATGGCTCACATAGAGAATCGTCCCCTTGAATTGCTCGAACAAGCCGATGAGATTCTGTTCAAGCGAGCTTTTCAAATGCGAATCAAGCGCCGAAAACGGCTCATCGAGCATAAGAATCCCCGGCCGCGCCGCAAGCATGCGAGCAAGCGCCACGCGCTGCTGCTGCCCACCCGAAAGCTGCACGGGATAGCGCTTCTCCATCCCCAAAAGGCCAAAACGCTGCATCTGCTCACGAATCGCCTCTGCACGCTCGGCCGCGGTGACGCCCTTCGGCAGGCCCGCCGCCACGTTCTGTTCAATGGTCAAATTCGGAAACAGCATGTAATTCTGGAACAGCAACGCCGTTTTTCTCTGCTGGGGAGAAAGGTCGACCTTGGCCTTTTTGCCGGGCGCCTTGTCGAAAAACACCGTGTCGTTCACTATGATTTTGCCCGCATCGGGCTTTTCGATTCCTGCAATCGATCGCATCGTGAGCGACTTACCGCACCCCGATGCGCCCAAAAGGCCAAGCGTTTCATCGCCGGCAGAAAACTGCTGGCTTAATTGGAAGCCCCTGAACTTCTTTTCGATATCTACCTCAAGACTCAAAGCCAAGCCTTTCTCGCACTCATACTATGCCGCGCAATTGTCGCAGATGCGCCGCCGCGCGCCGCCGCATCAAAGCACCGCGCCTAATTCCCCTCGCGTTTGCGGTATTTCGTAGTTCGGCTGCTCCATAAATTGATGAACAAGATCACCACGAAGCTGAAAGCGATAATGACGGCGGTCCAGAACCACGCAACGGAATCGTTGCCATTCATCCATTCAAAGTAAATGGCGATAGGAATCGTGCGCGTAACACCCAGATAATTGCCGGCAAGGAACAAGGTGGCGCCGAATTCGCCCAGCGCGCGAGCGAACGAAAGTACGGCGCCCGCGGCAATGCTGCTCCATGAGAGCGGCAGCATCAAGCGAACGAAAATCTTCGCGTTGCTCCACCCCAACGTGCGCGCCGCATCGAGCATATTCGCGTCCAGGCTCTCGAATGCGCCCAAAGCGTTTCGATACATGAGCGGGAACGCCACCACCACAGCAGCAATAACGCATGCCGTGGGGCTGAAAATCAGAGGGAAGCCGACATCGATCCAGAACTGGCCAAACGCCGTATTGCGACCGCAGAGGTACAGAAGCAAAAAGCCGCATACCGTAGGAGGCAGCACCATGGGAATCGTGAAAATCACGTCGCAGATGTTTTTCGCACGCGGCGAGATATTGAGGCAGAAATAGGCTGCGAGCAGGCCCAAAACGAAGATGAACACGATTGCGATACCCGTCGTGCGAAGCGACACCCACAAAGGGCTCCAATCCAAATTGGACAAGAACTCGCCAATAGCAGCGAAGCCTGTCGCCTGCTCTTCAATAACGACGTCGCCCTTCTGAGCGGGGCAACCAAAATCGGCGAACGAAGGCTTGAAATAATTTTCGTTCTCGCTGTCGGTCAAGTCGCTTCCGTCAACCCCGATAACGAACACGTACGTTTTGCCGGAAACCTCTTGGTCGAATTCGAAACGAACGGCACCTTTCTCAAATACCTTATCGCTCGTGAAATACCACGTATCGAAACTGGAGAGAGCCTTCGATCCGGCCGCTTGCCCCGCATCGAGGGCCACAAACATCGCCTTGAGCGACGCCTGATCGGCAGGCGACGTCAAATCGATGCCCAAATCCCTCGCATTTTTTTCAGGCACATAGGCGACCACATAATCGTCGCCCGCGACGAGCTGCGCACACGTTCCCGCATCGCGCCCAACCAAATACGAGTACCCGTGGTATTCACCATCGATGTCTCGATTCGTGCCTTTTTGGGCTCGGGAAAAATCGCCTATCGCAAAACTGCTGTTTTCCGCTTCGGCCGCGTCGCCGTTCTTCGAGATAGTCACGCCCGTTGTATCGACCGAAGAATCGGACGCGGCGGCGCTCGAAGCCGTGCTCGGGACATTCGGCGTATCCACATCGCCAAGCGCGTCGTCGGCGAATGCGACGCCAAACGGAACCGCGACCGAAAGCGCGATTGCCGCCGCAGCAAGCCTTGCGAGAAGCGTCTTTGCCTTATGCATATCCATTCCCCACTACGAAAGAGGATGGGCACATAATGCGCCCATCCTCATCACATGCTTTTCCGGCACGCAAGCTTTCAAGCGGCCATTAAGCCAGCTCGAAGCCCCACTTCTGCCAAATTTCCTGAGCCTTCTCGCTGTTCTGGCACCAATCCAGGAACTCCTGGGTTGCTTCAACGTTCTTGCTCTGAGAGGTGATGGCGCCGGGGTACACGATGTTCTTGTGCGTGTCGGCAGGAACGGTACCAACGATTTCAACGCCACCAAAACGGTACACATCAGAAGTGTACACAAACGCCACATCGACATCGCCAGACTGGGCATGCTTGCACACGTTGCCTACGGAAGTATCAAGAACAGGATTGTAGCCCTCGGCGAACGCGCCATTCTTGCCAGAAATGTCTTTGCCGGTCTTGCCCTCGTTATCGCCAGAGGGAACGTACACGCCAACCGTAGAAAGGGCCTGGTCGGCATAGTTGCCAGCAGGAACAGATTCGTCGCCGACGCAGAACGTGTACTTGCCATCGGCGATATCCTGCAGCGTGACGTCCTTAAGGCCGCTGCCTTCCTTGGAGACAATCACGAGGTCGTTCTTGAACATGTCGACGCGCGTACCCTCGTCAACGTAGCCCTCTTTGACCGCAGTGTCCATGGAGCCCTTCGAAGCGGAAATCAGCAGGTCGGCATAGGAGCCAGCGCCGAGCATTTCATTCAGCTCGCCCGAGGACTTGTACTGCGTGTCGGCAAACGTGACATTGCTGTGGCCATCCTCGATGTAGGCAGCCTGAACTTCTTCCATCGCCTTGGAGAGCGAATTCGCCGCAAAAACCTGCAGCTCTACCGGTTCGGCCGTGGTTTCAGTTGTTGCCTTCTCGTCGGTCGCTTCTTCAGATTTCTGCTCAGACGAGCAGCCCACCATCGCGACCATGGCCGCAAGGGCGGCGGCAAGCGCGAGAATAGAGAGTTTCTTCCATGCCTTAGCCATGAAATTCCCTTCCCTCGATATACATGGGTCCCACCCGTCCCTTAAGTGGGCCCTTCTTCAGAAATACCCCATTGGTACGAGATGGTACATAACGTGACGTATTTCATGCGGTTTATTCTCTATCGAGTATATTCTAATGTCAAGAAGTTATCCACAGTTTGAAATATTATTTTCACAGCGAAATAAAGGCTCCACCTGGCAACCACGTCGCATGAACTTCACGGCCGCAAGCCGCAAAGCCCCATCGACCGCGCCTCGATTATTCAGCAGAAGCATAGTCTTCCCCTCTTTCGGACCTGCGCAAAGGCGTACAATACATTCAAGCAGGCGTACGCGCCAACGCGCATTTCGCACCCACAAACTGCCCTGTCAAACAACACCGCACCGTCGAAGGGGCCACCATGGTTACGCTCGATGATATTTCTCCCCACGTCAAACTCAGCATTGGCAACGATGAGGCCAATGCCGTTTTCGGCCGAGGCGTCGCCATGCTTTGCCGTGGCGTACGCGACGATGGCTCGCTCAACAAAGCCGCCAAGAACATGGGCATGGCCTACAGCAAAGCCTGGCGAATCATGAAGCAAACCGAGGAAGCTTTCGGCTTTAACCTCATCAATCGCGACGGCGCACACGGGTCGACGCTCACAAAGGAAGGAACGCTTCTCCTTTCCGCATTCGAGCAACTTGAACGCGATGTCAGCACCTACGCCGAATGTCATTTGCCCGAAATCTTTAAAACGCTCTAACGACCGAGCACGATTCCCTTGAACACGACGAGAGGGGAGGCGCTACAATCGCCTCCCCTCTCGTTTCTTTATACGTATTACACCAACTCAGCCAAGGGGCGAGATTGCTCAAATCGACGCCCGCTCGCAATGCCCACGCCAAGAAGACGTAATCCCGTTGCCTACTTACGCAGAATCAAGCGCCTCATTCAGGCCGCCGTTCTTCCCAAGCAGGCCATCCATTCGGACGACCGCTGTCACCTATGCGACAATAGCGCGACTACCTATCCCCTTCGGCCATGATGGTCGCCTCAATATGGGCAAGTTCTTCTGGGGTATTCACATTGATGAAGCACCCACGTTCAGGAACCGCTTCAGTTACCTCGGCCGACATAAACGGCCGCAAGTTCACCAAATCGAAAAAGTCCTTTGCACGAACGCAACCGCGGCTGAGCGCTTCATGCGTTGCCTCCAAGCAGGAATTCGTACGATACACCGCATGAAATGGCTCATATCCAAATTTATTGCATGGAACCACGGCATCAACGCGTTCGGAATGCGCCACGGCCGCCTCGGCAATCGCCAATTGCGGCGAAGCGAACACCATATCGCATGCAATGACGGCAACAAGCGAATGGGACGCCGCTCCAAACGCCGTGGCCAACCCTTGAAGAGACCCGCGCTTCTCGAACGAATCGGGAACGAGCTTCAAAGGACACGGGATGTCCAAATCGTCCAAGAATCCAAGACGCGATGCCTCATTCGTCGTAACAATCAACTCGTCAGCCGCGCAGGCAACTCTCTCAACAATGCGCGTGAGAAGCGGCTCTCCCAAGAAGGGAACCGTCGCCTTGCTTTGTCCCATGCGACGTGATTCCCCACCCGCCTGAATGGCGACGGTAAGTTTCGGACGAACATAGACAGCCTGCAAGAAATCGGCAATTCCTTCAATATCCTCTAACGAAAACGAGGGCGTGCCCCTTCTTTTCGCCGCTGCATGCACGCTTTCCATATTGCTCACAACGGCGACTGGAGTCACGCCACGCACCGTACCGATTTCGCAGTATTCATCGGCGGCAGGAAGGTCGCGATCGTTTCCCGAACGCAGCACTTCAATCACATCAAGGCCGCTTTGACGAAAACCCTCGACGATCACCAAATCATGGTCTGGCATGCTCGAAACGATATCGTCGCATTCAATTTCATGGTTGAGTTCGGTGATGCGCGCCATACGCGTCGGGGAAACCACAACCACATCTCGAGAACCGGCTTCGCGATGTCGATACGAATCCTTTCCCGGCACGTCGATATCGAAATCACAATGGCCGTGATGCTTAATCGACCCGATATCAAACCCCCGCGAAACAAGCTCGGCAATCACACGAACAAGCAATGTTGTTTTACCCGAGTTATGACGACCGACGAAAGCAACAGCTGGACTTGGACGATGAATGTGCCCATCGCGCCTCGCGCACTCCTCAGACGATTCGCCCGAAGCTGCGCCCAATGAAACTTTATTCATAATTCTCGTGCTCAACAACAAGGTCATTCTTGATAACGCCAACAAGCTGCTGCAAAGCATCAACAGCGTGCGGGCGAATATCCGCACCGATAAGAACATACATAATAGAGTCGCCGACGTTCAGCGTGCCTTCGTTAAGCCACACGCGAATATAGAAAACGCCGGGAAGCTTACGAGCAGCTTTCACAGCCTCGATCAAGCCATCGGTATTGTACGAGAAGTCGATTGTCGCAACCTTGCCAAGAGCCGCACCCTCAGCTGCTTCGGCGGCATTCGTCGCACGCACCTGAGCACGCGGCGTCTCTCGAACGATGCCATTATGGGTGAGATACATACCCACCATGGAAGCATTCGGATCTTGCTTCGCCTTATTGAGCCACGCGTCCATTGAAGGCTCAGCGCCGGCATCGATGCGCCAGCCGGGTCCCAAATCTACCGCAACATCAAAGCCTTGATCATTGCAAGCGATATCAGAAATGTCGTTCATCGTCATGATCTCCCCTTTCCGCCCCTCATAGAGGCTTCATAACGTCTATAGGTCAATAATACCTAAATGACAACAGAGCACGGGCTAAAAAGAAAACGCAAAGTGTAAAAGGGGTATCAGTCTCTCTATAAGACAACAACTCGTAAGAGACAATGCGCAGCATGCAGTAAAGCGAATGAACCAGAAAGCAAGGGGCTTCTTTCGGGAACTCAAGCACACTGGAATGAACTGAAGCTTGGAGCAGGCCGCAAGGCGACATGCCGCAAAACGGCACGACAAAAAAATAAAAGGCCCTTAGGCCCATTAATATGCGGAAGCGCCCTGCATGAGCGCGACGCCCTGTCCTCCCGCAGCCTGGCGCTGCAGTACTTTCGGCGAAGGCGGGCTTAACTGCCGAGTTCGGAATGGGATCGGGTGATCCCCGCCTCTGTGGTCGCGCTCATGCAGGGCGCTCTCGCCCGCATATGCAAAAGTGGATATTACTGTTTCTCACCAAGCGTGTCAAGAGCATAGCGATAACCACCGCTGCCGTAATTAAGCGCTTTCGAAACGCGAGCGATTGTCGTCGCAGACGCGCCCGTCGCTTCAGCGATGGCGGTGTATGGCTTACCAGCATCGAGCAAACGAGCAACCGAAAGACGCTGCGATGTTTCTTTCATTTCGCGAATCGTGAACAGGTCTTCGCACAGAGCGTAAAGTTGATCCTTGTCAGACATAGAAGAAAGGACCTCAAGCAGGTCTTCGACCTCGGGAGTACGCAAGTTGCTCATCAATCCATCCTCTCTGTATTCGTGAAACTATACTATTGTACTGCAGCTCACTAAAGTATGGCCGCAAAATAAAACCGCCACAACGGCGGTATTTTCTCGTAAACGGCGCTTTAAACGAAGCGACAAAAAAAGGGCATAAGCCCCGAATATATGCGGAAGCGCCCTGCATGAGCGCGACGCCCTGTCCTCCCGCAGCCTGGCGCTGCAGTACTTTCGGCGAAGGCGGGCTTAACTGCCGAGTTCGGAATGGGATCGGGTGATCCCCGCCTCTGTGGTCGCGCTCATGCAGGGCGCTCTCGCCCGCACGCCGGAAGCCCGGCGCCCTCAGGGCCGCATGGCGACCGAAGCGAAGGATCCATCCGTTCCAGGCCCCGCCCTTCCTCTCGGGGAGGATGGGTGCAAGGGCTCGCCCTATTAGTACCGCTCGCCTGAACGCCTCGCGGCGCTTGCAGCTGCGGCCTATCTACCACGTGTTCTGCATGGGGACTTACCGAAGGGAGAACTCATCTCGGAGACGGCTTCCCGCTTAGATGCCTTCAGCGGTTATCCGTTCCGGGCGTGGCTAGCCGGCCGTGCCGTTGGTCGACAACCGGGACACCAGAGGCCCGTCCGCCCCGGTCCTCTCGTACTAGGGGCAGCCCTCCTCAATTCTCCTGCGCCCGCGGAGGATAGGGACCGAACTGTCTCACGACGTTCTGAACCCAGCTCGCGTACCGCTTTAAACGGCGAACAGCCGTACCCTTGGGACCTGCTCCAGCCCCAGGATGCGATGAGCCGACATCGAGGTGCCAAACCTTGCCGTCGATGTGGACTCTTGGGCAAGATCAGCCTGTTATCCCCGGAGTACCTTTTATCCGTTGAGCGACGGCCCTTCCACTCGGGGCCGCCGGATCACTAGAGCCGACTTTCGTCCCTGCTCGGCTTGTCTGCCTCGCAGTCAGGCCCGCTTGTGCTCTTGCGCTCCGCGGACGGTTGCCGACCGTCCTGAGCGGACCTTGCGCGCGCCTCCGTTACTCTTTGGGAGGCGACCGCCCCAGTCAAACTGCCCGCCTGGCACGGTCCCCGGGCCGTCCCCGGGTTAGGCCGCCGACGCGACGGGGGCAGTATTCCAAGGTCGGCTCCGCCCGGGCTGGCGCCCGGGCTTCGCAGCCTCCTGCCTATCCTCTACGCGCCGCGCCTGCGGCCAATGCCAAGCTGCAGTAAAGGTTCACGGGGTCTTTCCGTCCTTCCGCGGGGAATCCGCATCTTCACGGATAATGCAATTTCGCCGGGCCCATGGTCGAGACAGCGCCCAAGTCGTTGCGCCGTTCGTGCAGGTCGGAACTTACCCGACAAGGAATTTCGCTACCTTAGGACCGTTATAGTTACGGCCGCCGTTTACCGGGGCTTGGCTTCAGCGCTTCGCTTTACGCTAACGCATCCGCGTAACCTTCCGGCACCGGGCAGGCGTCAGACCCTATACTTCGCCTCGCGGCTTGGCAGAGTCCTGTGTTTTTGGTAAACAGTCGCTTGGGCCCTTTCGCTGCGGCCCCCCGGCGCTTCCCGGGCGAGCCGGTTCACGCTGGGGGGCGTCCCTTCTCCCTAAGTTACGGGACGATTATGCCGAGTTCCTTGACCATGGTTGCCCCGATCGCCTCGGAATGCTCTTCCTACCCACCTGTGTCGGTTTTGGTACGGGCGGCGTGGGCGCTGCCTAGGGATTTTTCTAGGAGGCTTGGAATCCGCGACTTCGCCATAGGGCTCGTCTCGCGTCTCGGGATATGTGGGGACCGGATTTCCCTGGGCCCCTCCCTACGCGCTTTCACGGGGACGTCCAGAACCCCGCTCGCGTATCCTTCCCCGTCGTCCCATCGGTCGTAGCGCGCCCGCGCCGGCACGGGAATGTCTGCCCGTCGTGCATCGGCTGCGCCTTGCGGCCTCGCCTTAGCTCCCGGCTGACCCTGGGGGGATTAGCCTCGCCCAGGAAACCTTGGGTTTTCGGCGGAGCGGTTTCTCGCCGCTCTCTCGCTACTCATGCCTGCATCCTCACTTCCATGCCGTCCACCGGGGCTCGCGCCTCCGGCTTCGCCCGGCATGGAAAGCTCCCCTACCAATCAAATAAATGATTCCGCCGCTTCGGCGCCGTGCTTGAGCCCCGCGCATTGTCGGCGCGCCCCCACTCGACCAGTGAGCTGTTACGCACTCTTTGAATGCATGGCTGCTTCTAAGCCAACATCCTGGTTGTCTGGGCGGGCGCACATCCTTTGCCACTTAGCACGGCCTTTGGGGCCTTGGCGGGCGGTCTGGGCTGTTTCCCTCTCGAGCGCGCAGCTTAGCCCACGCGCTCTGACTCCCGGGGTTAAAACCATCGGCATTCGGAGTTTGGTCTGGGTCGGTAGGCGGTGAGGCCCCCTCGCCGGTCCAGTGCTCTACCTCCGATGGTCAATGCCCGGGGCCAGCCCTAAAGCTGTTTCGGGGAGAACGAGATATCTCCGGGTTTGATAGGCCTTTCACCCCTATCCACGGGTCATCCCCTCCGTTTTCAACCGAAGTGGGTTCGGGCCTCCACGGGGTCTTACCCCCGCTTCACCCTGCCCATGGATAGCTCACCCGGCTTCGCGTCCGCGGCATGCGACTCAAATCGCCCTGTTCAGGCTCGCTTTCGCTGCGGCTCGGTGTCCCTTAACCTCGCCGCATGCCGCGACTCGCAGGCTCATTCTACAAAAGGCACGCGGTCACCGTCGTCGGAACGGCTCCCGCTGCTTGGGGGCGCACGGTTTCAGGCGCTGTTTCACTCCCCTCTCGGGGTGCTTTTCACCTTTCCCTCGCGGTACTGGTTCGCTATCGGTCATCGGAGAGTGTTCAGCCTTGGAGGGTGGTCCCCCCTGCTTCGGACCGGGTTTCACGTGCCCGGCCCTACTCTGGATCGAGAGCCGCGAGTCCGGACCCTTCGCGTACGGGGCTCTCACCCGCTGCGGCCGGCCTTCCCATGCCGTTCCGCTCGAATCCGGTTTTGTAACTCGCGCCCGGGCCTGGGGGCCCGGGGCGTCTCGTCCCGCAACACCTGCGAGGCAACGGCCCCAGCCTTGGCGCCGTCGCAGGTTTGGGCTCGCGCGCTTTCGCTCGCCGCTACTCGCGCGATCTCGGTTGATTTCTCCTCCTCGGGGTACTTAGATGTTTCAGTTCCCCCGGTTGTCCCCCGAAAGGATGGTCTCCAATCGGGTAGCCGCCCATGACGGCGGCTGGGTTCCCCCATTCGGGAATCCCGGGATCTAGGGCCGTTTGCGCCTCCCCCGGGCCTATCGCGGCTTGCCGCGCCCTTCGTCGACTTCCGATGCCAAGGCATCCGCCGTGCGCCCATGATACCTTGCGCCCTCGGGGGATTCCCCCCCGGGGCGGAAGGCCTGGAGCATGATGGTACATGGTATCTGTATCAATGGAATAAAATAAGGAAATTGCTTTCATCCGCCATGAAGATGCGCAAGCGTTCCCCGCTGATTCCTTTGGGAATGCAGCGTATGAATTGCTGTGCGCTAATGTCTTTCATGACATGGAGATAAGATATGTTTGATATCTTCGCTTCGAATCGCTATGCGGCTCTCAAGGTGCCCGGGAATCCCGGGAGCCGGATGCTGGGACGGAAACGGAAGTTCCAGGCGGGGCCTCGTCCGGCGGACTCCGATGCTCCGGACTCGGTCTTTGGGAATGATTAGGGGTTCTCCCTAGAAAGGAGGTGATCCAGCCGCACCTTCCGGTACGGCTACCTTGTTACGACTTCACCCCCCTCACCCTCCACACCTTCGACGCCTCCGCCCCCTTTCGGGGTTCGGCCGGCGGCTTCGGGTGCAGACGACTCGGGTGGTGTGACGGGCGGTGTGTACAAGGCCCGGGAACGTATTCACCGCGGCGTGCTGATCCGCGATTACTAGCAACTCCGGCTTCACGCAGGCGGGTTGCAGCCTGCGATCCGAACTGGGGCCGGCTTTAGGGATCCGCTCCCCCTCGCGGGGTGGCAACCCGTTGTGCCGGCCATTGTAGCACGTGTGCGGCCCAGGGCATGAGGGGCATGATGACTTGACGTCGTCCCCGCCTTCCTCCGGCTTGACGCCGGCAGTCCCGCGTGAGTGCCCAACTGAATGCTGGCAACACGCGGCGGGGGTTGCGCTCGTTGCGGGACTTAACCCAACACCTCACGGCACGAGCTGACGACAGCCATGCACCACCTGTATCGGCTCCTCTCGGCCACCGGATCTCTCCGGCTTCACCGATATGTCAAGCCCTGGTAAGGTTCTTCGCGTTGCTTCGAATTAAGCCACATGCTC
>CAJMHR010000040.1 GCA_905213265.1 uncultured Collinsella sp.
CGGATATTAAACTGCAAAGACGAGCGTCGGAAAGACACGCCGAGGTCGCCGCGGACGGGTTGATATAGGGAGAGGGCCTGACCCCATATCGTTGGGGCCAGGCCCGATTTTGCCTCTTGACAATGTCCTGCTCATATTAAAAGGAACGTCCCCAGGTGCCAAGGGTGTCCCCAACGACTAGTTGAATGGGGTCGGGATTGGAGCTGGGGAGGTAGCGGATTTCTAGCTCTATGCCGAGTTCTTGTAGCTCTTTGAAGGCAGCGATGTCCGCATCGTCTACGGCGACAGCGGGCGTCGCGGGACGCTTGCCCTCCCCTGCTTGCATGTGGCCGATACTGATCTTGGTAATGGGCACACCACCCTTAACCAGCGCGAGCGCATCGGCGGGTGAGGCCACCATGATGAGAATCCATTGGCGCGGCGTTGCGGTATGAATGATGTCGATGGTCCTTTGCACCGAGAAAAACCGCGTCCAAACGCCTTCTGGCGCCGCCACCCTCATGGGTGCCCATTGGCGCGAATCCGCCGCGATCTCATCGTTAACGATTAGGACAAGGTTGGAACCCACGGCTTCGTTCCACAGCTCAACGTCTTGCCCGTAAATGAAACGGTCGTCGATACGCGTGAGAAGAATCTTGGGTTGAGCCATGGCTGCCCCATTCTGTTTGAGACCCATACGAGCGGGACATCACGTCTCCAATATTAGTGCATTTAAAGTGAGAAAAGCCGTCAGAACCCTTGCGCGGATGTGCGATGTCCCGTATCATAGACAGCCGTTGACGCCTCAGTTGCGTCACCACATGGCCGCCAGCGTAGCTCAGTTGGTAGAGCACCGCTCTCGTAAAGCGGGGGTCACCGGTTCGAGCCCGGTCGCTGGCTCCATTGCACAAGATAGCCGCCTTCGGGCGGCTTTTTTGTTGCCGATTTTGAGTGCGCATGCGCCAATCCACGCATCGTAACGGCATCAGCCCCCCTACTCAAAAACAAAACCCCGCTAAGCGTGATTCCCCTAGGGGAATACGCTTAGCGGGGTCCTAGTGTGATTTCCCTAGGGGAATCACGCCATCAGACGAACAGCTCAGCCGAGCAGCGCTACTCCTCCCAGTAAGCGTCTGCAAGCAGCTTAAAGCAGATCTTCTTGACCGGCTGCGCGCCATCGCCCGAGAACTCGAGCGTGGGCATATGAGGCTCGCCGGCAACAAACAGCGCAAACTTGTCGTCAGCAAGATCGCCGGCGATCGAAGCGTCGGAATCGACCAGATCGTAGTCGTCCTTCTCGTCAAACTCCTGGACCAGCGTCAGACTGCCCGTGGCAACCTTAAAGGCCTCGCGACCCTCAATGTCGATCTGCAGGTCGTGATAGCGCTGATGCGTCTCGTAGTGAGCCTCGGCCTCGGGACGAGTCGTGGGAGCCATGACGTTCGCAAAGACCTTGTCGCCCAGAATCGGATGGCTGCCGACCTCGAGCTCCGCCGGATCGTTCTCCTCGAGCCAATCAATCAGCACGTCGAGGCCCTTGAGCATTCCGCGGTACTCCTCGATATCGCCCAGTGCACCGTAAATCATCTAAATCCCCTCTCGGATCGTTTCTTTGGCGGCTACTCGGCAAACGCATTGCCGACGCTGTTGCCGCCCACATACGTCTCGACCAGGGTAAGGTCGGGATTGAACACGACAAAGTCGGCGTCGCGCCCCGGCATAATGCTACCGCACTTGTCGTCAACATGAGCTAGCAAGCGATGCCGGGGCCGTCGCCCAAACTCTTACAGCTCAGTCACGACAACGCCGTTGTAGACCTCGTCCCAACGGTCCATGACCAGATGGCCGGTCATGGGATCCATGGCGTTGAGCTTGCCGCAGGTGTTGGCGGTACGCAGCACCGTCTCGTCGTCTGCGCCAGCAGCAATGGCATGCGCGAAGCCAGCGATAGTGGAGTCACCAGAGCCCGTGGCGTTAACGGCAGGGATATCGGGCGTCTTTGCGCGGAACGCACGGCCATTGTGGAAGCCAACGGAGCCGGCAGCGCCCATGGACACGACGACCCAGGGGATATCGGAGAAGCGAGCATCAGAGGCAAGCGCGGCGCGGAGCTCGTCCACATCGTCGGTGGTAAAGCTCGTGCCCAGAAGGCCGTTGATCTCGGTCAGGTTAGGCTTGACCAGCTCGGGCTTAATTTCGGACTTAAGGGCGGCCTCGAGCGAAGCACCCGAGGTATCGAGCAGCACCTTGGCGCCGGCGTTCTCGGCAATGCCCGTGATCTTGGCATAGTAGTCTGCCTCGACACCGCGGGGCAGCGAACCCGAAATGGTGACGACGTCGGCTTTACCTGCAAGCTCGGTAAACTTGGTGGTAAAGGCATCGAGCTCCTCGGGGGCAATTGTCGGGCCGCTCTCGAGCAGCTCGGTCTGGTTGCCGGCGTGGAGAATGTTAAGGCAAATGCGAGTCTCGCCCTTGATGGGCACAAAGTCGTTGTTAATACCGTTGGCGTCCATGAGCTCAGCCATGTAGGCGCCCATGTGGCCGCCGAGCAGACCGGTTGCCACAACGTCGTCGCCCAGCTGACCCAGCACACGGGCCACGTTGAGGCCCTTGCCGCCGGCGGTCTTTTCGGGCGTCACGCGGTTGACGTCGTCGATAACGAGCTCATCGAGCTGATAGCGCGTATCGACAGACGGGTTCATCGTAACGGTGAGGATCATTTTTAGCTCCTTATCTCGCAGGCTCCTTATGCCTCGCGATACGAGTCGACAAAACGGAATTACAGAATCTCAATCGTGAACGAGCGTACGATGGTTTCCTTGGGCTTGGCGACAAGGCAGCCGCGCTTATGCTCAAGTACGTCGTCCTCATCGGAGCAGGTCGAGAGGCCGCCCCAAGGCTCAACTGCCACAAAATCGCCCTCGGGCTTACTCCACACAATGAGATATGGGAAGCCCTCAAAGCTCAGGCGGACGCCCTTGTCCTCCCCCTTCTTAGAAAGCGTGACCTGACGACTCTCGAGCACGTCAAAGATGGTCTCCGCGAAATCGAAGAGCTCGTGCGATAGGGGCAGCGTCTTTCCCACCATGGGGTTCTTGGAGCGGTTTGCCACGTCAATCAATCCAGTCGAGGGCACGGCGGTGCAGAGCTCCGCAGCCTCGTCTTTCTCAAAGCGCAGCTCGTAGTCCGTATATGCCTCGCCCTCATCGAGCGGACACCTAAATCCCGGGTGTCCACCGATAAAGAACGGCATGTCCTCGGTGCCCTCGTTGGTCACCTCGTAGGAGACGCGCACGGCAGTCCCCTCAAGCGCATAGCGGGCGACGAGCTTAAACGGGTACGGATAATCGCTCAGCAGCGCGGCGTTATCCTCCGAAGCCAGGCACATCGCCAGCTCGTTCTCGCCTTGACTCAGCAGCCTCCACTCCTGTTTGCGCGCAAACCCGTGGCGAGCGAGCTTTACATGATGCCCGGCAAACGTCATGGCGCTGTTATCGCGCAAGCCTCCGCAAATCGGGAAGCAAATTGGTGCCTGGCCGGACCACACGGCGGGATCGCCCTGCCACAGATACTCGCGACCTCCGGCCTCAATCGAGGTAAACGAACCACCAGCCGTGGACACCTTAATAGAAATCGAATCGTTGGAGAGAGCGTATTCCATTGCCCATCCTTTCGAACAACTACTTTTTGCTCGCAAGAACCCGTCTCGGCCCTGACCAAAGGACAAACCCGCACGTTCATCGATGCGTCCGGTATCCCCGCCATGTAACGGGGTACCATACAGACATTGATGCAATTACAGCTGAAAGGCCTTCTTATGCGAACCATCATCCTCTACGCCTCGCGCCATCACGGCAATACGAAAAAGCTCGTGGACGCCATCGTCGAGGCACACCCCGAAATCGATACCCTCGACGTGAAGTCACTCGGTAAAAACGAGTATCCCAACCTGCACGAATATCATCTGATCGGTGTCGCCACGGGCATCTATTACTCCGAGATCGACAAGGACATGGCACGCGTGCTCACGAACGTGCTGCAGCCGCAGGACAAGGTGTTTGGCCTTATGACCTACGGTGGCAAAAACAAGTGGTACGGCAAGGATATCGATGGCATCTGCCGCATGAGGCAGGCCATCTTTATGGGTGTCTACGGCTGCCCCGGCTTTGATACGTGGGGTCCGTTCAAGCTCGCCGGCGGTGTCCAAAAGGGACACCCGACCGCTGAGGAAATTAAGGGCGCCGTCGACTTTTTCGACAAGATCGAAGACGAGTATGGCGACATCATCGTCGAAGAGTACGCCAAGCGCGAGAAGCGCCTAGCATACGAGAAGGAGCATCCTGCAGGAGGCCTGGTGGCCGGCGTTAAACGCACGGCAAAGAAGATCGCTAACAAGCTGTAACTGTTAAGGTGCTTTTGAGCGTTTAACCCATACGGCGGGTCCGAGCAGATTCGGGCCCGCCGTCTTTTTCTATCGTTACTCGGTAAAGGCGTTGCCGACGCTCTGGCCGCCAACATACGTCTCGACGAGGGTGAGCTCATGGTCGAACACGACAAAGTCGGCGTCGCGACCCGGCATGATGCTGCCGCACTTATCCTCGATGTGCGCGGAGCGTGCCGGCACCTCGGTTGCCATGCGAATGGCGATATCGGCGCTGGCGATGCCCCAGTCGACGATGTTCTTGACGCCCTGGGCAAGCGTGAGCACCGAGCCGGCAATGCTCTTGCCGTCGGCGAGCCAGCACAGGTTGTCCTTCATGATGACGTCCATGCCACCACTGGTGTAGCTGCCCTCAGGCATGCCGCCGCAACCCAGGCAGTCGGTGATGAGCACCGTGTGCTGCCAGCCCTTTGCCTGCAGCAGCGCCTTGATGGCGGCAGGGTTTACGTGCTTGCCGTCACAGATGATCTCGGCGTAGGTCTCGGGCGTGGACATGGCAGCACCCACGACACCGGGCTCGCGGTGATGCAGACCGCGCTGGCCGTTATAGGTGTGCGTAAAGCAGCTGGCGCCGGCATTGATGGCGGCAATGCACTCATCGTAGGTAGCGTCGGAGTGACCGATGCTGGTCACCACACCCTTGGCGTTCAGAGCAGCCGCATAAGCAGCGGCACCGTCGCGCTCGGCCGCCATGGCGCTCTTGACGATGCGACCACCCGCAGCCTCCTGCCACTGATCGAAAACCTCCTCGGAAGGATCGATAAGATAAGCGGGGTTCTGCGCGCCCACGTGCTTCATGGTAAAGAAGGGGCCCTCCAGGTAGATGCCCTGAATGCGAGCACCGCAGAAGTCGGGGCCGCGACCCTCGTCTGCCTGAGCGATGGCGGCGCAGGCGTCCTTGATCTGCTCGACGCCATCGGTGAACGTCGTGGGCAACCAGCTGGTGGTACCGCGACGGGCGAGCTCGGTCGAGCTGATATCGATTCCCTCGGGATCGTTATCGGTAGTTGAGTGGTTATAGAAGCCATGGATGTGAGTATCGACCATACCCGGTGCGATCCACGATCCCGTGTAGTCCTTAATCTCGCAAGAGGGCTCGTCGGCCTGCCAGGCGCCAAAAACGCCATCCTCGACCATGAGATAGCCGCCCAGCTGCGGGCCTGCCGGCAAGAAGAACTTGTCAGCCTTAATTGCGTACGTGCTCATATGCACTCCTTGCTTCTAAAGCAGTTGACTGTGGTGATGCTTATACCCAGCTCACGTAAAACAAAAAGCGCCCGCCCGCCGTTATGAGCGGACGGGCGCCCTTACAGGGGGACGCGATTAAGCGGTGAAGGGGTGAATCGTCACGCCCTTGACCACGCGGTTGACCGTGCCGGTGGGGCTCGGCGTATCGGGCGTGTTGCCCACGCGCACGGAGTTGAGCAGGCTGATGGCCTGGGCAAACATCACGAACGGCAGAGCAAGGTAGCCCTCGGGAAGCGCCTCGTAGCCCTTAAAGGTGAAAGACTCACCCTCATAGACAGTGGCACCTTCCTGCTGAACGGCGACGGTGTGCTGTGCAATATCGTCGCCACCGATCTCGTTGAGGATGTCGATGTCGTACTGACGGGTATAGGCGTCGTTGTTGACGAACACGAAGACGAGCGTCTTATCGTCGACGAAGGACTTAGGTCCGTGACGATAGCCCATGGAGGTGTCGTAGGAAGTAGCGACCAGACCGTGAGCAAGCTCAAGGATCTTGAGCTGGCTCTCCTGGGCAAGGCCACCGAAGGAGCCAGAACCCAAGTAGGTCACGCGGTTGAAGTCGCCAGCCAGGTAATCGGCGACCTCGGGCTCACGAGCGATAACCTCCTCGCCCATCTTGGCGATGGTCTCGACCCACTCGGCCTTCTGCTCGTCAGAGGCAGTGTCGAAAATAAGGGTGGAGAGCAGGGTCATGCAGGAATAAGAACCAGTCATGGCGAAGCCCTTGTCGTTGGCGCGCGGGATGAGCAGCGTCAGCGCGTTGGGATCATCGGCAGACTCGACGGCGAGCTTGCCCTCGGGAGCGCAGGTGATGTTGAGGAACTTGACGTTGTGGACGAGCTCCTTGGCAACGGCAACGGCGGCAAGGCTCTCGGGGCTGTTGCCAGAGCGGGCAAAGGAAACCACGAGCGTGGGATCCTCGGCGCGCAGGAAGTCGCGCGGGGCGCTCACGATGTCGGTCGTGGCGATGGGCTTAAAGTCGTAGAGATCAGTGTTGCCAGCGTGACGCAGGTACGGGGCGCAGGTATCGCCAACGTAGTCGGACGTACCGGCACCGGTGAAGACAACGGACAGACGGCCCTCGCCCATAGCGCGAGCCTCGGCCAGAAAGGCCTCGATGGCCTCCTTGTTCTCGCGATAGATGTTGAGCGTATCACGCCAAAGCTCGGGCTGCTGAGCAATCTCGGCCGTGGTGATCTGGGCGCCGAGCTCGGTGAGCTCCTCGACACTCTTCTCGAACATTTCTAATACCTCTCTCTAGAAGTAATCCTCTGACGTGCAATTATACACTTCGGTTGGTTATCTGGTAGTAACCAGTTAAATGCAAAGAATCACCATATGGAAACGATGCGGACACTAGTTGCTACGCTGGTGGTAAACCTTGTATTTAAACTGATCGGCACGAGCAACCGAGAGTGTATACTCCACAACCTCGTTTGACTCGTTATACGTAGTCCTGACCAAATCGAGCACAGGCGACCCCTCGACAATTCCCAAAAGGTGGGCATCGGTGGGACGGGCTATGCTCGCATAGAACTCCTCTTCGGCCACGCGAATCTTTTGCTGAAAGTCCTGCTCAATCACATCGTAAAGCGGCTTACGCTCCAGCAGCGGTCGCTTTAGGGACAGAAATTGACGAACCGGTAGATAGCTGCGTTCGACCATCATGGGCATGTTGTCGGCAGAACGAAGGCGCTTGAGCTTAAAAATGCGATCACCGATACGCAATCCCATATGCTCGGCCAGATTCTTATCGGCCTCCATCTCGCAAAAATCGAGAATAGTGGTCTCGGGGTCGCGACCCATCGCGCGCATCTGCTCGGTAAAGCTGTAAGACTGCATAAGATTGGTTGCTTTTGCCGAACGGTCGGTCACAAAGGTACCGCGACCGTGCTGCCGAACCACCAGTCCTAAACGCTCCAGTTCCTGCAGAGCCAGGCGCACCGTGGTGCGCGAGAGACCATAGCGCTCCGAAAGTTCACGCTCGGAAGGAATCATGTCACCGGCGCGATATTCATGGTCGATCTTTTCGGTCAGAATATCGACCAGCTGATCGTACAGCGGTTGCTTACGCGCTCCGATCGCCATCCTATCCTCCCATTTTCTCAAACTCGGCTACTACCTTGGGTGTTTAGCATTATCTGTCCGCCACACCCGAATCATCAAGAAAACAAAAGCCGCGCGCTCTTTCGAGCACGCGGCTTTTAACATACACATGGCTTAAGGGGTCGGGGTGTGAGCCGCGTAGGGACACACCCCTCAAGCTAGAGCCTTACCAGATGCTCGGCCAGAGACCAAGCGGGCCAGCGCCCAGGATGCCAAGGACGAAGAGCAGGAGAATGCCCTTGGTCGGGGTCCAGCTGTGCTTAGCGAACATGTAGTAAAGCAGCAGCGTAAGCATAAGCGGGACGAGCTTCGGGACGATGGTGTTGAGGGTGTCGGCAACAGAGAAGTTGACCGGATCCTCGGTAACGGTGCCGTAGGTCACGGACTCCATGCCGTTGCCCAGATCGGTGACGCCGCACTCGACAGCGTTGCCGTCGGCATCGGAAGCGGTAAGGGCGTTGCCGTCCTTATCGGTCATGGCGATGGTACCGGCCTCAGCGGTCTCGGTATCGATGCCCTCCATACCGGTGAAGTTCTTGGCCTCCTTCTCGGAGACAATCACGGTATTGGCGGAGAGGCCACGGGTGGTGCCATTGGGGATCTGGAGGTTGATCTGGGTGCCACCCATGGTGACGACCAGACAACCGACGACGAAGACGCCCATGATGGAAGCGGCACGCGTGAAGGCCTGCATGTTGGCGGTCAGAGCATCAATAGCGCTGGTGCCAAGCTTGTAGGACCAGTTCATGAGCCAGAAGCGCAGAGCGAACTGGACGGCGTTGAAGATCACCAGGAAGATGATCGGCGCAGCGGCGTTGCCGTTGATGGCCATGTTGGAGGTGATGCCGGCCGTGATAGGCACGAGCGTCAGCCAGAACAGGGCGTCACCGATACCACCGAGCGGGCCCATTGCGGCGACGCGGACGGCGCGAATCGTGGGGATGTCAACCTTATTCTGCTCGAGCGAAAGCACGATACCCATAACAAAGGTGACGAGGAACGGGTGAGTGTTGAAGAACTCCAGGTTGTGGCTCATGGAAGCCGCGAGGTCGTTCTTGTTGGTGTGGATCTTCTCCAGACCGGGGATGATGGAGTAGAGCCAGCCAGCGGCCTGCATACGCTCGTAGTTGAACGAGGCCTGCAGGAAGCAGGAGCGCCAAGCCATCTTGTTGAGGGTCTTCTGGTCGAGCTGCGGAGCAGGAGTGAGATCCTCGTAGTGCTCCGGGATCACATACTCATTAGATGCCATCTTCGAAGTCACCTCCGTCAGAAACAGCTGCACCCTTCAGCTCGGTCTGCTGCTGGAAGTCCCAGAAAGCGATGCCGAAGCCGATGAGAGCGAGGATGAGCAGAGCAGGGGTTGCCAGAGAATCGTTGGCAACGGTGATGAGCGCGAGGCCAAAGCCCATGAGGAAGAAGCCCCACATATCGCGGTTCATCATAACCTTGAGCAGGACGGCGAAGCCGACGAAGCGCATCATGCCGCCTGCAGCGGACAGACCGGTCTGCAGCCAAGTCGGGATGGCGGAAGCGATGGTCTGACCGATGGTGGCGCCAGCGATGAAGAACAGGGTGACGACGACGGCGAAGATCAGGCCGAGCAGAGCCATGGCGAAGTAGTTCAGACGCTCGATACCCTTGGTGTCAGCGTTGTGAGCCATGTTGTCCGCGGAGGACATGAGCGGCGACATAAGCGTGAAGACCAGGGTAACGCCGAGCTGACCAAGCAGAGCGAACGGAATGGCAAGGCCGACTGCCGCGTTGGGCTCGAGGCCCGTAGCAATAGCGAGAATGGCTGCCATGATGCCGCCGATAACAGCGTTAGGCGGCTGAGCACCTCCGATCGGCATGTTGCCGATCGTCATGAGCTGATAAGTACCACCCACGAGAAGACCGGTGTTGAGGTCGCCAAGGATAAGACCGATGACGGCGCCGGTGACGATGGGCTGATAGAGAGACTCGAGGAAGTTAAACTGGTCGATTGCCGCGACGAACGTGACGATGAAGACCAGAGCGACCTGGAAGATCGTGTATTCCATCTTGCTCCTCCTTTCAAAATGTATGTACGCACTTTGGATATCACGTACAGAATGTCAGGGTTTCACTCCTGACAACGTGGATCATGAGGATTACGAGAAGAGCTTGCTCGTGTCCTCAACAGGCGTGCTCGGAACGCGCCTGATCTCCAACTCCACCCCCAATTCCTGCAGCTCTTTAAACGCAGCGACATCCTCGTCGTTAACTGCGACGGAGGTGGCGACTTGGCGCTTTCCTTCCGACATGTGCATGTTGCCGATGTTTACCTTCTTTATAGGCACACCGCCCTTGACGAGCGTAAGCACGTCTTCCGGTGTTTCGGCCACGATGAAGATCTTCTGGCGCGGGCTCGCCTTGCCAATGACGTCGATGGTCTTCTGCAGAGAGAAGAAACGCGTAGCGACGCCGGCGGGAGCGGCCATCTTCATGAGGTTCTGGCGCATGGTGTTGGTCGACACATCGTCGTTGGCGACGAGAATGAGGTTGGAGCCCAGGGTGGAGTTCCACTGGGTAGCGACCTGACCATGGACCAGTCGGTTATCGATGCGGGTAAGAAGAATGTTGGGTTCTGCCATGTTGATCAGCTTCCTTTCGTTATTTGCTGACGACAGTTACTTAATCTCCTGAATCGCGTAACGCGAAACGTCTACGACGGCTCCGGATCGGACTTTGATCTGGACCTTTTCGCCTTCGATGCCTTTGACGGTTCCGTAGATACCGCCGGCGAAAAGAACCTCCTGACCCGGCTTGAGCTCGGTGTGCAGCTCCTTGAAGTACTTCTGCTTCTTCTTCATGTTGATTTGCGACCAGATGGTGTAAATCAAGCCCATGATGACAAGCAGACCTAAAAGGGCGACCGAGGAGCTCAGGACGTTGGCTCCGAAATCGGCCATTAGATGCCGTCCTCGTCGCCGAAGATATCCTCTTCGTCGGAGCCGGCAACGGATGCGACCGTCTGGGCGGTGATGCCCGTCTGGCCAACGGTCACTGCCTGCTCGCCAAGCTCAGCGAGCGTGGCATTGCCGCGGAGGAACAGAAGCTCAATAACCATGGGAAGGTTGGTGCCAGTCAGAACCTCGACGTTGTCGACATCCTGGGCAATCATCATCGACTGGTTGAACGGGGTGCCGCCAAGCAGGTCGGTAAAGACGAGCACGCCATCGCACTCCTCGCGCATGGCGGTAATAGCGGCGCGGAGATCCTCACCGTAGGATGCGGCCTGGTCGCCCTCAAAAGGAACGACGGTAAAAGCGGGCTGGTCACCGGCAACCATAGCGATAGCGCTTGCGAGACCGGGTGCGAACTGTCCATGACCGGTAAGAATAAAGCCAACCATTCAAATTTCCCTTCCGAAGGTGTGTACGATCTGAGTCCGATGATTTTCGGAAGCCAGCGGGCGCTCGCCCTTAAAGCTTCTTAGAAAGCGTTCTTTGAAGACCAGTGGTTTCTAAACTGGTAGTAACCACGTGATGTGTTGTTGCCACTATATCACCACAGAAGTGGTTGCTTTCGTTGATTCAAACAGTAAAACGTTTTTGCACCGCTCACGGTGAAAAATCGACCGTTTACCGCTCGTTAACACTTCTACCTGCGGTTTTGAAATCGTTTCGAAATGCTTTGGCAAAAGTTCGGGACTTTTCCTGTGCCTAAACAACGCAGGGCGGCTAAAAATAGCGTAAAGAAAAATTGCAGGTCATTGTGAAGATTTGTGAATTGGTCTTTTTGTCTTAATACCAGTTAGAACCCAGTTTTGAGATTATCGGTGAACGGTAGTTTTCGACCGTTCACCGGTTACTTGTAATCGTTTGCAGTTGTTTTCCCATATGAATCGGGGAAACGCGATGGAGCGCTTGCGCGATCACACAATCTACCTTTCCAATCTCAACAGATGGCTCTACAACGCAAAACCCCCTAGAACGATGTCCGTTCTAGGGGGTTTCATCAGATATTTCAGCTTCGCACTCGAAAGGTCGGACAAACCTTACGCAAACAGGCCGTAGATGCTGATGTTGGCCTTGGCGTAGAGGCCATTAGCATACTCGGTCCACTTGGAGCTGGCGCTCGAAGCCTGCGAGGAATACTGCTGGTAGGCGGTGTAATAGGCGGTCATGGCCTGCTTGTAGGTGGCGCTATCGGCCGTAAAGGCATCATCGGCAAAGGCCTTGGCATAGGTGCTGTCGGCATCCTTCCAGGTGCCCTTTGAGCTATCCCACTCATCGCCGGCAAGGTTGATGATGTAGTCGGCGTAGTCCTTGCTCGCGGTCTCCTCGTTGCCGTCAGCAGGCTCGGTCGGGGCGGTCGGCATACTTGCGGAGCTGTCGCCGACCTTCTTCTTGTAGAGCTTCTGCAGCGTCGCGGACTGGCGGACGATCTGCTTGGCCTGGTCCTTGGACACGCCATACTGCGTGGCCATGGTCTTGTAGTCGGAGGTGCCGATGGAATCCTCGGCGTACTGCTTCATCTCCTTAGAAGAGACGGTAATGCCCTCGTCCTCGGCAGCGTCCAGCAGGATCTTGTTGCGCACGTAGGACAGGATGACGTCGGCAGAGGGAGCGGTGTAGTTGCCATCGCCATCCTTGACGGTATCGAGGCTGTACTGGCTCTCGATGGCCTCGCGCGCGGTGATGTCACTCTTCTTGCCGTTGTAGCTGTAGCTTGCCACGGTCGAATCGATCTGGTCCTCGGTGAGGGTCGCCGAGCCGACACCCTTGCCGCCAAAACCACCGTTGCCGATAAAGAAGCCGACCACAGCAGCGATCACGATAGCGACCACAAAGGCAGCAATCATCGTCTTCTTGTGCTTGGATGCATGGTCGTCCGCGTCGGAGTCGTCGTCCATGTCCTGTTCCTCGGGCATGAGGTTCTCGTCGGCGGCATCTGCGGCAATCTGAGCCTCCAGGCGAGCGTCCTCCTCCTCGGCCGTCGTACCGGCAGCAATGTGCTCGGCAGACGTACCGGCGACCAGATCGATCTTCTCGTCCTCGTCACCGTCGGGGCCTTCGCCGCGCTCGATGATCTGGATGCCGTCGATCTCGTCCTTCTCGTCCTTCTTTTGAATCAGACCCATATCAGTTACTCCTTGTTAGGAAACATAGTCCGCAATAGAATACGCCCGACAGAGCGCCGGGCGTATTGATTCTCAGGTTATACGCAAACACTTAAGTACTATTTAGGCGTTTGCAGCGTGCACACCTTAGGCCAGGTGCGCGATAACGGCATCGGCAAAGGCCTGCGTGCCCACAGCGCCCTCAACGGAGCCGGTCTGGGCACGACGAACGTCGCCGGTAACCTGCTCACCCTCGTCGAGCGTGGCAGAAACGGCGGCGCGAATGCGATTGGCCGCGTCGTTCTCGCCCAGGTGATCGAGCATCATGGCCGCAGACAGAATCTCGGCCGTGGGGTTAGCGATATCCTGGCCAGCGATATCGGGCGCGGAGCCGTGCGTCGCCTCGAAGATGGCGCAGTCGGCACCGATGTTGGAGCCGGGGGCCATCCCTAAGCCGCCCACCAGGCCGGCGCACAGGTCGCTCACGATGTCGCCGTACAGGTTGGGCAGCACCAGGACATCGAAGTCGTTGGGGTTCTGGACCAGGCCCATGCAGGTGGCGTCGACAATCTTGTCGTTGAACTCGATATCGGGATAGTTGGCGGCCACCTCGCGCGCAACGCGCAGGAACAGACCATCGGTCGCCTTCATGATGTTGGCCTTATGCACGGCCGTCACCTTTTTGCGGCCGCAGCGGCGGGCGTACTCAAAGGCGTACTCCACAATGCGGCGGCTCTTGGCGATGGAAATCGGCTTAATTGAGATGGCGGAATCCGCGGCGAAGGTCTTCTGGCCCGAGCGCTCGACGAGCTGCGAGAGCTCCTCGACCTCGGCAGCGCCCTCATCGAACTCGATGCCGGCGTAGAGGTCCTCGGTGTTCTCGCGCACGATGACCAGGTCGACGTCGCGGAAGCGCGAGCCGTCGCCCGGCTGCGACAGGCAGGGGCGCACGCAGGCATACAGGTCGAAGTGCTTGCGCAGGGCCACGTTGACGCTGCGGAAACCCGTACCGACCGGCGTGGTGATGGGGCCCTTGATGGCAACCTTGGTCTCGGCGACCGCATCGAGCACGTGCTGGGGCAGCGGCGCGCCAAACTCGTCCATGACGCCGGCGCCGGCCTCCTGGACGTTCCAATTGATCTGGACACCGGTAGCCTCGACCACGCGGCGCATGGCCTGCGTAATCTCGGGACCGATACCGTCACCGGGGATCATGACTACATCGTGCGCCATAATCTGTTACTCCTCGTCTTCGGCGTCGTCAGATTTTTTAACGCTAGCACGCTTCTTCTTTTTGGAGAGATCCAGGCCAAAACGTTTAACAAGCATTTCGCAAATCTCGCTCGAACGGGCCTTGAGATAGCTGCCCTTACCGTTCTCGGCATCGAACTTAAGGCGCAGCGCGAGCTTCTCGGCGACCTCGGCGTCAATCTCGCCCTGGCCAAACTCGTACAGGCAACCGAGCATGTCGCGATACTCGAGGTCGCCGTGGTAGCACTGGATAGCCTCGTCCAGGATGGGCCAAGCCTCGCGCGAACGCTCGACGCTCGTGGCACCCCACACGCACAGCAGGCGGAAGGCGGCATAGCGCAGCGTGGAGGAAATCTCGTCGAACAGCGCGGTCTCGGCGCCCTCAAAGGCATCGCCCAGCTGCTCGGGGCAGGTGGTGGCGAGCGCCGCAAGGGCATCGAGGGCCTCCCAGCGGGTCTGAGCCTCGGGGCGGTCAAGTGCCTCGATCAACGCGGGTACGCAGGGCACGACGCGCTGCGGATCGCGCTCGGCAAGCAGGTGCAGCACGCGGGCGGCAAACTGACGGATGCGGCGCGTGGGGCAGCCGAGCTCCTTGACCAGACGGTCGACGGCGTTCTCGTTCTCCTCTGCCAGCTGAAGCTGTGCCAGCTCCTCATCGGTGAGCTGTTCTTCCTTGTTTTCTGCCATAGTTACCTCTTCTTACTATTTCTTAGCGTGCTTGCCAGCACCCTTGCTGTCATCGGTGACCGAGATGAGCTGTCGGTCGGCCGCGCCATTGTGACGCGCACGGCGACGCTCCTCGGCGTCGCCCGCGTCGGCGGCGGCGCGGTGAGCCTTGTTGACGTTAAAGACCTCGTCGTGCTTGCGCCACGGACCGACGGACTCGCCAAAGCTCATCTTAAGGCCGGCGATAAAGCCGCCGAGCCAGCCGATCGGCGCAAACTGCACCAGCGGGAACAGCGAGAACACCCAGGTCAGTAGAACGACTGCCGCCGCGCCTGCAAAATTGGCAATCCAGTAGTCGCGCTTGGTGATCACGCGCTTTTCGCAGGCCCACTGGCCGCACAAAAAGCCAATGTAGATCGCAAAGAGAAAGAGCACCAGTGCAAGCACCACGAACGTCCAGCTCATGGGCGCTACTCCCCGTGATGGTGGCCGCAGCAGCACTCGTAGCCGTCGTCATGGCCGTGGCCGCCGCAGCACTCGTGGTCCTCGCCGTGATGGTGACCGCAACCGCACTCATGGTCGTCGCCGTGCTCGCCGCAACCGCAGCCTTCCTCGTGAGCGCCATGCTCCTCGGGACGATACTGCGACCAGTCCAGACCGGCGGCGATGGCGTCGGCCTCCTCCTTGTAGAGTACCGTGATGGCCTGGGTGCCCAGCTTGGCGCCGCCGATGGCGTCGAGCATGTCATAGAGCGTAAAGGCCACGTCGGCGCCGGGCAGCGCGAGCTCGCGATCGTCGGCGTAGGCGAGCGCCAGGCGCAGGTCCTTGATGAAGTGCTCGACCATAAAGCCGGGCTTGTAGTCGCCGTCGAGCGCCTTGGGAGCCAGGCTCTCCATGGCGCCGGACTTGCCGGTACCGCCCAGGATCATCTGGCGGGTCTTCTCCAGATCGAGGCCGCTCAGCTCGGCAAATGCCATGGCGTCTGCCATGCCGACCATGCAGGCGCCCAGCGACACCTGGTTGGCGAGCTTGGCAGCCTGGCCCTTGCCGGCGCCGTCGAAGCAGCAGATGGTTGCCGCAAAGGTGGAAAGGATATCGCGAACCGGAGCGATATCGTTCTCGGTGGCGCCCACGATAGCCGTAAGCGTGCCGGCGATAGCTCCCGACTCGCCGCCGGTGACGGGGCAGTCAAACGCCATGCGGCCGGAAACCTGGGCGGCCTCGGCAATGTCACGGGCGAGCTCGGGCGAGCTCGTGGTGAGGTCGATCAGGACCGCGCCGGGCTTAGTGCACGCGAGCAGGCCGTCGCCCGCCAGGTAGAGCTCCTCGACCTCGGAGGGATAGCCCAACATGGTAAAGACGACGTCGGCGTTCGCCACGGCATCTGCCGGCGTATCGGCCCAAGCGGCACCGCGCTCGATAAGCGTGGCGGCCTTGGACTTGGTGCGGTTGTTGACCGTGACGGGATAGCCGGCGTCCAGAATGTGGCCGGCGATGGGGGCACCCATGATTCCGGTGCCGATAAATGCGACAGAGAGCTTGTTTGCCATGAAACCTTTCCTTTTGGGTTGGGTGTTGTTACCAGGTTGAATACTCGGTGCCAGCGTTTGGGCTGTGAGTTGGGATCGATTACGGCCGCGTTACTTGCCTACTGGCCGCGCACGCGACGGGCGATGCGGTCGGAAAGCGACGCCTTGTCGGCGCGGTTCTTACCCCAAAACGCGCAGGCCACCATGCCGGGGCCCACGTGCGAGCCAATGGTGGGGCCCACGGAGCTGCGAATGATCGTGACGTCGGCGCAGCCCTCCTCCTTGCGGATGGCGGCTTCGAGCCAGTCACCGTCCTTTTCGGCATCGGCCGTCATGATGGCGATGGGCATGGTGCGGTCGGGCACGTAGTTCTCGCGGAACGACTTGAGGATGGACTTGAGCGCCTTCTTGCGGCCGCGGTTGACACCGATCAGCGACAGCGAGCCGGCAAGGTCGTAGGAGAGTTCGGGCTTGACATCGAGCTTTGCCGTGAGCTGAGCCGCCGCGGGCGGAATGCGGCCGCCGGCAGCCAGTGCGTCGAAGCTCTCGAGCGTAAAGTAGCCGTGGACGTAGGTCTTTGCCTCGTTTGCCCAATCGACCAGCTGCTTGGCGGTCAGTCCCGCCGAACGCTGACGCACGGCCTCGAGCGCCAAGAGCGCGCCGGTCGCGCAGGGCAACGCGTTGTCGACCACGTACAGCTCAAAGTTGGGATACTCGGCACGCACGGCGTCCGCCGCCTGACACGCGGAGTTGTAGCTCGACGACAACGCCGAGGTAAAGCACAGGTAGACCGTGGGCGTGCCCTCTTTGGCGCACTCGGTAAAGAACTCGATATAGCGACCGAGCGACACAGCCGAGGTGGACACGCGGGCACCGGCGCGCATGCGATCGTAGAACTCCTTGGGTGTGATGCTCGACCAGATATCGTCCGTGCGCTCCTCGCCATCGATAATGAAGGGGAAACCCAGGATATCGACATCGAGGTTCGCGGCGACCTCGGGGCTAAAGTCGCAGCAGGTATCGACGACGATGCGGCAGCGGTCAGAATGGCCGGTAGATGCAGCCTTGTCCATCAAAGCGACTCCTTACGTAAAAAAGGCGACCACCCGCATGGGATGGCCGCCAACCGTTAACTCATGCAAGTTAACGTATTTTACTCGTCAAGTGTTTCGATGCGGGGCTTGATGATGCCATATCCACCATTCTTACGGTGATACACCACATTGATAAGGCCGGTCGTCGCGTTCTCGAACACGTAGAAGTCGTGGCCAAGCAGATCGGTCTGCACCAGCGCCTGCTCCTCAGTCATCGGGGTGACGTCGATAACCTTCTCGCGGACGAGCAGGTCGTCCTCTTCCTCGGGCAGCAGCAGGTCGGCCAGATCCTCGACGCGCTCGACCGGCGCGACATCCGCGGCGCTGGCACCGCCCTGGCGGTTGTCCACGACCTTGGTCTTGAACTTGCGCAGCTGGCGGGTGACCTTATCGGCGGAGAGGTCGATGGCGGCGTACATATCTGCACCGTGCTCGGCAACGCGAATCACCGAACCGCGGGCACGAACCGTGACCTCGACGATTGCCGGGTTGGGGTTCGAGGGGTTCTTCTCATAGCGAAGTACAACGTCGACCGTCATGGGCTCGATATCGAAAACCTTGAGCGCCTCGCCGATCTTCTCATCCACATGCGCACGCAGAGCATCGGTTACCGTCGTCTTGCGTCCAGAAACCTTGATATCCATACGTGGCTCCAATCTGCCTCGGGGACTTACTGTACTGGCTATGTACCCATTGCCGTGCATTTAATCACGCGGATTCCTAAAGACCCGAATAACGATTGCTTGATACCGCATACCGAAGTCTCGCACTTTTCTGTGGCAAAGTGCGCTATAGGAGGGAGCCGACAGATTTGTATTTGGTCCCAAAAATTGGCTTTGACCTGCTGATTTTATAGGGATGAAAAAGCCGGGCTCCCCTATTGGGGAAGCCCGGCAGTGCGTGTTGAAACCGTGAAGAAGTGTCCTTTCCAACGTACAGGAGACACCACCCCTAGCAATAACTAGCTATTGAGTTTGTTAATGTCGTCGTCGGTGATGGTGCCTTCTTGGCTGGACGATTTGTCCTCGGAGGATGCGGTCTCATTGTTGGAATCGGAGGACTCGCTGCCGGAGGACGTGGTCTCACTGGACTCAGAGTCGCCCGGCTGCACGTTAGCGCCCGAAACCGTCTTAGTGGTGAGGTCGTAGGGCATCTGGCCGTACCAGACGCAGTGAACCGCCTCGAGCGTGCCGTCGACCGTGATGTCGTCGAGGGCATCACTCACGGCACGGCACAGTTCGTCATTGGACGAGAGGCCCGCAACACCAAGCGTCGAGGGCGCCTCGAGCGCACCGACATAGGAGACCTCGCTCATCAGGCGTGCAAGGTAGCCGCCGGCCGTGGAGTCGCAGATCACATAGTCGACCTCGCCGGACTCGAGCGCCTCAAAGCACTCGTTGATGTTGGAGTAGGTCTTTTGGTTGGCGGTGATGCTCTGCTTAGCAAGCGCCTCCTGCGAGGCCGAGGACATCTGAACGCCCAGGGTGGACGTGTTAAGGGTATCGGTGGAAACGTTTAGCGACCCACCATCGCTAGTTTTACCGAACACGGAAGTGGCATCGTACAGGCAGGTGCCGAGCGAGCTAATGTCCCCGTCCGTGGAGTTGATCTCGCCGATAAAGATATCGGCCTTTTTGTCGCCGAGCGCGGAACCTGCCGAGGACGCATCGACAAAGGCGACCTTAAGGCCCATGCGGCTTGCGAGGGCGCGGGCAGCGTCGACTGCATACCCCGTAAGCTCGCCGTCAGCGCCCTGCATCGCCTGCGGCGCATCGGAAGTATCGAGGGCGACCGTCAGGGTTCCGGGAGTGACCAGGGCATCGTCCGACACCGCCGGCGTGACGGTCTCGTGCTCGATCTGGTCGATCGTAGGAGTCGTGAACGTAGACAGCGGGTTGAACGCGCATCCGCTCAGGCCCAAAACGGCAATGACCGCTGCGGTCCCAGCACCTAACCGAGCCGCGTGCATCAAGCTGCCCCTCACCATGTCCACTACCCTGCCTTCTGTGTCGTATACGATCCGTGCGTTGCGCGGAATATCAGGTTGTTCCCACCAGCTGACCTGGTATTTGACCCCACACTTGCGCACCGGGGTGTTTGCTCGGGAGGCCGCAGCCACCTTCACGACTGACCCGCTCGCCCGCGAGGCGGTATTGCCCCAAAGAAAGTAGAACGGACGGTGCGGCTTACATCTAGGACGCGCCATGATCGCGCCGCGCGCACGCGGTCGCTTACGTGGATCCCTTTGACCGCGTCTGTCTTGGACTAGGACGGGCATTTCGTCCGTCCGCAACCACAGCCTGGCAGGAACGTAGCGCATTATAGCTAAGTTCAAGCTAAAGTTTAAGGTTAGGGGCGTCATTCGCATCGCGAGTACAGATTTCGCAGGTCGGAGCGGGCTATTCGTGCCCCTATCAAAACCACCCCTAAAAGGGGTGGTTTGCTCTTAGGGTATAACCCTTGGATTT
>CAJMHR010000041.1 GCA_905213265.1 uncultured Collinsella sp.
CATGCCGAAATGGCGCGAAGCACGCGGTTGACAAAACTATAGAGACACGTCCCAGAATAATCATCGGAGGGCATTGTCTAGGGTGGCGGCCACGATCAAGGGGTCGTCGGTACCGGCGAAGAGGCGGATGGTGCTCCCCTGCTTGCCGCGTGGGGCCGAAAGGCGCGTCGTTGCGCCGCCGGCGGGCGATGTGCGAAACTCCCCGGGCAAAGCATCGAACAGCTCGCCCGCGCTACGTTCGATAAGATCAAACTCAACTGCCGGTCCAAAGCCGTGCTCGAGGATTCCCGTTGCAGCCGCATGGTCGGGATGCGAACTCAGCCCGGGATAGCGAACGTTGCGCACCATCTCGTTGGCGGCCAGATACTCGGCCAGCGCACGGGCGCGGTCGAAATGCGCCTGCATGCGGACGTTAAGCGAGGAAAGCCCACGCTCCAGCACGTCGGTCTCCTCGGCAGAAAGGTCGAGCGCCGACGCACCGCAGCCTGCAAACAATACGTGCGCGCACTCGGCAGCGGCATCCACACGATGGCGCTTGAGCTGCGAGCGCGCCACCGAAGCAGCAACGAGCTTGCGTGGAGCCTCACCGGCGCACACACGGTCAAGCGCTTCGAACGACAGCGCAGCACCCAGCCGCAGCGGATCGCAGCCAAAAGCCGACGCCACGGTGTTGTCCACAACCAGCAGCGCATGGGCCTCACGCGCCGCCCGACCCAGCGCGCGCAGATTGGGCACACGCAGACCAAACCCGCCGATGGAGTTTAAAAACCACCACAGGTGCGGCCCCTCGGCATCAAACGAAGCATCAAAGCCCTCGGACGCGGCGGCAAACGCTGCAACCGAGGGCTCACCCACCATAACCACGTCGCAGGCATCAAAGCCGCGCGCAAACGCATCGGCAAAGTCATCGGCAAACGCAACCAGGCGGTCACCGGGGCGCACAATCCCCAACAGAGACAGCGCCGCCGGCACATGCAGGGCCGCAACAAGACGCGCCTCACGCGAGCCGGCCCTCAAAGCCCAGGCCTCCTCTAGCTGCTGTACATCCACAAGGCACCGTCCCTTCATAAACAAAAACCCACGATGCGGGTGTTCCCCGCATCGTGGGCAACGGCTGCAGTATAGCGCCGATATGCGACGAATCGCCTAGATGTTGAGCGTGTGATAGGTCACGCTCGCACCTGCGGCGTCAACGGACACACCATAGGTCGCAGGGTAGATACGCGTGGAGAACACAAGCGCACCGTCGTTGACAAACACCTCAACCGACGAGACATCGCCAACAATGTGCACGTTGCGCACCTCGTCGACGGGCTCCCAGCGCACAGTACGACCGCAGCCGGCAGAAGCGCGACCCTCATCGGTAAATCGCATCTCAAAACGCGAGGGCAGTTCGCCCTCGGCGGGCACAAATACCAGCTTCAGCTCGCCATCAACAGTCGCGGTAAACGCGCCGTCGACACCGTCGGCAACAACGTCAAAGCAGGTATCGCCGGCAACCTCCAACGAACCCTCCCCCACACGCACCGAGGCATAATGGTGTTCAATCTCGCGCGCCGGCTGCTGCAGCACCACGCCGTCGGCACCGGCTGTAAGCTCACGCGGCACTGTCATGCAGTGCTGCCAGCCACGCGCCACGGTGGGGCCGTTACCATAGGTCGGCTCATCGGGCATGCCCATCCAGCCGATCAGAATGTGGCGACCGTCCTCGGCCGTGAACTCCTGCGGAGCATAGAAGTCAAAACCGGCGTCCCACAGGCGGAACTCGCCCAGCTCATAGGCACCGTCACCACCGGTAATTTCGCCCGTTACAGGCATGTAGCCAGCAGCGTATACGTTGCCGCGGTCCCAACGGCCGCCCTCAAGGCCCTGGGGCGAGAACGACAAATATGCAACGGTATCGCCATTCGCATCGAGCTCGATATAGCCGGGGCACTCCCACATAAAGCCAAAATGCTCGGGCGTAGACACACGGTTCTCGAGCTCCCAGCTCAGCATATCGGCCGAACCATACACCAGGATCTCGCCCACATCGCGCCCGGCACCCTCGCCGTGCATCGCACAAAAACGGCTCTCGACATGCGGCCCGTCCACGCGACGACGCGCGCCCAGCACCATGTGGTAACGCCCATCATCATCGCGCCACACCTTGGGGTCACGCACGTGGCAGGTCAAATCCTCGGGATAATCCTCAGACGCCAGCACCACGCGCTTTTGGCTAAACGTCTGTCCATCAACGCTCTCGACATACACGGTATCGGCGCGACGGCCAGTGTTGACATAGTCATAAACGCCGTCCGCATCGGGGAGCTTAACGTTGCCGGTATAGAGCACGCGAATGCGACCGTCCTCGACCAATGCCGAGCCCGAGTACACACCATGGCAGTCGAACGGCTCATCGGGAAGCAGCGGCGCGCCAACGTAGTCCCAGTTCATAAGGTCGCGGCTCGTGGCATGTCCCCACATCTTGACGCCGCCGTTCACATCAAACGGAGCATACTGGAAGTATGCGTGAAACACGCCATCGGCCTGGCAAAGCCCGTTGGGGTCGTTGAGCCAGCCCGTGGGCGGCATAATATGAAAATGCTGAGCATAGGGCCCGTGGCCACGCTCGGCGGCCGCTGCATCCATATTGGCAACGAGCTTGGCAAGATCGCGCTGAAGTGCGTTAGACATGTCGGTATCCAATCGAATTAAATCAACGAACGCTCAAATCAAGGGTTCCAGATAAACAAAACGCCCACAGGATGGAGCCTGCGGGCGTTTTGTTTACGCAAATCCTACGCCTGCTCGGAAACCTTGGGCTCGTCCTTGTACAGGACAAACGAGACGGCAAAGGAAACCAGCGCGGCGACCGCAAACATGATCGCGTACTGCACGGGCTGGGCCAGGCACAGCAGGATACCAAAGATACCCGTAACGCCCGTGCCGGAGGCGGCCAGCGAAGTGAGCGCGCAGACCAGGGCGCCGCAACCGCCGCCGATGCAGCCGGCGATGAAGGGCTTAAAGAAGCGCAGGTTCACGCCAAAGATGGCGGGCTCGGTAATGCCCATGAAGGCGGACAGGGCCGAAGGAAGCGCCAGGCCCTTGATCTTGGCATCGCGGGTCTTAAAGGCAACGGCGAGCGCGGCGCCACCCTGAGCGATGTTGGCAGCGCTGGCGATGGGCAGCCAGTAGGTCACGCCGTACTGAGCGAGCTGGCCCAGGTCGATGGCGGTGTACATCTGGTGGATACCGGTAACGACCGTGGGGGCATAGAACAGGCCGACGATAAAGGAACCGATGCCGAAGGGCAGGGTCAGCAGGGCCTGGATCAGACCGAGGATGGCGTTCTCGGCCCAGACAAAGATGGGGCCGACGGCAACGAGAGTCACGAGCACGGTCACGAACACCGAGACGAGCGGGGTCACAAAGAGGTCAAACATCTCGGGGACAACCTTGTGGAGGCGCTTCTCCAAGAAGGCGAGGATGGCGCATGCGATGACGATGGGGATAACGTGGCCTTGATAACCGACCCACTCAAAGCTGTACACACCGGGGATGACGTTGACCATGGTCTGCACGCCCTCGGAGGCAACCGTGTAGGCGCTCTGCAACGAGGAGTTGATAAACGCACCGCCGACGACAGCGCCCAGATACGGGTTGGCGCCAAAGGCCTTAGCCGCGGAGTAGCCGATCAGGATCTGCAGGATGCCAAAGGACGTTCCCGAGACCAGGTCGGCAATCTTATAAATAAAGTTATTAGTGTCGAGCGCGATAAAGCCGTTGGAGGCCATAAAGTTGAGGGCGCTCATAATGCCCAGCAGCAGGCCCGAAGCCACGATGGCGGGGATGATGGGGACAAAGACGTCGCCGAGCACCTTAATGGCACGCATAAAGATGTTCTGCTGCTGCGCCGCGGCCTCCTTGACCTCGGCCTT
The DNA here is from genome assembly GCA_905213265.1 of uncultured Collinsella sp. Lineage (GTDB taxonomy): Bacteria > Actinomycetota > Coriobacteriia > Coriobacteriales > Coriobacteriaceae > Collinsella. Next base: position 3,921 of record CAJMHR010000041.1, read on the forward strand.
GGTGGCAGCCTCGACGCCGCTGAGCGCAATGAACTCGTCGTAGACCTTATTGACGGTGCCAGTGCCAAAAATAATCTGGAGCTGGCCCTGGGCCTCAAAGACGCCCTTGGCACCGTCGATATTCTCGAGGGCCTCCTTGTCAACCTTGGCGTTATCGGCAATCACCAGGCGCAGACGCGTGGCGCAGTGTGCGGCCGAAACAACGTTGCCAGCGCCACCGATGTTGTCGAGCACCTCTTGGGCTGATTTGCGGTAGTCCATGACTTCCCTTTCCTCCAGCGGGCGCATGTGCACCCGGCCATCTTTGACACTTACACTGTAATCGTTTTCAGTTTCATATGTCTGTAATCGTTTTCACAATAGGGTGAACGGTAAGGAAAAGCCGGCGAATGGTAGTTTTACGGCAAAAACAGGGGCCTCGGAGGCAGACGTGCCCAGAGCCTAGACATTCATAAGCTGATGGCCGAGCTTGAGCGTCTTGAGACCGCGCTCCCCCTCCACACCATCGAGCGTGTCGAGCAGCATGCTGGTGGCCTCGACGCCACTGGTCAGATACCCATAATGTACGGTGGGAATGCCGCCCGTCAGCGCGCGCAAAAACGCGTTGTCACCAAATCCGCTCACGCGGTGTATGCCCTCGCCCATGCCGCGAACCTCATCGATGGCACGCAGCGCGCCCGCCGCCATGGTATCGGTCGCGCAGGCGATAAACGAAACATCGGGAGCGACAGAGAGCAGCTCACGCGCCGCACTATAGCCGGAATCGAGGGTAAAGGACCCGCGGCGAATCAAGGCGGCATCGAGCGGGTTACCCGCGGCGCGCAATCCGGCCTCAAAACCGCGACGGCGGTCGTAACCAGCAGCGCGGTCCTCCTCGGTAACTCCAATGTAGGCAATCTTGCCCTCAACATGCTTCGCGAGCGCCTGGCCCAGCTCAAAGGCAGCCTCGTAATCGTCATGGTAGACGCACGCCGCGCCCTCGACGTTTTGGCCGATTAGCACAATGGGCACACGGCAAGACGCAATGGCCGCACGGTGTTCGTCGGTGATCATGGTTGCCACGAGCACGATGCCATCGACCGGGTGGTTCTGGAACAGGTCAAGATACTCGAGCTCACGCTCGGCCACGTTGTCAGTATTCGCGAGCAGCATCTGGTAGCCACGGCGACCGAGCACCTGGCCAATACCGGCGGTAATGCGGCTCACGGATTCCGAGTTGATCTTGGGCACGATGACGCCGACGAGCTTGGTGGAGCCGGTGCGCAGCGCGCGAGCCTGGCTGGACCGCACGTATCCGGTCAGCTCAATCGCCTGCTTAATGCGCTCGGCCTTGTCCGCCGAGATATATCCACCGTTGAGGTAGCGCGAGACGGCGGCGCTCGAAACGCCGGCCAGCTCGGCCACATCTTTCATCTTTACCACGAGCACCCCTGTCGTTGAAATCGCTTACACAATGATACCCAACCCATACCGGCAAATTGAGCAAATGGGGCGAGCCACATGGATCATTTCAACAGCCCAGGTCAAGCAAACGTCAGCGAGCGCGCAGCCGCCGTGGCGAGGTGCCGCGAAAGAGGAGCGACGCGTACTTCATGTACGCGAGCGACGGTTTGAGCGGCAGATCGCCCGGCAGATGCGTGCGCAGCGTCGAGCGGTCCGGCGTTCGTCAGAACGCCGGAACATAAGAGCCCGGCAGATGCCCGCGCAGCGTCGAGCGGTCCGGCGTTTATTAAAACGCCGGAACCAAGTTATCCGTGGTATTCGCCGTTGTATTGGATGAGCGTCAGGTCCTCCACGCCGTCGAGCGCACGGATGGCGTCGGCATAGGGCATGTCCACGCCGTCCGAGAACACCTCGACGGCCATCTCCACCTTGTCGCCGCGCATGGTCTTAGACTTAACGGTGAACTTGGTGCGGCCAAAGGCACGCACAATGTCGTCACCCGTGGTCTGACCCGTATAGTGGATAACCATCATGTACACGCGCGCCTTGTCCTGGTGGCTCGCGAAGCCGGCGATCATCGCCACGATGACCACCGCCGTGAGCCCCACGAGCGCATACATGCCGGCGCCCGCCGTAATGCCCGTGGTAATGGCCCAAAACAGATACAGCAGGTCGAGCGGGTCCTTGACCGCCGTACGATAACGAACGATGGACAGAGCACCGACCATACCGAGCGAGATGACCACGTTCGTCGAAATCGCGAGCGTCACCATGCACGTGAGCACGCACATGCCCACGAGCGTCACGGCAAAGCTGCGCGAGTACACCACGCCGGTAAAAAAGCGCTTGTACACGTAGTAGATCAGGATGCCCATGGCGAGCGCCACGAGCAGCGACAGGCCGATCTTGGCAGGGTCTACCTGGCCAAACGCCTCCAAGACGGAGTTCTTAAAAAAGTCCCTGGTGCTCATGGTCTAAATATCCCCTCGGTTCTCAAAATCCGATTCCCAGTAATTAAAACCGCGCAGGTAGGCGGTCTTTTCGTAACACAGGCAGTACTTGGAAACCGCCGTGAGCTCGGCCGCACCCGGCGGCACCAAATCGCGCACCAGCTGCGGGCAAAACTCGGTAAACTTGACCTCCATCACTAGCTTGCCGGGCTCCAGGACCGGCAGCGCGGGCAACGTCGCGTCAAAGATATCGAAGCTACCCACCGCGGCACGCACGTTCATGTCAAACGTAATACGCACGGTGCCCTCATCCATCACCCACGGCTCGCGCTCGTAGTCCACGATGGTCCGCGGGCGTATCATATTGCAGATGCACTCGATGTAGAACTCACGGCAGAGTTGGTGGGGGCTCCTCAGCAAAAAGTCGTAGTCGCCAGCCAGAATCTGCTCAAACTCGTCACGCGTGAGTGGCGCGTCCTCCTTGTAGATCCAGCTACCGTACTTCTTTTTGCGCTCGAGCTTAATCACCTTGTCGCCACCGTTATAGATGCGCACGCGATACTTTTTGCGCATGAGAATGCCGGCGTCTTTTTCTTCGTAGGCCGAGTTGCAATAATCGTCAAAATACAGGCTGCGAATGGTGTAGCCGCCCGCCCGCGCATGCTTATCCAGGTTAAATACCGGCGCCATGCGACAGGCCAATGCGGCATGCTCTCCCTCATTGATGAGGTACTTAAGCTCGTGGCGGTAACGCTCCTGCGTGGAACGCGCAGGAGGTGCCGCCAGACGCTCAAGCAGCGCGCTAGCCCTCAGCATACGTGTCCTCCACGACCTTGCCGCCATCTTGCACGTAGAAGCACTTCATGCCGTATTGCTTGCCGCCGTCGGTCACATAGTAGTCAAACGCATCTTGCGTATAGCCGTCGGAGTTAGTGGCACGCACGCGCACAAAATACTGGCCGGCGTCGGGCGCATCGCACGTTACCTCGGGCAGCAGCACGTCCTCGGCCTTAAAGACTACGTCGCTTATGGCATAGTCGCGCGCAAGCTCCACGGTATAGCGAATGTCGCGCGCCTTAAAGTCGTAGGACGCATCCCAGTTGATGCGCAGCTTACCGTTATCGATCTGCGGCACGCCAATGTAGAACGGCATGGGCTTTTTATAGCTCTCGCGATAACTCTTATAGTTCTCCTCGATCTCGGAAGGAATCGCCGCGGCAATCTGCTTGTATTCGTCCTTGGTCACGGGCAGATTCTCCAGGTCGGGCGCAGCAAAGACGAGCGGCTCCGTGACCTCGCGATAATGCTCGACCATCTTGCTCAGTCGCTCCTCGGTCAAATACGAGCGCAAGTCCTTGACGGCACGGTCGAGTTCGCTGCGGAACGACTTACTGCGCAACGCGCGGTTAAACAGCACGTTGCCCCAGTAGTTGCTCACGCCGCGCTCCCAGCTCGCATAATCCGAGAATCCCGTCAGGCTCAACTCGAGCTTGCGCAGCATGCCGTCGTTATCCCAATCCAGGATGTACCAAACCTTGGAGTTAAGTGGGCTGTACAGATAGCAGTTACGGTTCTGCGTGTCGCAATTGCCCGTCAAGATCTGAAACGCTATCCAATAGACCAGGTTCTCGGTATCGAAGTAGGTGTCGAGCACATCGTCGATCTTTTGCGTATCGTCGTTGAGCGCATCGAGCATCTCGATTAACTTGGTATGGTCCGAATCGCCCTTAATCTCGAGCATGCCCTCAAACGCCGTCTGGTTATAGTCGGGGTCATCGGTGAGCTTAATAGTGTCCTCAAAGCGATGGAAATCGAAGCTGTTCACCTTATACAGATGCCCGCTCTTATCCAGACCGTGGGCCTTGAGCGCCGTTTTGTTGAGCTGCTCGACCTGCGTAAACAGACCGTAGTCCTCAAAGGTGTCGTTGGATTTTTCGGTCTGGTCGCACACCCATAAGTGCACAAACTGCGTGCGCAGGCCCATCATCTGGGGAATGCCGCGGATCAAATCGTAGGCCATCTTGTTACGAAAGCGCATACCCTCGCCCATATGCTTGTTGAGCGCAATCGCACGCTGCTGGCGCCACGTGCCCTTGCCCTTTTTGAGCTCCACCTTGTAGTTCTTTTGCGTATAGGTACTCGACGTCTGACCGCGCACCTGCACCGTGGCGTTGGGCGCCTCCTCTCCATAGCCGACCTCGCCAGCAACGGGGCCCTTATCATCGCCTGGCTGCAGCAGGCCCATAACTTGATAGCGCGTCACGCCCATGTCGGCATAGTCGTAGACCGAGTACGTATTGATCTCGGCCCAGCTATGGTCGGTGTTCTCGGAGCTGTTGCCGCGAGAGACCGTCAGGTACATGGTCACAATGCCCGAGTCGTCGTAGACCTCGTACAGCTCGTCCTTGTCGCGAAGATGCTTGGTCTCGCTAGACGCATCGGCCTTATTAATCTTGCCCTGCTTCTTGGTCTTTTTTGTCGAGGATTCGTCCTGCGAAGAGCAGCCCGAGAGCAGCAATGCGCCGGCAGCCGCCTCAATCAAATGGCGACGCGATATCATCCTATCGGTCATCAGGACCTCCCCAACGATTGCGATACACGCGAACCACCGTGCGCTCAAACGCACCATGCGGCTCGCCCTCTAGACGCAGCTCCTCATAGCGCTGCTCGGCACGGTCGAGCAAGCGACCCAGCTCCGTAAAGCGACCCGTTTTGTCGGTCGCCACAATGGGCTGCTGGCTCAGAATACGATACGGCAAGTTGGCGGTATAGGTATCGAGCCGCATGAGCGCCACAACAAAAAACACCGCCGCGCCGAGCAAAAAGCCAAAGCCATAAAACTGTAGCGGAAAGAACAGCGAGACGATGGTCGCCAGCCCCGCCACGCCCGCGAACAGCCCGGAGGCAAGCACGGCGCCCTTGTAGTCGGTAAAGTACAGCAAGATCAGCAGAATCGTGTTGCCGACAGCATACAGGCCATAGCCCACGCACAGCGTGCGGAAATACCCGTGCATTAGGTTGTTGAAGCCCAGTGGCAGGGCCGAGAGCACCGTAGTCTCGAGCGAGATGACCGCTGCCGTCACAAACAGCTGCTTGAGCGCGCAAAACCGCAGCTCCCGGTTGAGCGTGGCGAGCATTTCCTCCTCGGCCACCACGATGTCGCCCACCACGCCGCCGTCGTTAAACAGGCTGTAGTAGTCGCGGTAGCGCGGATAGAAGTTGACCTCGACCGACACCACAAAGTTGACGGTCGTGACCAGAATGGTCAAAAACGCAAGCAACGCCGGCACATCATGATAGGGCGCACCGTAAAAAAGCCCTTTGACCTGCACGCCAATGGGCCCTGCCCATATGATCACCAGGTGCGCAAAGAGTCCCAGGTTGGTAAACAGGCCCGTGAGCGCGAGCGGCATAAATTGGTCGAGCCAGCGCAAAAAGAGCCAGGGGCTGCGGTCGCTCTGAGGGAAATACCGGTACAGCAGCACCACGTCCCAGGCGAGCATGACGCCATAGCCCAGGGCGATTGACGCCAACAGGCCCTCGACCGGCGGCAACCCCAGCACCAGCGCGGCCAAGGCACACAGGCACGCCATGCCAATGGCCGCGGCAAAACTGCACAGAATACCGCGGTAATCCTTAATGGCCGTGAGGTAGCTCATGCCGTTCCAGTTGACGATCATAATGTTGAACAGCCACAGGCACAGCAGCCCCTGCAGCAGCGTGGCGCCTGAGAACAGCAAAAAGACGCCGTAGAGCACCGTGCCCACAACGAGCATGATGGCGTTGGAGCCCCAAAACGAGGGCAGGATCTCTTCTTCGCGCTCGGCAAACAGCATGTCGGCCAAAAAGCGCGTGACCGGCATGGAGAAAAAGCTTGTGAGCGTAAGCGAGGCCAGCAGCGTATAGGTCACCATGCACACCAGCAAATCCTGGTTGGCGCGTCCCACGCCCCACAGACCGCACAGTACCAAGATACCCACCTGCAGCAGCACACCCAGCAGCATGGGGCCCGTACACACAATGCCGGCGTAGCCATAGGCGCGCATCGTGGCAAACAGACCCTTGCGCCTAAACAGGCGCTTGAGCTCAAAACCGATTCCGGCCATCGGCTACTCCACCTCTCTGGGCAGGTCAAACGCACGCGCCGTCTCATCGTACAGCGCGCGATAGTTGGCGAGCATCTGCTCGTGTAGGTAGTAGGTCGCCACGCGACGCTGGCCGCGCTCCCCCATTTCCAGGCGGCGGGCACGGCTCGCGCACATGCGCTCCATGGCATCGGCCAAGCCCTTGCGATACATGGGCGGGCATACAAACCCGGCAACGCCAAAGTCGTCGCCGGGGGCGCCCTCGAGCAGCTCGCGGCAGCAGCCGACCTCGGTCGTCACGCAGGGGCGACGTGCGGCAAGCGATTCCAACACGCTCAACGGCTGGCCCTCAGAGATACTCGTCAAAATGGTAAAGTCAAGCTTTTCCATGTACTCGACCACGTTGACGCGGCCGGTAAAGATCAAGTCACGCACGCCTAGGGTATCGACCAGCGCGTGGCACTCGGCGCCGTACTCCTCGTCGTCCACGCCGCCCATAATGTGCAGGCGCACCTTGGGCAGGCGCTCGTGCAGCTCAAAGAAGGCATAAATCATTGTCTTGACGTCCTTGATGGGCGCCAAGCGCACCACCGCGCCAATGTCCACCCAGCCGTCATCGGGCTTTAAGGGAATATCCTTAAAGCGGTCGAACTGGATGCCGTTGGGGATAACCAGGCATTTGTCCGCATCGCAGCCCATATAGACCTGCGTCTTGCGGGCGTTATGGAACAAACTCGTCACGCGGAAGGCGCGGCGGTAGATTTCCTCCGAAAGCAGGTAGAAAAAGCGGATCCAGCGGTCCTTGAACGACGGCACCACCCAATCGGCGCGAATGATCTCTTCCTCGCGCTCGCGGGTGTAGATGCCATGCTCGGTCAACAGCACCGGCGCATGGTGAACGCTTGAGCCCAGGCAGGCGAGCAGACCACCGTAGCCGGTCGAGATGGCATGGTACACATCGGCCACCGGCACCTCGCTGCCCAACAGGTAGAGCACGGGCAGCAACATGGAGCGCATGGTGTGGAATGCATCGGCAAAGGGCGTGTAGGGATACTCGGCCAGGCACACGTCGCGAAAGATATCCATAAACGTGCGGCTCTGCAAAAACGAGAGCGGATGCACGCGACGGCGGTAGAAGATATCGAATAACACGTCCCAGTCCGGATTGGAGAGCGACACCAGACGGCGTAACGCCTCGCGCTCACGGTCGTTAAAACTGGCTTCATGTTGCTCACCCGAAAGCCGCAGGGCATCGTCCAGGAACACCTCGTGCACCTCGACCACGTTGCCGGGCAGCTCGTAGACAAACTTGCCACGGTCGGCAGCATGCGCGCCGATCACCCACAGCACAAACTCGTGCTCGGGCATGGCCGTAATGTAGCCATGCATCCAGGTAGATACGCCGCCGTGCACATAGGGGTAGCAACCCTCGAGTACCAAGCAGATTCTCATTTATCGCCACCCTCCTTGCGCTCGATCGTCACGGTCTTATCATTTGCCTTGAGCAGATACAGATTGCCCGTAAGGTGCGTCAGTTCGCCACCCGTCACCGCACCCGGCTCGCCATTATTGGCGCGGAACATGAGCCACGCCTCGTCGTGGAAATTGCCCAGGCTGAGCGTCCAGGCATCCGCGCTGGTATCCACGCTCACCGTCACGGACGAAAAGCGCTGGATGGCACCGGAGCACTCCGACGCCGTCTGGTGCCGCAGGTCGGGCGCGGATTTGGTAAGCCACTCCAGGTAGTCGACCAGGCCGCCCTTGTAGACCTCCCAGCCCTCCTTGGCACCACGATCGGGATCGAGCAAGTCGTCCGGGTGCATAAAATGCGTGCTCACGTAGTGCATGTTGAGCTCGGACACGGCTGCCAGGCGCATATAGGAATCGTCGACCATGCCGCCCGAGACAATACGTGGCTGCTCCACAATGCCGTCGCTCGCCACGCCAAACTCCTGCACGTAGGGCAGGTCGGTGCCATCCTCAAAATACGTGCTGGCGATGGTCTTAATGCGCGGAACGTCGGTGCCGATGAGCTTGCGCGCTCGGGCCGAAAGGATATTCGACGGCGGTACGTAAACCGAGCCATGAGCGTTGGGCAGAACCTCGTCCTGAAACGCGATAAGTTCGTTGAGCGAAGCGACGAGCGTCTCTTTGTTCTTCCAGGTCTTGTAGACGTACAGCGTGCCGTAGTCGGTGTCCCAGAGCGCGAGCGGCTGATGGTTGTAGCCGTGAAAGCCCAGCTCGCCGCCCATCTGCAGCAGCATGCCGCCAAAATATCGAAACTGCGTGGTATCGGGTTGGCGCGCGGGCTCGGTCTGGTTGACCGCGTCCTCGTAGTTTTCGATCATCACGCCGGTATAGCGAATGCCATATTTTTGCGCGAGCTTTTGCAGATCGGGCCACCAGACCTTGGTGTAAAAATCCGCAATGGAAAGGCCGTAGTCACGCTTGATATAAGTACCATCGCCCGAGGGCACGGGGCTAGGAAAGTCGTCCAAATAGAACACGGCGCTGTTGATGACCGGATAGGCCGTAGCATCGCCCAGCAGACTGATCGCCGCGGCGAAAAAGCCGCGCATGACCTTGTCGTAGATACCGATATTGCACACCACGGTGCGCCCGCTACCGCAGTCATTAGACCAAATGAGCGGGGCGCCCGCATCGCCAGTCTTAGCCCACTCACGCGCCGTCTCGCGCAGCGATACTGAAAGCGACGAATCAAAGGGGTCCGAGAGCTCGTAGCGCTCTCCCCCGCCCAGCATAAAGTCCTCACTCGGCACAATGCTTTCGGCTTTTACATAGTCATATCCGGCCGATTCAATGCCAAGCTTGGAGGCAATCACTTGCAGATAGCTCGAGTTATCCGGCGGCATGGCGAGCATAAGCGAACCGCCGGCACTCACCCAACTCATAATGTCGCTCAGGTGCGTACCGAGCCCATCGAGCGACGGCATGAGCAAAATCACGCGATCGAAGGAGGTCAGCGAGGGAATGGCATCCGCACCATCCAGGGCAAGATCCACGTCGCGATGGGCGATCTTCATGTCCAGCAAAATCTGGTCGAACTGGTCTTTGACGTCGTCGACGCCATCTTGGTCCGAGTCTGTAATGACCAGGCACGTGGGCTTTTGGCCAAAGATTGCCGAGGAGGCCGGCACCGCGTCGTTGGCGGCAAGCATCCCCAGCCTATGCTGGCCCGCACTGTACTGCACGCCGGCACGCTCCACCAGCAGCACGGCGGCCATGGCAATAAAGACCGCCCACACCACGAGGAGTCCCATCCAACGAAAGCGGCCCACACGGTCTCGGATATGTTGCGCCACGCTCATCGGGCCTCCTCCCCATCGCGCCAAAACGCCAACTTTTCGCGGTTGTCGGCGCTCAAATACACATGTTGCTTGTCAATCGCATCGATCACACAGTGGACCTCGTCACCGTCGCGGCGCATCACGGCCAGGCGCAGGCAAAGCATCCAAACCTCCTGCTCCTCGGGCACGTCGAGTACCAGCTGGTCGGTCACGGCCTGCGCCTCGTCGATCTGTCCGACATCGGCCAGCGCCGTCGCGTATCGAATGCGCAGCTCAAGGGTATCCTCGCGCTCGCAGCGACGCGCAAGCAGGCGCGCGTACTGTTGGCGCTGAATCTGAGCAACGCGCCCCTCAGCCAAGCCCGAGCCCAAGTATTCACCAAGAAAATCACAGTATTCGTTGAGGTTTTGCGCGCTCGGGTCCGTCTTAAAGGCACGCTCCAGCTGCTGCAGTTTAAGGTCGGACTCCTTGGAGATCTGCGCCACCGCCGTCGCGGCATAGTGCGCCACCTCAACGTCGTCGTTAAGCTTAGCCGCCTGCAGCTGCGCCAGGTACGCGTCGGGCTCCTCGGTGAGCATGGAGAGCATTAGGCGGCGCCGGTATGCCGGGTCGTTGACGATAAGCGCCTCCTCGAGCGGCACTACGCCTGCATCGTCCTCACCGCTCGGTACCGACATACTACGATGCAGGTCGTCGTTGAAGCGCAGCGACTCCAGCGCAGACTCTTTCAGCCACTCGCCAAGCACCGCGCTGCGCACCGATAGCAAAACCACCAGCAACGGGCCCCACAGCGGCACCAGCACTATTACAGCCAGCATGTGCCCGCGCACCGGCAGCAGGCCCAGCTTCATGAGCGTCCACAGCATCAGGCAAACCAGCGAATGAATCAGCAGCAAGACGGCAGCAACGACAAGCGAGATCAAGCGGCACCCCCCTCACCGTCACCGGTGTAAGCGATGCGCTGCAGCAGCGCCACGATGCCCTCGCCGTCGACGGGCTCCACCGCAATATGCTTTGCGCTCAGGCGCTTACGGATAATGGGAAGATCGCACGCCTTTGCCTGGCGCATAAGCAGGTAGAGCACGTTGCCGTCGACCAAGCCCGCCGCGTCGCTCTCGCGGATTGCCGACCCAATTGCGCCCACCAGCTCGCCGACAGGCTCCATGCCCGGTACCACGCGCAGGAGCAAAAAACTCCCCATCTTGCTATCTGCCAGCGCCTGCTCCGCCGCGAGCTCTTGGCCAAAGGCCGCCTGCTTGAGCACGCAAGTGCCGTCAACGCAGCGTTTATCCTGCGCCACCGCCTCATAGTCAAAGGCACGGCCCAGCGCGCTTTCGACCAGCCCGCACAAGATGCGGAACAGGTTTTGATAATAGAGGGTCATTTGGTTTTCGGCCGCACTACGCACAAAGATCAACACGGCGGGTGCCCCGTCGCGCTCGATCGCGTATCCAAACATGGGAAACCCCGGCGTCAGCTCACGGTTCACCCACAGGTTCGAACGACCCCCGTCGCCCAAAAGAGGTGCAAGCTGCTCAAGCGTGAGCGAGCGTGCGGCATTTTCGGCAATCGCGGGACTTGCTGCCACCAGGCGTGCAAATGCCCCGCCCGAAACATGGTAGATCGCCACCGAATCGTTCTCGAGGATCTCGCCCAGAAGCTCGCAGCACTTGCGATAGATGTCGCGTGGGTTGAGTACGTCGAGCTCCTGCGTCACGGCAAAGATCTTGCCAAAGCTGTCGTGGCGACCCACAATCTGGCGCCTGTACGCGCGCTTGTCCTCGATCGCGTCGTGGTAAAGCTGTGTGAGGAACGTATTGCGATTACGCACGAGCTCGTTTTGATCGCGCTCCGCCCTAATGGCTTCGCTGTTGCGCAGCTGCACATAGCCGCACACGGCACCCACCACAAAGTACGCAATAAACGGCAGCCAGTTGGACGGCTCGTAAAAGAGACCCTGGAAGGTATAACCGTACTGAGTAAAGTAGCTCGCGGCCAAACCCACCGACGCCAGCAGCGCCGCAACCAGGCCAAAATCGAGCCCATACAGCGTGCCGATCAGTACCACGTACAGCAGGCGGTAGTCGAGCACGTTAAGCTGAGCAGACTGCGAAAACACCAGCTCCAGGCCCTCAAAGAGCACCCAGGCCAGCGCGGTCTCCAGGCATTTGATGGGCAGTGTCCGCCCGCGCATGCGGTCGATGGCGGCACGCAGCGGATGGCGCTTGCCCGCGAGGGTCTGCTCCCAGCGGGCGTGTATGGTCGAAAGATCGCGCAGCACGTCATAGCGCTGGAACCACCCGTAGCGCGTGCGGACGGTATCGCTCGGAGCAATGGAGACGACGGCGTCCCCGTCGTAGGTAATGTCGAGCCCCGGGAACAAGCCCTTGAGCGCCTCGCCCAGGTCTCCCACGGTGTGGGCAAAGCTATCCGGAACCTCGAGTTCCTCGAATGTGGCATCCCAGCTGTCGAAGATGCGACGCACCAGAACGGCCAGCTCCTCGGCGCAGAGGGCACCGAGCGGTGAGTCCGCCCCAGCCCTCATGACAGCAGAGCCTTGCGAGCACGCCTCGAACAGCGGGGTCAAAATCGGGTCTTCCAGCGTGGGCGAGGCGGTGTACAGATACGGCACGCGCAAGATCTTGGCCTGAATGCCGTCGCGGACCGCATAGTAGCGGCACAGGTCGTTGGCCGCACGGGCAATGATGCCCTTGCCGTTTTGCCCCGCAACGTCCACCGCACCGTCCGCTCCCATGGGACCAGTCACAAACAGCAGCTGAATCTGGCGACCCATGCAAGCTCGAAAGACGGAGCGCAGCAGCTCGATGTCGCCAACGGCCTCGGTATGCGGCGTGAGATAGGTAGAGAGGTAGACCACACGGTCGAATTCGTAAGCCTGGTCCAGGTGCTGCAGCAGCTCTTTCCAAGACGCATGGAGCGACGACCCGTCGCGGCGCGCCTCGTTGGCCGCCACGACCTGAACATGGTCACCGGGAAACGCCTTGGCACAAAAGTCGTCATCGACATACGCGGTATTGCCAACAACCAGCACTTCCACCGTGCGCTCCCCCTCCCCAAATTTAGCTTTTGCCATGGTAAACATGCGTATTGTACGCTGTCAATGTAGGCCAAAGGCAACTTTAAAGCTGTTTTAAGAACTTTTTCAGACGGGAAGCGACTCGCGCCTGAGCCAGAGAGCCCTACACGTGCCGCTGCACGGCGGAGAAAGGCGAATCCACTACCCCTCAGGCATAATTCCTGAGCAAAATCAAGCAGAGCACACGGCTTTTTGCGCCACTTTAAGACGTAATCGGGATGTGGCGAGAGGCCAAATTCGGAAGTGCGGGGAAAACCAAAGGAATGCTGACCAGACCCCCGTTTTAGGCTTCCGCGACCTGCGGTTTTGATACAAAAAAAACCGCGTTGTGCTCGAAGGTTTTCGATTTTTCCCCGCACTTCTGTAATTACATCTCTGGATCGAGGGCGCAGGCAATGGTGACGACATCCACGATAGCGCCCCCCTATGCCTGATACCAAAATCGTTCCATAGGGACCCGTTTCCCAATGGGACGATTCTTCACAAAGGGCATTAAGGCGCATGAGAACATGGTAGAGGCAAGCAAGCGCGCTTCCACGTTTTCGCCCATGGTGACCACGGTATAATCCAACGAGACAAGCAACGAACGGGAAAGGCAGCGCGGATGAACCTGGGCAGCGAGAGCGAGACCGTCGAGTTCAAGAAGTCCACTGGCGAGCATAAAGAAGCACTGCAAGCCATCAGCGCCATGCTGAACAAGCACGGCCGCGGCGAGCTCTACTTCGGCGTGAAGGACAACGGCGATGTCATCGGCCAGGATGTCAGCGACGCAACGCTGCGCCAGGTGACGTCGTGGGTGTCCGACAAGATCGAGCCCGCGGTGTTCCCGACGGTCGAGTGCCTCGACGCCGATGATGGGCTGCGATACATCAAAATTGCCTTCTCAGGTGCCGACGCCCCCTACTCCGCCGACGGACGCTACTTCACCCGCGTGGGGACTTCGAACAAAGCGCTGTCGGCCTCGGAGCTGAGCGCCATGGTCGTCAAGCGTGAGCGCGCCCGTAGCCCGTGGGACTCGCTGCCGTCCGGCAGGCCCGTCTCCGACGCCGACGAGCAGGCGGTGCGTGACTTCGTCGCGCGCGGCGGCAGGGCCGGACGCGTGGGCGGCGGGTTCGCCGGCGTGGAGGACACCTTGGCAAGGCTCGACCTCGTCGCGCCCGACGGCAGCCTAAGAAACGCCGCGGTGGAGCTGTTCTGCGAGGGATCCGACACCTACCCCAGGATGAAGCTGGGGCTTCTGGGCGGCAACACCAAGGCCAAGATCCTCGACCTGCGCCGCGAGTGCGGCACCATGCTCAAGCTGCTCGACTTCGCCGAGTACTTCGTGACGTCGAACATCAGGCGCGAGTTCGTCATCGGCGAGACGGGCATGTACCGCAAGGAGATCCCCGAGATCCCGGCCGAGGCCATCCGCGAGGCGGTTGCCAACGCGCTGTGCCACCGCGACTACACCACCGGCACCGCCGTCGAGGTCAACGTGTTCATGGACACCGTCCAGATCGTGAGCCCGGGCCTGTTCCCCGAGGGCGACTCGCCGCAAGAGCACCTAGACGGTACCGCGAGCGAGTTCGGCCTCCGAAACCCCGCGATCGCGCGCACCCTGTTCCGCGCCGGCGTCATCGAGCAGTACGGCACGGGCATACCGCGCATCAAGGAGGCCTGCGAGGCAGCCGGCGTGAGGTTCCGCTTCGAGCAGACCGTCAACAGCACCGTCGTCGTCTTCGAGCGTCCTGGGTTACAGAAAGCGGCCTTCAGGAGAACCGCGGCCGACAACCGACCGCTCCTCAGCGAGCGCGAACGAGCAGCGATGGCAATTGCCGCCGCTCAGGGGAAAATCACGACCTCCGACCTCGCGCGGGAGTCCAATGTCGGTAGGAAAACGGCCTCGAAGACTCTGAAAGACCTTGCCGGGCGAGGCCTGTTGGAATGGGTAGGGAAAAGCCCGAAAGACCCGCACCAGTTCTACAGGATGCCAAGCGAAGTTTGAGGCTGCAGGTCCTAGCCGGGAAACAGGCCCATTGCGTTTGCTGCCCTCCCCCTGCTGGGCACTACTGAGTAATCTACTGGGCAATGCTGAGTAATCTACTGAGTAGTGCCCAAGCGCGAGTTGGCAAGTCCGCCGAAGCCCAGAGAAACGGCTCCGAAGAATATACTGACCGCTACTGACCGCTACTGACCGCTACTGACCGCTACTGACCGCTACTGACCGC
>CAJMHR010000042.1 GCA_905213265.1 uncultured Collinsella sp.
GGCATCGACCTGCGCCGATGCCCCTAAAGCAGACACACATTTTGTCCTATAAGCCCGGCTTTTCTTATTTCGGCATGAAAAAAGGCGACCGCCTTGTGTGGACGGTCGCCTTTGTTAATTGTTGTGAAGCTTGCCTTAGGCGCGGGTCTTGATCTCCTCGAGCACCTTGGCAACAAACTCGTCGACGCTCATCTGAACGGTCTCGTTGGAGCGATCGCGGACGGAGATGTTACCGGCCTCGACCTCCTTCTCGCCCAGGATGAGCATGTAGGGCACGCGGTCGATGCTGCGGGCCTCGCGGATCTTGTAGCCGATCTTCTCGTCGCGGTCGTCGCAGACCACGCGGATGCCGGCCTCCTCCAGCTTGGCGCACACCTCGTGGGCGTAGTCGCGGCTCTTCTCGGAAACCGGAAGTGCCTTGACCTGCACGGGAGCCAGCCAGGTGGGGAACTTGCCCGCAAAGTGCTCAATCAGAATACCAATGAAGCGCTCGATGGACCCAAAGCATACGCGGTGCAGCATGATGGGGCGCTTCTTGGTGCCGTCGGCGTCCACGTACTCCAGGTCAAAGTTGAGCGGCATCTGGAAGTCGAGCTGAACGGTACCGCACTGCCAAGTACGGCCGAGCGAGTCCTCCAGGTGGAAGTCAATCTTGGGGCCGTAGAAGGCGCCGTCGCCCTCGTTGACCTCGTAGTCCATATGCAGCTGCTCCAGAGCGGTGCGCAGGCCCTCCTCGGCGCGCGCCCAGTCCTCGTCCGAGCCCATGGAGTCCTCGGGGCGGGTGGAAAGCTCAACGTGATACTTAAAGCCAAACTTTTGGTACACGGAGTCGATGAGGTTGACCACGCCCACGATCTCGTCGGTCAGCTGGTCGGGACGCACAAACAGGTGGGCGTCGTCCTGGTTAAAGCAGCGCACGCGGAACAGGCCGTGCAGGGCGCCGCGCAGCTCGTGACGGTGCACCAGGCCAATCTCGCCGGCGCGAATGGGCAGCTCACGATAGGAGTGCGGCTTGGAGGCGTACACCAGCACGCCGCCCGGGCAGTTCATGGGCTTAATGCAGTACTCTTCGTCGTCGATGACGGTAGAGTACATGTTGTACTTGTAGTGGTCCCAGTGGCCCGAGGTCTTCCACAGCTGCTTGTTCATGATGAGCGGCGTGGAGATCTCCACGTAGCCGGCCTTGTGGTGGATCTCGCGCCAGTAGTCCAGCAGCGTGTTCTTAAGGATCATGCCGTTGGGCAGGAAGAACGGGAAGCCAGGGGCCTCGTCACGCATCATAAAGAGGTCCATCTCGCGGCCGATCTTGCGGTGGTCGCGCTTCTTGGCCTCCTCCAGCATGTGCATGTGCTCGTCGAGCTCTTCCTTGGTGGCAAAGGCGACGCCGTTGATGCGGGTGAGCATCTTGTTGTCCTTGTCGCCCTTCCAATAAGCGCCCGAGACGCCGGTGAGCTTAAAGGCCTTCAGCGCCTTGGTGTAGCAGATATGGGGGCCGACGCACATGTCGATGTAGTCGCCCTGCTGATAGAAGGTGATGCGGGCGTCGTCGTCCAGGTCGCCGATGTGCTCGACCTTGTACTTCTCGCCGCGCTCCTCCATAAGGGCAATGGCCTCGGCGCGGGGCTTCTCAAAGACGGTGAACTTGAGGTTCTCCTTGACGATCTTTTTCATCTCGGCCTCGATCGCGGGGAAGTCGTCCTCGCTGATCTTGACGCCCTCGGGCAGGTCGACGTCGTAGTAGAAGCCATTGTCGGTCGCGGGGCCGTAGGCAAAGTCGGCCTCGGGGTACAGGCGCTTGATGGCCTGCGCCATGATGTGCGCGGCGGAGTGACGGATGACGTGCGTGACCTCGTCCTGCGGGAGCTCGGCCACCGAACCGTCATTGTAGAGTGCCTTCATGGGTATGTTTTCTCCTCTCGGATGCCTAATGCAAGTGCGTGCGATGCGCTCGGCGTTTTAACTTGCATCATTATAGGCAGGTTGCCTTGGTATACAAGCGCCCGCCGCACCTTAATGGCACGGCGGGCGATTTTCTACGCATGCTTCATCGCGTGGGGCGGGGTGCGCGCGTGGTTCGCGGCGTGCCCGTGGCTTGCGGCCGGCCCGGCGATGGATGCGTTACTGGATGCGAGTTCGGCAGTAGGGGCAGACCTTCCAGTGCGCATCGAGCGGGCGATGGCAGCTGGGGCAGACATTGCGAACCTGGGTGTCGCACACCGGGCAGACGACGAAGTCCTTCTCGATGGGCGCGCCGCACTGCGGGCAGGTGCCGTACTGGGCAAGCTGGCGCTCGCGCAGGGCCATGTCCAGCTCCTGCTCCTCGCGATCGGACGCGTAGGAGTGCGGGCGCAGAACCAGGTAGGCAATGAGGCCTACAAACGGGATGAGGGCGATGATGCCCCATGCCACGTAGGCGCTGGCGCCGCGGCGGCGAGCATCGATGAACACATAGACGACCGACAGCACATACAGGGCGATGATAAAGCCAACAAAGGCATAGACGACGCCCATAAGCTGCGGCGACATGAGCTCGGAGATGTACTTGGACATTACGGGTACCTTTCGGAATATTAACAGTCCGGTCAAGTTTACCACGGGGTTTGTTTATATGGGACCACGGCTAGGGGCGGGGTCGGCGCGGACACAAACATCTCAATCTGTAACAGTTAGAAGCGGAATCCGGGTCTAGATGTTACAGATCGAGACAAAACTCCAACGTTAGAGCAAGCAGACGAGGTTGTTCACGTTACTAAGCCTCCCCTCGCCTGCCGTTGGCGGGTGTTGCGGGGCTGTTCGCCGCATTGCCGCTGCACTGGGGGTGTGCAGACCGTAGGATAGTCCTATTGACGGCCTGCCAACTCGTCTGGGAGGCACTGTGGCAGAAACGTTTGATATCGCGATTGTGGGCGCGGGCATCACCGGGTGCGCCATCGCGCGGCAGCTTGCGCGGTTTAACCTGTCCATTTGTGTGGTCGAGGCGGCCAACGATATCGCGCTGGGCGCATCGAAGGCCAACGGCGGCCTGGTGCACGCCGGCTACGATCCGGCGCCGGGCACGGTAAAGGCGCAGGTCAACGCCCGTGGTTGCGAGCTATATAGCACGTGGGCCCAGGAGCTGGGATTTTTGTTCCGCCGCACCGGGTCGATGGTGCTGGGTTTCAACGACGAAGACCGCGCGCACCTGGAGAAGCTGCGCCAGAATGGCCTTGCCAACGGCGTGCCCGAGCTGGCAATCATTGACCCCGACCACATCCGGGAGCTGGAACCGCGTGCGAGTGCCGACGCCACATGTGCGCTGTGGTGCCCTTCGACCGGCTACGTTGACCCGTTTGAAGTGGCCATAGCTGCGCTGGAAAACGCCGTCGCCAACGGCGTGACGTTCATGCGCTCTGCTCCAGTGAAGGCGATTGAGGTTGCTGGCTCGCACGACGAGGACGTTTCAGCCGACGGCAAGGAACGCGCACGCTTTACGCTGGTGACGCCCGCCAGTGACGTGCGCTGTCGTTACCTGATCAATGCCGCGGGCAACGGAGCCGCGGACATCTCGCACATGGCCGGCGCCGAGGAGTTCCAAATGGTCTGGCGCCAGGGCAACATCGTGGTGCTCGACAAGGAGCCGCGTGCGCTCATGCCGCTCTACCCTGTTCCTACGCCGGTGTCCAAGGGCGTTATCGTCACGGGCACTGTACATGGCAACACCGTGATTACCGCGACCGCTGCCGTGCGCGAGCCCGGCGACACGCAGACCTATGTGAGCGATGTCAACGCGCTGCTGGGCGGCGCGCGCAAGCTGGTGCCCGATCTGGACACGCGTCGCGTTGTGCGCGCGTTTGCCGGCGGTCGTCCGGTCATTAAGGGAACGAACGACTTTTTTATTGGGCAGTCCGCCGTGGTGCCGGGGCTGTTCCAGGCCGCGGGCATTCAGTCGCCGGGCGTGGCGAGCGCGCCGGCCATTGCCGAGCGCATGGAGCAGACGATGCGCGATGCCGGCGTGGCCCTGCGCGAACGGGACGATTGGGACCCGATTCGCCGCGCGCCGGACGACTTTGACCGCGCTCCGCTTGCGCGCAAGGAAGAGCTCATTGAGTCCGATCCAGCATGGGGGCAGATCGTCTGCCGCTGCGAGACGGTGCCCGAGGCCGAGATTATGGCCGCGATCCGACGCCAGCCGGGCGCGGTTTCGGTCGAGGGCGTCAAACGCCGCTGCCGCGCCGGCATGGGTCGGTGCCAAAGCGGCTTTTGCCAGAGCCGCGTGGTGGCGATTCTTGCCCGCGAGCTGGGCTGCGATCCCAGCGAGGTGCTGTTGGAGGATGCCGGTTCTTGGCTGGTTGAGGGACCGCTGAAGGGGGTGCGCTAGGATGGCAGAACTCAAATCGAGCGCGATTGATTGCAGCGTCGTAGAAGCCGTACAAACGCAAGCCTTCGACGTGGTCGTTATCGGCGGAGGCCCCGCCGGCATGGCGGCCGCGCTGGCCGCGCATAAGGCCGGAGCGCGCGTGGCCATCGTGGAGCGCGAGCAGCACCTGGGCGGAATCCTCCGCCAGTGCATCCACCCTGGCTTTGGCCTGTCGCACTTTAAACAGGAACTCACCGGTCCCGAGTACGCGCAGCGCTTTATCGACCAGGTGCACGCAACCGACATTGCGCTGTTCCTGAACAGCATGGTGATTGGGATTGATTCGGGCGAACCTACGGAAGACAACGCGGTCCATACCGTCACGCTCATGAGTCGCAACGGCATGTTACAGCTCACCGGACGCGCGATCGTCCTTGCCATGGGGTGCCGCGAGCGCACGCGCAGCGAGATCAAGATCCCCGGCAGCCGACCCGCCGGCGTGTTTACGGCGGGCCTGGCGCAGCGATACATCAATATCGAAAACCTCAAACCCGGTTCGCGCGCCGTCATTTTGGGCTCGGGCGACATCGGACTTATCATGGCGCGCCGCTGCACGCTCGAGGGGATTTCCGTCGAGGGCGTGTACGAGCTCATGCCATACGCCAACGGTCTGCGCCGCAACGTCAAGAACTGTCTGGACGACTTTGGCATTCCGCTGCACCTGTCCACCACCGTCACGCGCGTGATCGGGCACGACCGCGTGGAGGCCGTCGAGGTGAGCCAGGTCGACAAGCGCCTGGTGCCCATTCCGGGGACCGAGCGCATTGTTCCGTGTGACACGCTGCTGCTTTCGGTGGGCCTGATTCCCGAGAACGAGCTTTCGGTTGCTGCAGGCGTGGAGCTTGACCCGCGCACGCGCGGCGCTGTGGTGGACCAAAGCCTGCAGACGGGTGTGTCGGGCATCTTTGCCTGCGGCAATGTTCTGCACGTGCACGACCTGGCCGACAACGTGACAACCGAGTCCGAGAGGGCTGGCGCAGCTGCGGCGGCGTGGGCGTTGGGGACCGGCGCGGGCACCGTTCCGAACTGCGAGTTCACCGTCTCCCCTGCCGGCATTGCAGGATACGCGCTACCGGGACGCATTACGACTGTGGCACTCACCAAGCTTAACTTCCGCGTGCGCCGACCCGTCGACGCTGCCCGCGTGCACATTCTGGCAGGCGACGAAGAGCTGTTTGCAGGCAAGGTCCGCCCGTTTAAACCGAGCGTCATGGAGAGTTTCCCGCTACCGGCGAAGGTGATACAGCGCGCACTCGATATGGGCGTTAGCGAGATAGTCCTATCCGTCGATCCCGTTGAGGAGGCATAAACCATGAGCGATAACGCGATCGAAACGCTGCAGTTCAACTGCACGACCTGCCCATCCGAATGCCTCCTGACCGTAAAGGTGGAGCGCGACGCCAATGACACCGTGGTGGAAGTGCGCTCCGTAACCGGCAACAACTGCCCGCGCGGCGATAAATTCGCACATCAGGAGCTCACCTGTCCCATGCGCGTGCTCACGACGACCGTGGTCGTCTCCGGCGGCGACGAGACGCTGCTGCCTGTGCGCACGGCTGAGGCCATCCCTCTGGCACTCCACGCCCAAGCCATGAACCTCATCCGAGGCCTAGTCGTCAACGCCCCCATCCGCACGGGCAACGTCGTGCTGGAAGACCTCCTCGGCACCAGCATCAACCTCATCGCCAGCATGGACATCAACCGAGCCCAAGAAGCTAATTAGGGACAGGGCTCTTCTAGCTATCCCGCCATCCACCCCGCCCCTCCTCAATTGCGGTGAAATAGTTCCTGATTCCCGCCAAAACCCCGGAATCCAGGGACTATTCCACCGCAACTATCCTTGAAATCGGTATTTAGCTTGTGCCTACTTTAGTGCCATTTCAAAACTATGCCGGATTACGGGGCTGATTCGGAGACCCCCATCCATACCGACAATTTTCGATTTTTGATAAGCCGTCTACCTGCGGTTTTAATTTCGCGATTTTTCCCATGGTCAAGTAATACAGGTCCAGCCCCGTAATCCGCCATACTTTTGAAACCAGCCCATTTGGGACGGGCCTCTTTTAGCTACTTTTGCCCGAACGTTCGCTCAAATGATTTTTCTGGGACGGGGATTAAATAATCATTAGGCACCCAATGATTATTTAATCCCCGTCCCAGAAAAATCATTCCGCATGTTTGACGCAGCTAAAATAGCCCGTCCCAAATTGACTACCCTGGCAATGGGGATACCATGGTGGCAACCTAGCGAAAGGACGATGTATGGCACATGTCGATGACCAGCGCGTGGCGCGCGTGCTCGATGCGCTCGAGGCTCAGCACCCCGGCGCACAGCTGCTCGTAAACGACCCATGGTCGATCTATTACCTGACCGGTTTTTATGCCGATATGTTCGAGCGTTTTTGCGGTGTGCTGCTCGCGCGCGATGACGAGCCCGTAATCTTGGTCAACGCCCTGCATCAGCTGCCCGAGTACGACAATGCCCGCGTTGCCTACCACACCGATACCGATGTCGTGGCCGATGCCATCGCGCGCGAGATCGATCCGACCAAGCCGCTTGGCATCGATACCGTCATGCGCTCCGGCTTTTTGATGCCCCTTCTGGAGCGCCATGCCGCCAGCGAGTTTTTCCTGGGCGACTTTGCCGTCACCGCCGCACGCACCTACAAGGATGCCGCCGAGCAGGAGCTCATGCGCGCGTCCTCGGCCGCCAACGACGCCGTGATGGCCGACGCCATCAAGCTCGTCCACGAGGGCGTAACGGAGCGCGAAATTGCCGACCAGATGCTCGGTCTGTACCGTAATCACGGCTGCGAGGGCTTTAGCTTTCCACCCATCGTGAGCTTTGGCGCCAACGCTGGAGACCCGCATCACGAGCCCGACGACACCGTACTCAAGCGAGGCGACGTGGTGCTGTTCGACATTGGCGGACGTCGCCGCAACTACTGCTCGGACATGACACGCACGTTCTTTTGGGGCGAGACGGACGAGGAGACGGCACATATCTACGACATCGTGCGCCGCGCCAACGAGACCGCCGAGGCGCTCATCGCCCCGGGCGTGCGCATGTGCGACCTGGACCGCGCCGCGCGCGACGTGATTGAGGACGCGGGCTATGGGCAGTACTTTACGCACCGCCTGGGACACTCGATCGGCCTGCAGGACCACGAGCCGGGAGACGTCTCGCTCGTCAACGAGCAGGTTGTCGAGCCGGGCATGACCTTCTCCATCGAGCCGGGCATCTACCTCCCCGGCCGCACCGGCGTCCGCATCGAGGACTTGGCCCTAGTTACCGAGTCCGGCGTCGAGATTCTCAACGCCTACCCCCACGATCCGGCCCGCCTAGACTAACCCATCCCCAAGCCCCAAACTAAGTTGCGGTGAGATACGGACTGTTTAAGGCTTCTAGCCCATAAAATAGTCCCTATTTCACCGCAACTGCCAAGGGGACCAGAGTAGCTGCCCTGATGACAAAACGAAAGGCCTCCCGGTTCTCGTGGTTTGCGAGTACCGGGAGGCCTTCTTATGTCCTAGAGCCCTAAGGCTCTAAGCTCGCAGCCTTACTCCGCGCGATGGCGCAGCTTTTCGATCGCCGCGGCAATCAGCGCCAGCAGGCCGGTTCCGCCAAGCGCTGCGACGGCCACGGCAGTGTTATCGCCCGTCTCGGCCAGGCTTCCCTTAGCGGCCTTCTTGCCATTCTTCTTGCCCGAAGGATCCTTGGCATCGGGCTTGGCACCGTTATCCTTGCCGCTCGTCGGCTTCTGCACGACAGCAGGCTCAACAACCTCGACGGTCACCGAAGCAGTGAGCTGCTGAGGCTCCGGCGTCTCCGCAGCGTCATCCTCGGCAAGCGTCGCAATCGCCGCAGCGTCACCGTCAACGGGCATCGTCGCGGTAATAACGACGGTTCCGTTCTTGAGGGCCTTGACCTTACCGTTCTCGATCGTGGCGATCGTCGGGTCGGACGAGGTCCACGTCACGGTACCACGCAGCAGCGCGCCATCGGCCGCATTGCTCGCCGCGGCAGCAAGGTCAATTTCCTTGCCGCGCTCAACCTTGAGCACGGTTTCGGCAGTCGTGGCCTTGCCGTTTTGGTCAACGATAACGAGGCCCTTGGCCGCCGGGCGCGGTTTAACGCGTACCATGCAGCTGACTGTAAGCTCCGTACCGCGAACCTTACCGCCCACGGTCACATCATCGGCACCCCAATCCAGTGCGGAAACATTCTCCCAATCGACATCGTAGTCTTCCTGGCTGCCGTCCTTCATCATCACGGAGACCTTCTTGGGCAGCGCCTTCAGCACATCGGCGGCAGAGCTTGCCTCAAACACCTCAACGGGAGCGAACGTCGCAGGCCTCATGGGAATCTCGCTCGCCGGCGTCTCGACGACCAGCTTGCAGGTCGCCTTGAGCGTCGCGCCTTCAACGGAGCCCTCGAGCGTGTACTCGCCGACAGAGGCAAGATGCTTGTCCAGGCCATCCGTATTCCACGTGACCGCGGCCTCATCCGTGTGGCCATCGGAGTACGTCACGGCAACCTTCTTGGGCAGCTGCCCCGTCACGGTGTCGGCCTTGGCATCGCGCTCGACCGTGATCTGCGGCACCTCGGCAACCTTGTTGATCGTTGTCGTGGAGGTAACGGTGACCTCGACCGGCAGGTTACCGTTCACCGTCACGCCCTTGGCGACAACGGTGTTGCCGTACATAGCAGCCGCGGCGGGAACCTCAGTCCACGTGATCTCCGACTCTGCCGTCGTCTTGCCGTCCTTCATGAGCACGGTCGCCTTAACGCCCTTGAGCGCATCACGCACGACATCGACCGATGCGCCCTCGGGAACGTTAACTCCCGCGAGAGGCTCAACAGAGGCCGGAATCTCAGCATTGCTCTTAACAACCGTCACCGTACACTTAGCCTTGACCGAAGAGCCCTCGACCGCGCCTTCAAGTGCGATGTCACCCAGCTTGCCCAAGGCATCTGCCGTGAGCGGGGTCTTATCCCACGTGACGGCAGCGGCCTTCGTCGAGCCATCAGACATGTTAAGCGTCACCTGGGTGGGCAGAGCAATGTCGTCGGCGGCAGTGTTGCGAGCAACCGAAAGCTTGATGTCGGCGGCGCTCTCGACGACCGGCACCAGGTTGACCGTAGCCTTGACCTCAAAGCTACCAACCGCGGTTTTGCCCGTAACGACAACGCTCGTGCCATCATTCTTGATGGTGAGGTTCTCCTTGGGAGCGGTCCAGTCGATCTTCGAGTCGATCTCGGATCCGTCCTTCATCGCAACCTTCACGGTAGTAGGCAGCGCTGCCACAACAGCCTCGGGCTTCGCCCCGTCGTCAAGCGTCACAGCGTCAACCGTACCAGCCAGGTGATCAGGAATCTCACGAAGCGGTTTGACGACCTTGATGGTGCACTCCGCCTTCTGATCCGTGCCGGCAACCGTGCCCTTAACCGTAACTTCACCTTCCTTGGCAAAGTCCTTGTCGGAGAGGCCCTTGGTATCCCACGCTACCTTGGCTTCGGAATCGGTATCGTCAGAGTAGATCGCTGTGACCGTGGCGGGCAGCTTGGCCAAGGCATCAGCTGCCTTGGTGTCGCGCTCGACCTCAATCTCGCCAACGGTATCAAAGCCCACGATATGCGCCGTCACCTTGACCTGAGCCTTTACGGTCATGCCGTTGTCCGTTAGACCCGTGACCTCAAACTCGGTGCCGGCACGGCCCAGGCTGTCGACCTGAGACCACTTAACGGGCGTCTCGTTCTTGGTCTTGCCGTCCTTCATGACAACCGTCACCTTAGACGGCAGCTTATCCATAAGGTCGCTGACCTTGGCATTGTCCGCAATCTCAATTACATCGATCGGCTCGACGTGGTCGGGCGTCTGGGCATCCTGATCCACCACGGTCACATTGCAGGTCACCTTAGCGCCGTTGAGCTTAACCGTGCCCGTGATCTCCACGGTGCCGGTTCGGTTGAGCAGCTCGGCCGTGACGTTAGAAAGATCCCACACGTCAATGTCGAGCAAATCGGTCGAGCCGTCGGAGTAAGTCGCCACAACCTGCTTGGGCATCTGGGCGTACAGATCCTGCTTGGACGTACCACTGGCAACGCTAAACGACTTGGCCTCGAGCTTGGTGATGGTTCGCGGCGCCTCAGAGACGTTGACGTACACGATGGCGTTGACGTTGTCGACATCCTTGAGCTTGCCGACGAGTTTATACGTACCCTTCTTGGCGAGCGGCTTGGAGAGGTCGATGCCGTCGGTGTCGGTCCACTTTTCGATCTCGATGCCGCCTAAACTGCCCCGAGTATCCCGTGCTGAGCCATCCGAGAAATATACGGACACGGCATCGGGCAGCTCCAGCATCGATCCGACCGTGGTGTTGACCACGACTGCCTCGGGCTGCAACGCAACCTTCTTCGCCTTCTTGTCGGCAACCGTCACCTTGGCGGTCACGTTGCCGTTCTCATCCACGCCGACCTTTTGGCCGTCATCGTCAAGCAGCGCCATAACAGCAGCGGCATCAAAGCCGACCACATGCCCCGTCGCATAGAACGTGCCAGGCCGCTCGTACTTCTCGGGCGCGATCGGATCCCAATCAATAGCCGCCGTCGAAACGGAGCCGTCGCTCATCTCGACCGCCATCTTGGACGGCATAGCAGGCGCAGTGCCCGCCTTGGTGGTCACTGCGGTCTCGCCGTTATCGATTGCCTTCTCAACGCCTTGGATAACGATCTTGGTCTGAACAGTGAGACCGGTGTTAGTGCCGTCACCGTATCCGTCGAGGCCGCTTGCAAACAGCGTGCCAGACACTGTCGTGACCTGACCCGGCTCTCCGGTATAAACCGAGGGACGAACGTAATCCCATTGAACCTGGGCATTATGAGTTTTGCCGTCACTCGTGGCAACCGAGACATTCCACGGCAGCTCGGGGAAAACACCGCTGGCCGTATTAATGCGCTCAGGAACGGCAACGGAGATGACGGAACAGACGTCAACAGTGATTGTCGCCTCGGCACCACCTTGGAGCTTGCCCTTCACCTTAAACGTACCGTCCTTGGCATAAGCGTCTTCGGCGACACGGTCCCATGTGACCTTTTCGCGCTGGGGCTCAGAAGACACATCGTTGTCGTATCGAACCTCAAGGTATTCCGGCAGCATCGGCTTGGTGCCGGGGACGGTCCATATGGTTCCGCCCTGAACCGAGGTTGCCTTACTCGCGATCTTAACGGTGGCAGTAATCGGAACGTCGACAGTCTGCATGCCGTACCCTGCATTAAAGCTAATTGTTGCAGTGCCGCGTACCACGCCGCCCTGGGTCCAATCGAAGCCCTTCGTGTTCCACTTGGTCTCGGCGTATTTGTGCGAATAGTCCGGATGTTCTGCCGCATCGGGGCTGATAAGTTCGACATAGCCGGGAAGCATGGCGGTGCCGTCGCTGCCCTTGAGCACTGTAATGGTTTGTGGCTGAGCCTCCCAGTTATTAGTCACGATGACGTGCACTTTCACGGGGATATTCGTTCCGGCGACCGTTCCGGTAATCGTGCAGTCCTTCTGGGGGCACCTATCGTAGGTATCCCAGTTGACGCCGAGACTGTCAAAAGTCGTTCCATCCTGCAATACGCCGGACACGTAGAAGTAGTCCAGATTGACTTCCTCACCGGGGTAAATAACGCGCCAGTCCTCGTACGACTGCCCAAGCGTCACGCCATTCTCGCTATAGTTATTGACGCCCTTGACCTCGCTGCACACCGCGATCGCGTTGACCTTCGCCAGCGAGCCAGTGATAGTACCGGTAATTTCGTACTCGCCAGGCTTGCCGTCCAGCAGTTCTTGAGGAAAAGCATCCCAGCTATAAGGCTGCCCCGACGAATACTGGGGATAGAACGAGCTGCCATCCGACAAATACAGCGTGGATGTGTAGCGCGGAGCCAGAAGTCCGGCGCCGGGAACATAAGCAATCTTGCCGATGTTGCTGTCCTCGAGATCGCAGACGTTGACCGTCGCCGTAGCCGGAATGTTAGAGCCGGTAAAATATCCGCTAACCGTAATCTGGCCAAGGTTCTTTAGGGCGTCCTGACTAATCGTCGACCACTGAACGGGGAAATTGCCTCGCGAGCCATTCCACATCGTGGCCTCGATTGAACCCGGCATATTGGGCTGGCAACCGATAAGCGTGCTTGTCGATGTCGAGGAAGGCATCTGCAGGGCGCGGACGGAGATGGTCGCCGTGACTCGGTTGCTGTCACCCAGCTCCACCTGAGTAGACGATGAAGATGAGGTATTGGTCCAATACGACAGCGAACCGGAAAGCTTAAACGACCCCTCACTTGCCACCTGCGTGTCCAAAATAGGGTCCCACGCAATGTTGCACTGCTTCTTTGTACCGTCGGTGAATGCAACCTCAACGCTGTAGGGAAGACCGCCGCCCGTTGTAGGACGTACGCCGACGGGCGTGTTAACGGGAGCAAGAGCGTCGATAGAGGCAACTTCTTTGACCTCGACCTGAGCAGTTACCTTTAGGCCATTAGCGGCTGAAGATTCGTTATATGTCACAAGCGTGCCCGTGACCGTATAGGTGCCTGCCTTTTGGAATTGAGACACGTCGGCGTTGTCCCAGTTAACCTGATAACCTTGGGTGTATGTAGTGTTATTTGACTGCGTAAACGGGAAATAGACATACGTGCTAAGAGGAGAAATGTCGCCGACCACGCGCTCGAACCTCAGAGAATTAAGATCGAGTACGTCCTTAGGATCTTTGACGGTAACGGTGCAGGTAACCTCACGGTAATCAAAACCGTTTAGTTTACCTTTAACCGTAAACGAGCCCACCTTAGAGTAAAGCGACGCGTCGAAAGAATCCCAAGACACCGGGATCTGCTCGGTGGCCCCGCTATCAAAGACAACCGAAGCAGAATACGGCAGAGACGGGACCTCACCAGTTAGGGTCGTACACGTCAACTCGGTCTGGACGCTCTTAACAGAGCGGACTGCGACCGTGCACTGTGCGAGCATAGAGGGATAGCTCTTCAAATGTCCCTCGACAACAAAGGTTCCTTCCTTTTGGTACTGATCAGCCGAGATCTCATTCCACTCAACAGGGCATGTATAAGATTGACCATTTGAATAATTGACCGAAATGCTGGACGGAAGCGCGGGAGCAATACCAGCCGCAGTCCATACCCATGAGCCATTACTGGTTGAACGGGGAACGTACACCTTAAGTACACCGCTCACTTCGTACGGCTCCGCGAGCGTGATCCAGTTGTTGTTCACGCTAACGCCGGTAATCTGTCCGGTAATGGGGACTTCGGATTCCTCCGTCGCCGTATCAAATGCCGTCTGCGACTTTTCGTCCCAATCAACATACGCCGAGGTCTCGGTGCCATCCGACAGCTTTACCTTAACGCTCGAAGATTGGATCTGGCCGTAGTAATCGGCACCGACATATTTTTCCAGAATCGGGTTGGCGTCGATCGACTCGACCGTAATGCCACTTTCGTTGCTCGTCTCTGTGACATCAGGGGCGTTTACTGCCGCCGGATCTACCACTGCCGGGTCCGCCGTAACAGCTTCGACAACCACGCGCTGCTTGACCGTCTGCGTGGTGCCGTCGACGGTACCCTCAAACTCATACGAGCCGGCAGGCAGCTGCGCCAAGGTTGCCGGAGCATCGGCGCCGTTCAGCTTCCAGATGACGTTTTCCTGCTTGGTGGTACCGCTCTCGTAGGTTGCCGTTACAGTTTGGGGCAGCGTGGCGTCGGATCCCTCGGCAACATGTAGCTCGTTCAGGCTGGCAAAAGAGGCGATCTTGTCTTCACTCTGGTCTTGCGAGGTTGCCTGACCGGTGTCCGCAGACGTGGCAGCCGCACCCGTCGCATCGCTTTGCTCGGCAACGACTTGGGTAGTATCACCCTGCATCATCTCGGCGAACGCCTGCGGCGGCACCGAGCCGACCGTCATCGTCAGAGCCAAACCCGCGGTAATGGCCGCGTTGACATGCCTTCTGTTCATGTTTCCTCCCGACACGCTCAACGGACCAAACAGCACTGGTCCGATTGGCAAGTTAAGTTGAGCGTATCCTTCGCCGATGGAGGTTTGCAATATGCTACAGGTTAAGCGGCATAAATGGCTTCGTAAACGGGAGAAATCAGGTGACGTATCTATGTGACAACGGGGCGGTCCCTTTGTCACATTGCGATTACGTCGCGCCACGAAAACGGGCTATCTACTACGTTTAACCCGCATGGGTCGACCATAACCGAGTTTTCGCAAAAAACGCAAGCCGTCTACCTGCGGTTTTAATTTCGCGATGTTCCGTATGGTCGGGGGTAACCGGTCAAACGTAGTAGATAGGCCCACTTCGTGGCAAGCGAGTCAACTCGGAGCAGAGGGCAGTCAAAAAAGCCCCGTCCCAAATTGGCTGCTTTTGAGTTGCGGTGGTATACGGACCGTTTGAGGCTTCTGGCTTGTAAAACAGTCCGTATATCACCGCAACTGCTGAGGGGATGGGTTAGCGCAACAGGCCCGCTACTTCGCCGGCTAGGGTGATGGTGCCGGCTGCTACGAAGGACTCGCCCGCGGCATCGAAGGCAGCGAGGGCCTCGGACACGCTCGGGTATACGCCCGCGAGCTTATCGGCATCAACGAGGGCAGCAAGCTCCTCTGCCGGCAGGGCGCGATCGGAATCGGTCTGGGTCACGACCACACGGGGGAACGCCGGAACAAGCACGTCGACGATGCCCGCCACGTCCTTGTCTGCCAGCGCGGCGCACAACAGCGTGGGACGATTCTCCACGCACGGATCGATCTCGTCCAGCGCGCTCACAAAGTTCTCGCAGCTCTGAGGGTTATGGCAGGCGTCGATCAGCTTGAGCGGATCAGTTCCCAGTACATCAAAGCGGCCCGGCGTGGGGCAGCCCATAAGCGACGCATCGAGCTTGTCATGATCGAGTTCGCGACCCAAATACCCCTCGCAAAGCATAATCGCGCACGCGGCATTCTGCGGCTGATACGCCGGCTTGACCATGCTCGACGTATAGATCGCACGCGGCGTGGTGCAGCTAAACTCAACCGTATCACCCACGTGCTCCGGCACCTTAGTCGTGGCATGGTTCACCACCAGCGGCACGATGCCGCACGCGCGGCAACGGGCATCCATCACGCGTTGAACGCTCGCCTCGTGTGTGCCCTCGCCCAGCACAACCAAGCGTCCGGGCTTAATAACCGCAGCCTTCTCACCCGCAATGGCCTCGAGCGTATCGCCCAAAATGCGTGTGTGATCGAGTCCGATGCCCGTGATGGCAACGGCGACAGGATCGGTCGCACTCGTGGCGTCCCAACGTCCGCCCATGCCGACCTCGAGCACGGCGACATCCACCGCGGCCTCGGCAAACACTACAAGTGCGGCAGCCGTCAACAGGTCAAAAGGCGTGATGGTATAGGCACGCTCCCCCACCGCCACACGACGCGCATTCACGCGATGTCCCGCCTCGACAGCTGCCGAAACGCCACGGGCAAAGGCCTCGTCGCTCACGACGCGTCCATCGACCTCCATGCGCTCGGGATAGCGCACCAGCTGCGGCGACGTATACAGCGCGGTCTTGAGCCCCTCACCACGAAGAATGGCAGCCGAAAAACGCGTAGTCGAAGTCTTGCCATTGGTACCGGCAACCTGAATGCAATCGAAATACTCATCCGGACGACCAAGCTCATCGAGCATATCGACAACCGTCTCGAGCAAAGGACCAGCATCCCCAGAAATCCGCCCCGTATCAGCAGCAAGCCCCACAGCCTCACCAAACGAAAGCAACTCAAACGAGAACGGCACAGAATACGACCCAGAATGCTTAGCCATAACCCAAAGTCTCCTCAACATAAAAAGAGGCCCGTAACAAACAACGAGCCCCTCCCATTCAAAATATCAGCCAAACACCGCTTTGCAGCAAGATCAAGGCCACAACCAAGTGGCCCTAACCTACCAGTTGCAAACAACCACGTAAACGAACTAGGAGCGGCCCGATGCTTTGCTCGCCGCAAGTTCCGCACGCAAAGGACAGCACTTAATGTGCTGTCCGTCTTGCGCAGGACTGTCCGCAGTAGCGAGCAAAGCGTCGGGACGCGCCCCTCAGTAAGACCTACGAGAAGTCAGCAACCTGAGCAGTTAGCGCCGCCAGGATCTCCTTGAGCTCAGCTGCACGGTCCCTCTTCTTCTGGACCACCGCGGGCGCGGCCTTGGCCACAAAGCCCTCGTTGGCGAGCGTCTTCTCACAGCCGGCGAGCTCCTTCTGCGCCGCGGCGATCTCCTTCTCCAGGCGCGCCTTCTCGGCCGAAAGGTCGACCTTGCCCTCGAGCACCACAAAGACCTCAACGCCGCTATCGACCACGGCAATGCTCGCGGCAGGCTTCTCAACATCGGTACCCATGACCAGCGAAACGGTGTTCGCCAGCGGCTCAATCGTGGAGCGCAGGCTCTCGAGCTTCTCGATGTCCTCGGCACCGGCGCGCACGACCACGTCTAGCTCGGCCTTGGGGCTCAAGCGATAACGCGAACGCGTGGCGCGGGCGGCAGACACGACGGTACGGCACAGTTCAAACGCGCGCTCGGCGTCCTCGTCAACATACTTGGCGTAGTCGGCGGGCTCGGGCCACTTGGCGATCATGAGCGCCTCGGCGCGATTCACGTTGCCCTCGGCGTCCAGGTCGAGCACGCTCGCCGGCATGTTGTCCCAGATCTCCTCGGTGACAAACGGCATAAGCGGGTGCATCAGGCGAATGGAGGTATCGAGCACAAAGATCAGGTTGCGCTGCGCCTGAAGACGGCCCTCGCCCTTCAGGCGGGCCTTGGTGACCTCGACGTACCAGTCGCAGACCTCGTTCCAGAAGAACTGCTGCACGCCGCGGGCCATGTCGCCAAAGGTGTAGTTCTCGATGCCCTCGGTGACCATCTTGACGGCCTTGGCCAGGCGGCTGAACATCCAGGCGTCGGCCGGCGTCTCCACGACGGGCTCGCCGGGCGTGTAGCCTTCCATGTTCATGAGCAGGAAGCGGCTGGCGTTCCAGATCTTGGTCACAAACGACTTGGCCTGCTCGGTACGCGGGCTGTCGATAAGCTTCTTAGTCTTCTTGTCGATGTTCGCGTCAAACTTGACGTCCTGGTTGTTGGTGCAGAGCGTCAGCAGGTTGTAGCGCATGGCGTCGGCGCCGTACATGCCAATGAGATCCATGGGGTCAACGCCGTTGCCCTTGGACTTGGACATGCGGCTGCCGTCCTTGGCCAGGATCGTCGGGTAGATGACGACGTCCTTAAACGGCACCTCGTCCAGGAAGTACAGCGAGCTCATGACCATGCGGGCGACCCACAGCGCGATGATATCGCGCGCGGTGACGAGCGCCGTCGTGGGGTGATGTCCCTCGAGCAGCTCCGGCTTTTGCGGCCAGCCCTGCGTGGCGAAAGTCCACAGCTGCGAGCTGAACCAGGTGTCCAACACGTTCTCGTCCTGGTGCACGTGATGACCGCCGCACTTGGGGCACACATCGGTGTCCTCGGTAAGAGCGTCCTCCCAGCCGCAGTCCTCACAGTAGAACACGGGGATGCGGTGGCCCCACCACAGCTGGCGGCTGATGCACCAGTCCTTGAGGTTCTCCATCCAGGTGGTGTAGGTCTGCGTCCAGCGCGCGGGGTGGAAGGTGACCTTGCCGGAGTTGACGGCGTCGAGCGCCGGCCCCTTGAGTTTGTCGACGGCGACGAACCACTGCTCGGACAGCCACGGCTCAAGCGCAGCGTCGCAGCGGTAGCAGTGCATGACGGAGTGGTCGTGATCCTCGACGTGATCGAGAAGGTCATGCTCCTCGAACCACTTGATGACGGCCTCGCGGCACTCTTCACGGTTCATGCCGGTAAACTCGCCGTAACCCTCGACAACCACCGCGTGCTCATCGAAGATATTGATCTGCGGCAGGTCGTGGGCCTGACCCATGGCGTAGTCGTTGGGGTCGTGAGCAGGCGTGACCTTAACAAAGCCAGAGCCAAAGTTGGCGTCGACATGCCAATCCTCAAAGATGGGAATCTCGCGGTCGACGATGGGGAGCTTGACGGTCTTACCTACAAAGGCAGCCTTCTCGGGGTCCTTCGGGGAGACGGCGACGCCCGTGTCGCCGAGCATGGTCT
>CAJMHR010000043.1 GCA_905213265.1 uncultured Collinsella sp.
CGCAGGGGGCGCTGACGCGGCCCTCCCTCTTACACCACAAAAATTCGCGCGATCTGAGAAACGCTTGGAGTTCGGGATTGCGCGGCGTGAAGCGACCCTCTTCTTATCGAGTTCGTTACAATGTAGGAAAAACAGTAAGTAAGAAGACCTCTGATTGCTTTAGGAGGAGCTGTGGTGAATAGCGCCCAGAAGATCGATAAGTCCATCCAGAAGATGATGACTCTCGGAAGAAGGCTTGGGATTCTGTTTACGGCACTGTTTATAGCGGTGTGTTGCTGTTCGGTGGTGGCGGTTATTTCCATTGGGCTTATGGCTGCTCAAGGAAACCTATATGATCCATCAAAGACGGTTTCCGTAGTGGTTCCTTTGATGTATCTTCTGATTTCCGGAGGGGCCACATGGACCCTGCGGGGAATCAGCATGGACATGGCTCATGGCGAATCGCCCTTTACCCTTTCGCATGCTCGAAGAATCTCGATTATCGGGTGGCTGTTTGTTGCAGCAGCAATAGGTGACCTCTTGTTTTCTCCGGGGTTTCTTTCGATAGTGATTGGCCCCTTCGACTTGCTGGGGAACGCCTATTCGATGTTTGAAAACCTGGCCCTGCCCATAGATATTGGTGCTGTGCTGGGGGCCGTTTGCTGCTTCTCGATTTCTGCGATATGGCGCTACGGAGCTCTGCTTCAAGACCAGACCGAGGATTTGGTGTGAGGGGCGGCATGGACTATCTGATTATTGAGCTTGAAAGCTTATTGCTTCGACGCGGAAAGACGAGTACGGATATCATTCGGGCGACCGGGCACACACCGGCAAGTATCTCAAAAATACGAAATGGCAAGGTGAAGGCAATTAGGTTAAAGACATTGCTGGATATTTGCGTAGAGCTTGATTGCCAGCCTGGCGATCTTATTAAGCGCGTCAACGAAAGAGAACTTGAGGAACTGGCGACGCGGCGCGCCCGCAACGCGCTGAGCAGGGCGACCGCGACGGGTGATGACCCGGTCCTGGAGTCAGATCATGTTTACGTGGTCGATCTTAGAGACGACTGAGGCTGGAGAATAAAAAAGTATTGAGCAGGTGCAGCCCGTGAAAACAACGGTTTTCACGGGCTGTTCATTCAACGTCCTGCAGTGGCCTGTATTTCTCGCCGCGTCACTGGGGAACGAGAGAGTCATTTCCTGTGCTGGATGCAGGGGGGGTGCTTACCTTGTGTAATATATAAATAAGCTTATATTGAAATATGATACATATTGAATTAGAATAACATTATCAATTCGGTATGCAAGGAAAGGAGGGAGAGATGGATTGGATTAACGAGCCGGAGGAAGGCGTTGCACCCGCGTGCGGCAACTGCTTCTTCTACGCGCACGGGGGATGCACGAAGAGGTGCCCCAATCAGTCCTGCACGTTCCGTTTCTAGGGGGCAGAGATGAACTGGCTTTCTACCGCGAAAGGAGGGGAATGAAATGGAATGGATTACCGAGCCGTCAGCCGGGGCTGAGCCCATGTGCAACAATTGCTTCTTTTACGCGCACGGCAGCTGCAGCACCAAGTGTTCTTCACAGGAGTGCACTATCCGCTTTTAGCGGATAGTGCACGCCGTACGGCGTGCACAGACTGTTCAAAGATATTTTGGCCAGCAGCGCCTGAGGGGCGATGTGGCATTGCAATATGGGGGGGGCGAACCGACGTTACCTATAACCCCGCACAATTGCCATGTCGTCCCTTTTTATTGACGGGGAGGATGTCGTCCATGCGGGAAGTCCCAGTTGAATTGCGTGCCATATCCAAGAGATATGGCGGGTTTGAAGCGGTTAAATCAGTCTCGTTCTCTTTAATGGAAGGCGAGCTGTGTGCACTCATTGGGGAGAATGGTGCCGGCAAGAGCACGTTAATTCGATTGATCACGGGGCTTTCGGAGCCATCGTCAGGAACGATCTCGATGTTTGGGCAAACCGGGAGACGTGAAATACGGAGCTGCAGGGAAAGGCTGGGTTATATGCCTGACCTCAATGCTTCGTATCCTAATCTGACCGCGCGAGACAACTTGGTCGTTCGCTGTATTGAGTGGGGGCTTCCCACCGATCGTTCCATCGACGGTGTGTTATCAACCGTCGGTTTGGGGGAGGCCGGCGGGAAGAAAGTGAAGAACTTCTCAATGGGAATGAGGAGGCGTCTCGATCTGGCCATAGCGTTGCTGGGCGATCCGGAGCTGTTGATCCTGGACGAGCCGACAAACGGCCTGGATCCGATGGGGATAGTCGAAGTAAGAAAAATCCTTACGCATCTTAACAAAGATCAAGGTAAAACGATTCTCGTATCCAGCCACAATCTTGAGGAGATGCACAAGCTGGCAACTGATTACCTCTTCATAAGTCATGGTCGCCTCATTCGAAGGATGACCGCACCTCAGCTGGAAAAGTCATGCCGCGGTGGTTTCGTGTTGCATGTGGACGATCTGGAGCGAACGAGATCGGTTCTCGGAGATGAGACCTCACATTCTTTTCTGCCGGACGGCAGCGTCCTTATGCGCTATGAGGAGAAAAAGGAAGGGCGGGGCATTGCAATCGAAGCGCTCTCGACCGCAGGTGTGAGGGTTGCGGAGGCGTATTCTCATAGGAAGAGCCTTGAGGAGTTTTATTCGGAGCTCATCGGTCGAGAGAGCGAGCTGTGATGAAACGCGAGTTCATCTCAGCTTTTCGGAGCGAGGTATGGTTGCTCGCCAGGCACCCGGCGACCGCTCTGATGATTGCGCTTGCGGCTGTGCTGTATGTGGTTGCGGCTGCGACTTCGTCTGAGGTGCTGATCATGGTCGCCGGTGATGACCCGTATACGCTTGGAGGGGCTATAGGTTTTATTGGAAACCTAGTGGATGCAGGGGACGTTTTGGGCTCTGTTGCCCGGACGTCTTTTGCGTCTACAGTGGTCTGGATTCCGGTGACGATTCTCTACGCGGTTTACACTACGTCGAGAGACTTTGAATCCGTGGCTTACGCCGTATCGAGATCGCGAGGGGTGTCGCAGGCGGCGATTGTGATCACGAAGCTGTTGGTGAACTGCACTCTGGTCGGTGCCGTGTATCTTCTTTCTACGACTGCGCTGTATTTAACCAAGATGGCCCAATGGGACGTTGGGGCCTCGTGCTCAGGGTTTGCCCAATTTGTATCGATTGCGCTGATGATCGCGCTGCTGCTCATTTCGATGTACGCCGCTACCTTCGCCCTGTATTTGCTCACGAGGAGTGTGGTGGCGAGCAGCGTCGTTGCAATAGCGGTTTCGACATTTGTGATGGTGTGGTTCCCAAGTACATACGGAAGCGGTCAGCCCAGCTTGCTGCTCATGCTCTCGCCCGTGTATTACCTGATGAACCTGTGTTCCCTGAGTATGCAGAATGTTGGTGTAATTCAGGTTTTGCTGTATGCGGGCGGCACTGTTCTTGTGTCGGTTGGAGTTGCGCTCGTCTCGCTATTTGTAAGGACGGCGGTTCGATGAATCTTGGGATGTCGGTCAGGGCGGAACTGTTCCGCGCAAGGAGAATGAAACTCGCCGTGATAATAGCGCTGATGTATTTGGGCATCGCGGGGATTTATGTGTTTGCCGGGTCCGGCGCATGGGTCTCCGCAGGGGGAGAGGGCCAGTTCTTTGGCTTTTCCGCCGATCCGGGCTATCTTTTCTCGATAGGGGTTGGGCCAACGGGTATCTCTTCCTGGCTAAGTGTCGTCTCCATGGCGCATACGGTGTTCTTCCCAATCGTCTCTGTTGTTGTGGCGGGGACGCTATTCGGTGATGCGACGAGCGTGTCGGCAAGGGGAGTTTCGATTGCTCGGGGCTTCCGCAGCTGGCAGCTGTTTGCGGCAAAGACATTGGCTTGCGAAGTGTATACGCTGTGCCCCTACATCGCGTTTACTCTCGGTGTCGCTGCGGTCTTTGCCGTGTGCTCCGGAAGCGGTCTAGACAGCCTTACGGTTGGTAATGTGACCTCGGCACTCCTGTCGAATATCGTTATAGACGCCGCTTATACGCTGATGGTTGCGGTTGCATATGAGGTGTTCAGGATCAGATCTCTTGTGTCGGGAGCCTTGCTGGTCGCAACGTTCGCGGGCCTTGTTATCGCGATGAGTTTCCCAACCGTTTTACCCCCGGTTCACATGGCTTATTGGATGAGGGCGTGCGGGGCTGCCGGCGGGACGGTCCTGATGGCTGCATGCGGCCATGCGGTCATCGTGTCGCTCGCATGTCTATTGCTGCTTTCGTGCAGTTTTTATCGAAGAAGGTAGTGCGCTGGCGTATGCGCAGCGTCTGAGGGTCGATATGGATTTGATTGGAAATGGAGATGGTGCGAAGTGAAACTGTCGCAATTTAATGTGGTGCATGAACATAACGGAAGTCTTCTTATCATGAATGCGCGAACCGGCGGCATCCTGTCGTTAAATCCGGAATACGCGCAGAAATTCAAAAGGATTCAAGAAGGGGACGTTCGGGATGCCGATGATCTTGTCGCGGAGCTGATAAGGGGAGGCATCCTAGTCAATGAGGAGAGGGACGAGCTTGGGGAGATCAGGTTGCAAAGTCGCGCCGCGCGCTTTGCGAATACTGCTCTGTCCCTTACCATTGCGCCAACGATGGCTTGCAACTTTTGCTGTCCCTACTGCTATGAAAAGGGACAGGCGTACACGACGATGGGCGAGGAGGTTTTGACACAGCTCTCCAAGTTCGTGAAAGATTACTATCCTGGTATCGCAAGTCTCTCAGTTGGATGGTACGGCGGCGAGCCTCTGCTCGGAATGAAGATGATCGAACGGATTACGTCGGATCTGAAAGATGTCGTGGGGCCAACGTGTGAATATTCCGCATCGATAGTGACAAATGGCTATCTGCTGACGCCTGATGTTGCAAGGAGGCTCGCGGCATGTGGTGTGACGAGCGCGCAAGTGACTATAGATGGATCGAAGTCGGATCACGATTCGAGAAGGATTCTTCACGACGGAAGCCCTACATACGAACGTATTCTCAAGAACGTCAAAGAGTGTGCCGACATCATCGATATTTCGATAAGGAGCAACGTCGACAAGACCAACATCGAGGCCGCTCAAGAGCTATTGGATTATCTCGAGCTAAATGGCCTGATGAATAAGGTTCACTTCTATTTAGCCCCTGTTGACGATATCAATCAGGTATGTGCGAACGACAGCCACTGCTTTACTGTAAAAGAGTTCTCGTATGAGGAGACTGAGTTTTATAAAAGGGCAATTGCGCGGGGCTTCAAAGTTCAACCTTTTGGTGGGACGAATTTCGGGATATGTTGCGCCGTTGGAATCAACTCGTACGTGGTTGATCCCGTCGGAGATTTGTATAAGTGCTGGGATGACATTGGAATGAAGGAGCGGAGGGTCGGAACTATTTTCGAGCCGCCAATGTTGAGCAAGAACATGATTAACTGGATGGCATATGAGCCGGATGACCCGGAATGCCAAGAGTGCTTTGCTTTTCCCATGTGCATGGGAGGGTGCCCCAACCACGCCTTAAACGGTGAGGGGAAACGTTGCGTTTCCTTCCGGTATGATGCCGAGCAAAAAATGCTGCTCTCCCAGATGATGAATACGGCAAAACGGGGTGCGGGGCAAAATGAGGCTGATGCTTAATCTCTGTAGAAAATATATACTGGGCGGTCGATTCTACGCCTATCTTGTCGTAACAGTTTTGGTCGGGCTGCTTGCGCTTGCGGGTCCCTTTCTTACCGGCATAGTGGTAAACCGATTGGCGATGCCGGCCAGCGCCGATCTTGCCGCCGTTCTCGTTTGTTGCCTTATTTTGGTTGCGGTCCAAGCGGTTCGAGCGGGACTAGTGTATTGCTCAGAGATGCTGTACATCAACCTTCAGTCGCATGCGGGGTTCGGCTTAAATGCGGATACGCTTGAGCACGTGAAGCACCTTCCCCAGGCATTCTTCGAGGGCTTCAACGCGTCGTATTATAACCAGCAAATCAATCACGACGCTAATGACCTTGTCATCTTCGTAATCAACTCGGTTGTGGGGGTTTCAAGCAACGTTATCACCCTTTTGTCCGCCCTGTTTGTTCTCGGTAGCCTGAATATCAAGTTGAGTGTGGTCTGCCTTGTTCTTGCGGCAGCGAGTGCCGCTTTTTATGCGGTTTCACGCGCAAGGCTGTTTGAGAGAAGTTTTGACGTACAAGAGCAGAGCGCGAGGTTTTTTTCCTGTCTACAAGATCAGTTGGAGAAAGTTGATTTCATCCGCAAACATGCTTTGTTCGATAGGTCCCGCGCTGTACTGGTCGAAGCTTTTAATGGGCTCTATCCAACGATGAGAGCAAATCAGGAAGTAGGGTCTAGATTTACCTTTGGCAACGCGTTGGTCGCTTCCGCCGCTCAAGGATGTCTTCTTGCTGTGGGCGCGGTTGAAGTGATGGGCGGGAGACTGTTGCCTGGTTTTCTCGTGACTGCTGTTGGATATTATTCGAACTTAAGCTCAGCGGTACAGTATTTGTTGGGCTGGGGAAGGGATTACCAGACTAATCGCGTATGCTATGAGCGGCTGAAAAGAATTTGGGATGTCCCGGTGGAAGCGAATGGCAAATTGGCGCTTGGTCCGATTGAGGAAATCCGTCTAGAGAACATCAAGCTACGTTATCCAGGGGCGGAAAGGGTCGCGTTAAGCATTGAGGGGCTCGCGTTTTCCAGGGGTCGGCTATATGGAATCTCGGGGCCGAATGGTTCGGGGAAGAGCTCGCTGCTGTCAGTGATATTGGGGCTATATCCAGATGACACAGAAGGGGCCGTTCGCTACAACGGGGTGTCACAGCGTTGCATCGATCGATATGCATTGCGGCGGTGTCGAGTCAGCATTACGGAGCAAGAACCCCCTATCGTTGAGGGGACGATTCTCGATAATCTTACGCTGCTTTCTGATGATTACGAGATGGATAAGCTGAATCGGATGCTTGTCATATTGGGGCTAGACGAAATGGTTGCTTCTGTGGAGAACGGGGCAACGGCGATGCTTGACGGCGGGAAAGGAGGGGTGTCCGGCGGCGAGAAGCAAAAGATTGCAATTGTGAGACAGCTGTTGAAATCGCCGGACGTTATGCTTTTTGATGAACCGACCTCAGCACTTGATGCGAAGAGTCGAGGCGCGCTGATCAAATTGCTTCATGAAATTAAGAGAGACCATATTGTAATCGTTGTCACTCATGACGAGGAGATGCTTGCCGCCTGTGACGAGGTCATTTCGACGGCTGGATGATTATCGGATTGTGGCGTTGAAGACCAAGAAACTTGAAATGGCGTGGGCTCTGGGTAGGTCTCCACGGGTACGCCGTCGGTGCTGTACTCGACCGCCCGGCAAGAAGGTTTTATAGCGTGTTTCCCCAGAGAGGTCCCTTTGTCCGGTAGTGGCGAGGGGAGCCTCTCTTTTGCTCACCTCTTGCGGCGGAGGGGGACACCATGCGCCTATGCAGGACAAACTGCGCGTTCTTGTCGAATGATGGGCTATGTGTAGAGATGATGGTCTCGGGTAGAGGCCGTGTCGCGCTCGGCTGCGATGAGCCAGGCAATTCAATCTTCATCCGGGAGGGCCTTGGCAAGACAAGCAGGGCGAAGACCTTGGCGACGTTCGGGAGCCGTGTGGCGCCCGGCTCCACGCTCATCCACGACATGGAGCCGGGCGCCACACGGCTCCCGTCAACAATCTGTCACTGAAGAGCCAGCACTACAACGCGAAGCTGCTTAAGGGCGTTCCCGACGGCCAGAACCCGCTGGGGCCCGTGAACCGGATGCGCTACTTCATGCAGTGCTTCCTGAGGGCTCATCCCGGCTCCAACCGGGACGACATGCGGGGCTGTGGCTATGAGTCCGCCCGAGGACAAGCTTGAGAAGGTCGCGATGGTGCTCGATCGGGCAATGCGATACCCGAAAACGCTCAGGTTCAGGCAGTTCTATGCAAGAAAGCCCAGTTCAGATGAGTTCGACGAGCAATATTTATCAACACAGTGCAAGGGGGGATTATATTTGTATTTCATCCGTGTTGAGCTTCACACGGTGCGCGACTCATCGCAAACTGGCGGGCGCAGCGGAAAGAAAACCGACTGCAGACGAACGATCGATATCGGGAGCAAATAGCCACCGGATGCCTTTCGGTCTCCTACGCGTCGACCTCCGCGATTTCTTCTGCGTCTCGCCAAGTTGAAAGGAGCGATGTCGAAAACTCCTTTTCGGTTAGCGTCAAGACATCCTTCACGCAAAAACCTTTCAATTTGTCAGGAAGCCCAAAACGCGCTTTTTTCCTAATCGAGCTGGCAACCCGCTTCAACGCGGTCTTGTTCTTGTCCTCGTTGTATACCAAAACAAAGACGCAGTGCTCGCGAAACCATCTCGTCCTCTTTCCCCACAGGTCCGAGCAGATCAAAACGCTGTCCTTGCACTTCTCGATGAGGGCGTCCCTTTGGCCAAGATTGATACCAAGCTCTTCGTCATCCTTGGGATTGAGCCTCTTCCCCAGCGTCTCCTTCAGACTGCCGTTTTTAAATTCGACTAGATATAACGTTTCCCGATCGCAATACAGCGCATCGGCGGAGCGCGGGAGTTGCATCCACCTATTGACCTTCTTGCAGTAGCATTCTTTAACAGAGTCAAAATTGACAACAGGCAAATCGTCATCCACAAGAGAGACGCTCCCGTCTCTGGATGTTTTGGAGATGGTCGACGTGCAGTCCCTTAGGATACAGGTCCTGCAACGGGAGCAACCATCGCTGCCATCTGGCACCACGGGAGAGTTCGGATGAGGGCAGGAGGCGCACAGGTCGCTACTCAAGGCCGTACTCCTCCCTCTCAAGCGTATCAAAAGGAGCCGCCAGCTTCTCGTAGGCGACCTCAGTCGAGCCGGTTATTTCGGCAAAGCGAGAGCGTCCATCAGCGCAGGTCTCCGCAAGATAATATGAGCACAATCCATCAACAGCGTGCTTCTTAGAATACACTTCGATCGCATTCAAGAAATATGGACTATGGGTGCTCATTAAGACGTGCATCCCGAGCTCTTTCTGGAGCAGCACGATTATCTCGGCGAAGGCCAGCTGCCATGCAGGATGAAGATGAATCTCGGGTTCATCGAGGATAATAGTCCCTCCGGCATCTAGCGCGCCGGACTTCAAGAGCACCTTCATGATGGCGAACGTCTTCAAGCCAGCAGAAAGGTTCCCAGGCTCCAACCCCCGAGCGAAGCCCTCTTCGAGATACGTAAGGTGACCGCGACTTTCGCTCCTCTCGAAATACCCCGGACATAAGGAGGAGACCTTGTCCATGAGAACCTTCAGGTGCCGCTCCTTCGCGATCTCGTCGAACAGCGAGGACTCGCTGTCATCGTTACGGATGGTCGCCTGAATCAAATCTTGCCGCAGCTCCTCCTGGTGTCCAAGGAGGGGCCTGAACCGAAAAGCGGGGCCGTAGGGCCCTCCGAGAGAATCGATCAGGAACGGGTCGTCCAGATAATGCGCCCTGAATCGCAAAACCCTCCTATCGTGCACCTCCGCCACCTCGTCACCTGCAACCGAGAAAACCGTAGATGCGTCCTTTATCTGGAGTTCGACCTTCCCGGGCTCTTCGCCGAAAACCGAATTGATCTGGCCGTTGAACTCGCTTTGGAACCTGTTTGTCGCAATCGCACGAAATACCTCATCATCGGAGATATCCATGATCTCGATAATCTGATCGGCAACTCCTGCTACGCCATTCGTGAAATCGGATTCGATCTCACGGGAGATCTCCTCCCCGTAATACTCCTTTATCTCATCAATAAGCTCGTCCCTCGTGCACTCGCCCGAAAAAACCCTGTCGATGAAACCATTCATTCTTCCAGCAGTTCGCCTGTGGCGAGACGTGGAGTCGAGAGGGCCTCCCACATATGCCTTCCTGATGGCGCGTTCAACACTATTGCGCCTCATGCGGTCGATTTTGTTCTCCGAATCGGACATGCTGTTGAAGGCCGCATAAA
The DNA here is from genome assembly GCA_905213265.1 of uncultured Collinsella sp. Taxonomy (GTDB): domain Bacteria; phylum Actinomycetota; class Coriobacteriia; order Coriobacteriales; family Coriobacteriaceae; genus Collinsella. The sequence goes on from CAJMHR010000043.1 coordinate 10,003, forward strand.
GCGCTTTTCCAACCGTGCTTTTCCCCGTCCCGTTCTCCCCGGCGATCACGGCAATGCCATTAATCTCGATATCGGCCTCAGCGACCCTGCCGATGTTTTTCACCTTGATTTTCAATGCATATCACCAGCTCTAAACTCGCGAGACTCAATAGCTCGATTATCGCACAGGGAGATCGACTTCTCGAGGACTCCCTAAATGGAACGCGCGGGGAGGACATGGCTCGCCGCCGTCCGCTTTGCGTTCGCGCGGGGAAGGGTGACGACCAGGGGCCTCTCCGGGCTCATCAAGAGGAGCGCCGGATCCTCCTCGTCCATTTGAACTGTATTGTATCCCAGGACACTTGACTTAGAGGAATGGCGTTGAGCGGCGATAATCGTTTCAGCGCCAAAAAGAAAGGAGTGTTCAGTCATGGCAGATAGGCTCTCCTGCACAGCGGGGCACCGCACCGAGGCCGCAGACTTAGCCGTCGCGTCGGGGAAGCCCATCGCCCAAGTTGCCGCCGACCTCGGCATCAATGAGAAGATCCTGGGAAGATGGGTGACGGTCAGAAAGAAGGAACTGGCCAACCACCCGGTCGCGGCGGCCGCGGCCAAGACCGAGACCGCCGAGATGAGGGCCGCCCGCAAGTGCATGCGCGAGCTCGAGCTCGAGAACGAGTTCCTAAAAAGCCCCGACCTCACATTGGAGGCCGGGGCCAGTAGATTTTTGGGACATGTCTAGAAATCTACCCATGCAGGAAGCGGCATGTGCCGAGCATGTCGCGTGCTAGGTTTTGAGGCATGCCACAAAACCTAGCACGGGGGAGTGGCTACTCGGCGTCGGCGAAGCCGTTGGGGTTATGGCTCTGCCAATTCCAGCTGTCGCGGCACATGTCTGCGATGTCGTACTGGGCCTTCCAGCCCATCATGCGCTCGGCCTTGGAGGCATCGCACCAGTTGGCGGCGATGTCGCCGGCGCGGCGCTCACGGATCACGTAGGGCAGCTCCTTGCCGCAGGCCTTGGAGAAGGCGGCGACGACCTCGAGTACCGAGGTGCCGGTGCCGGTGCCCAGGTTAAAGATCTCGACGCCGGTCTTGCCGTTCATCCAGTTGAGGGCGGCAACGTGACCAGATGCCAGGTCGCACACGTGGATGTAGTCGCGCACGCCGGTGCCGTCGGGGGTGGGGTAGTCGTTGCCAAAGACCTGAACGGCCTCGAGCTTACCGACGGCGACCTGGGCGACGTAGGGCACCAGGTTGTTGGGGATGCCCTTGGGGTCCTCGCCGATCAGGCCCGACGGATGGGCACCGATGGGATTGAAGTAACGGAGCAGCACGACGTCCCACTCGGGGTCGGCGGTGTGGACGTCCATGAGGATCTGCTCAATCATCCACTTGGTCCAACCATAGGGGTTGGTCGCGGGCTTCTTGGGGTCCTCTTCGGTGACGGGCGGGTTGTCCGGATCGCCGTAGACGGTCGAGGAGCTCGAGAAGATGATGGACTTGCAGCCATGGTTGCGCATGACGTCGATGAGCACCAGGGTGTTCTCGATGTTGTTGTGGTAGTACTCGACGGGCTTGCTCACCGACTCGCCGACGGCCTTAAAGCCGGCGAAGTGGATGACGCGGTCGATCTGATGGGTGTCGAAGATCTTGTTCATGGCCTCGCGGTCGAGCACGTTGGCCTCGTAGAAGGTGAGGTTCTTGGCAGCCTCTTCGCCCACGATGGTCTTGACGCGGTCGACGGCGACGGCGCTGGAGTTGGAGAGGTCATCGACGATGACGACCTGGTAGCCGCCCTCGAGCAGCTGAACGACGGTGTGCGAGCCGATAAAACCGGCGCCACCGGTTACGAGGACGCAGGTGTCTTTGGGGTCGAGTGCTTTGGACATGTAGTCTCCTATCGAATCAGGAACACTTCTTCAGGGGAGTATAGCGCAGGCAGGGGCACCCAAAAGGTGCAGGGCAGGAAAAGCAGATGAACATGCTAACGTACTCATTGAAATGTTTGGCGTGGGCGTAACCTTGACTTTGACGTTTGCATACGAGCCGCCGACCATACGGTTTGCTGCCGTTCGTGGAAATCGTTGGGATGCGCCGGATGTACGCTAATATGTATAAGTTGAGCGACATATAAATAAACATGTAACGGAGTAGATATGTCACCAAACAGCGATTCCATCCTTTCCCAGGAGCTTTCGCGTCGCACTGCCCTCAAGGCCCTGTTCGGCGCAGCTTCTGCAGCCGTTCTTTTTGGTCTGCCCGCTCGCGCCCATGCTGCGGAGGCCACCAAGGAAACCACCGACAAGCTCAATGCGGCCCAGGCTCAGCTTGACGAGGTCCAGGCCCAGCTCGACAGCATCGCAAATGAATACGCGGCGCTGGCCAACAAGAACGCCCAGACCCTCAACGATATCGAGGGCGTACAGGGCCAGATTGACAGCACGCAGGCGCAGATTGACGAAAAGAAGGCCGAGCTCAAAAAGAAGCGCGGCGATCTTTCCGATCGCGTTTCCGCCAGCTATAAGTCGGGCGGCACCAACATCCTGTCGCTGCTGCTCGCCTCGGGCTCGTTTGAGGAGCTCGTCGCCAATGCGCACTATGTTGAGAAGATCAACAAGAGCGACCGCGACGCCATCGAGGACATTCAGACCATCCAGGAAGAGCTCGATGCGCAAAAGACCGAGCTTGAGTCGCAGAAGGCCGACTTGGAGAAGCTCAAGGATCAGCAGACTGCCCAGATGCAGGACATGCAGGCCAAGCAGCAAGAAGTCCAGACCGTGCTGAACGGTCTTTCCGACGACGTCAAGGAACTCATGGCTCAGCGCGATTCCGAGATCCTCGCTGCCGCCCAGGCTGAGGAGGCCGCTAGGAAGGCGGCTGCGGCAGCCGCGGCCTCTGCGAACACGGGCTCTTCTTCGGGTGGCTCGAGCTCGGGTGGCGGCTCGTATGCCGGCGGCACCCCGCAACAGACGGGCGGTTCGGGCAAGCAGCAGGCCGTCGTCAATGCGTGCTACTCGACGCCTTCTCCCGGCCAGGGCTGGTGTGCTGCCTGGGTTACCAACGTCTTCCGCAATGCCGGCGTGGGCTATTTTGGCGGCAACGCGTGTGACATGTTCAACGCCTGGTGCTATAGCTCCGACCGCTCGGCGCTGCAGGTGGGCATGATCGTGGCCGATTCCTCGCACAGCGGCACGGGTGCTCCGGGCCTTATCTACGGTCATGTGGGTATCTACGTTGGCGGCGGCATCGTTATGAGCAACGAGGGTGCCATTACGTCTAAGTCGCTTGATTCGTTCATCAGCTTTTATGGTACTGGCTCTGGCGTGCGTTGGGGCTGGCTTGGCGGTATTGCGCTGTCGTAAAGCCGACTGGGCCGCGTGCCCGCCCGCAATATATTTGATTGCCTGCTCGGGCAGTCCTGCGCAAGACGAAGGCCACATTAAGTGGCCTTCTTTGCGTGCGGAACTCGCGATCAATCAAATATATTGCGGGCGGGCACGCGGCCCTCTCGGGTTCGGGGCGCGACACACCGGACTGGGTTATCTGAATAAATATGGTGAAGGCCCCTTTCGGGGCCTTCTTTGTTAGAGGAATTCGCCTACTCGGTGGACTTCGGGTTCTAGGTCTACGTCGAATTGGTCTTTGACGGTTGTTTGGATGTGGCGGATGAGTTCGTCGACATCGGCGGCGGTGGCGTGGTCGGCGTTGACGATGAAGCCGCAGTGCTTTTCGCTCACCTGCGCGCCGCCGATGGCGTGTCCTCGCAGGCCGGCGTCCATGATGAGCTTGCCGGCAAAGTAGCCCTCGGGGCGCTTGAAGGTGGAGCCGGCGCTCGGCATGTCGAGCGGCTGCTTGTCCTCGCGGCGTTGGCGGTAGTCGTCCATGTCGGCCTTGATCATCGCGGCGTTGCCCGGGGCGAGATTGAAGGTGGCCGAGAGCACGATGAAGCCGTCGTCGGCAATGCGGCTCTTGCGATAGTCCAGGTTGAGCTCGTCGACATCGAACTCGATAATGCTGCCGCTACCGCGGGTGCCGTCGTCGAGCATGCGGGCGGGCTTGTAGACGCGCACGGACTCCAGCACATCGGCCATGCAAGCGCCGTATGCTCCGGCGTTCATGTAGCAGGCACCGCCGACCGATCCGGGAATGCCCGAGATGGGCTCCATGCCGGTAAGGCCGGCCTCGGCTGCCGCGGCTGCGACATCGGAAAGCAAGGCGCCGGCTGCCGCCGTGACGTGCGTGCCGTCGACCGTAATGTCGGAGAGGCCCTCGCCCAGCGCTACGACGACGCCGCGGATGCCCTTGTCGCCGACGAGCAAGTCGGAGCCGTTGCCCACGATGGTGAGTGGTAGATTGCAGCGATAGCAGGTATCGAGCGTGGCGACGAGGCCCTGCTCAGTATCGGGCGTGACAAAGACGTCGGCCGGACCGCCGATCTTAAACGTGGTGTGCTCGCGCATGGGCTCGCTCATCAGCACGTTGTCCTCGCCGGCAACGCCAGCGAGCGCGCACAGCAGGTCCTCGTTAAAAAAATCGTTCTCGTGCATACGGATATCCGCCTTTTGGTGGTCGTTGTCATCAATCGATTGCAATATACCCCACCCGGACGGATTTGGTGCGCTGGCGGCGATAAAACAGCCGTCCACCGGATTGGTAAAGTGTTTATCACCGAGGTAGAGGGGTAGTCGCTATACTTTCAAGAGATTGCGCGTAAACCCGGAAGGAGCGAGATGGCCAACAAAGTCACCCTCAAGCAGATCGCCCAGGAGGTGGGGCTTTCCCCCTCGTCGGTCTCGCTTGTTCTCAATAATCGGCCCTGTCGCATCTCGGAAGAAAACCGCAAGCTCATCAAAGAGGTCGCGGCGCGCAACCACTATGTTCCCAACCAGATTGCGCGCAGCCTGGTTATGCGCGAGTCGCGCACGCTGGGCCTTATCGTCCCTAACATCGAGAGCCGCTTTTTTGCCTCGCTCGCCGGTAGCTTGGAAAAGCGCTGCCGCGAGGACGGCTATGCGCTCTTCATTACCAGCTCGGGCGGAAGCGCCGATGACGATCTGGAGCTGCTGCGCCAGCTGGTGACGCGCGGCGTTGATGGCGTCTTCCTGGTGGTGGGTGACGAGTTCTCCGATGATCGCGCCCTGCGCGAAGAAGTCAGCCACCTGCCCATCCCGGCCGTAATGGTCGACCGTGCCATTGAGGGGCTCGAGTGCGACAAGGTGATGTTCGACCACGAGATGGGCGGCTATATGGCCACCCGCTATCTGATCGAGCAAGGCCACCGCCGTATTGCCTGCCTGGTTAATGCCCGCCGTTCCAATACGGGTCGCAAGCGACTTGCCGGCTATGAGCGCGCGCTGCGCGAGGTTGGCCTGCCGATCGACGCGCGTTTGGAGTTTGAGAGCGAGTACTACATTCCGAGCGCATACGAGGCCTCGGAGGCAGTGCTCGCAACTGACGCCACTGCCGTGTTCGCAAGCTCGGATAACATTGCCCTCGGTTTGCTCAAGCGCTTACACGAGATGGGGAAGAGCATCCCGGGCGATATCTCGGTGGTGAGCTATGACAACTCGGCGGCCGACGTTCTCTTTGAGCCGGCGCTGACCGCGATTGAGCAGGACCCTGGTGTCCTTGCGGAGCATGCTTTTGGCTGCATGTCCAAGCGTCTTGCCGGTAGGGGCGGCAGGCGTGCCGAAGAGGTCGTTCTGGAGCCGGAGCTTATCGTTAAGGACAGCGTGCTCGAGCTTACTAAACACAACTAAACACGTTTACCAATTTGCAGAGACCGAATGTGGAGCACCTGTGACAATCAACGCCGCAGGTGAATGTCGCGTTTTGCTAATCGATGGGATTGATAAGGGTGATAAAACGTTTTTTCACCATGATAAAACGTTTTAGCAAATATACTGGTCCCAACGAAAGGTTGCCGTATTGGAGGGTGACCGCACAGCGAAGGGACATAAACAATGGCTAAAACACTGGGGACGCCGTGGCAAAAGCTGGGCCACGAGGTGCCGGCTTCCGAGCTCGAGGGCGTCGACCTGTATTGGCGCGCATCGAACTATCTGTCCGTCGGTCAGATCTACCTTCGCTCTAACCCGCTAATGCGCCCCGACTTTGTCGACGAGAAAACCGGTGAGGTGCGCGACTTCGGTCGTCCGGACGTTAAGCACCGCCTGGTTGGCCACTGGGGCACCACGCCCGGCATCAACTTCCTGTTCGGTCACGTCAATCGACTGATCGCCGACCACAACCAGAATGCTATCTTCTTGATGGGCCCTGGTCACGGTGGCCCCGCCGGTACTGCTCAGTCGCTGCTCGACGGTACCTACCGCGAGATTCGCCCCGACATCACCAATGACGAGGCAGGCCTGCAGAAGTTCTTCCGCCAGTTCTCTTATCCCGGCGGCATCCCGAGCCACTTTGCGCCCGAGACGCCCGGTTCCATCCACGAGGGCGGCGAGCTCGGCTACACGCTCAGCCACGCTTACGGTGCCGTCATGGACAACCCGAGCCTGTTGGCCGTGGCCGTGGTGGGCGACGGCGAGTCCGAGACCGGCCCGCTCGCGACCTCTTGGCAATCCAACAAGCTCGTGAACCCGGCAACCGACGGTATCGTTTTGCCGATCCTGCACCTCAACGGCTACAAGATCGCCAACCCCACCATCCTCGCCCGCGTGTCCGACGAAGAGCTCACCAAGTTCTTTGAGGGCATGGGCTATAAGCCGCACTTCTTTGTCGCCGGCTTTGACGACGAGAGCCACGCAAGCATTCATGCGCGTTTCGCTGCCCTGTTTGAGCAGGTCTTCGATGAGATCTGTGACATCAAGGCAACCGCGCAGGCCCAGGCCGCCGCAGGCGAGACCGTGGTCCGCCCGGCCTACCCCATGATTGTGTTCCGCACGCCCAAGGGCTGGACCTGCCCCAAGCAGATCGACGGCAAGAAGACCGAGGACTCCTGGCGCGCGCATCAGGTGCCGCTGGCGAGTGCCAAGGACACCCACGAGCACTTCCGCGTGCTGCGCGAGTGGCTGCGTTCCTACAAGCCCGAGGAGCTCTTTACGCCCGAGGGCCAGGTGCGCCCCGAGGTGACGGCCTTTATGCCGACCGGCGAGCTGCGCATCGGCGCCAACCCCAACGCGAACGGCGGTAAGGTGCGTCGCGAGCTCGAGCTGCCCGATATCCACGCCCACGAGGTCCCCGTCGACACTAATGGTCATGGCTGGGGCTCCACCGAGGCCGCCCGCGTCTTTGGTGAGTACACTGCCGACGTTCTGGCCAAGAACATGGATGACTTCCGCATCTTCGGTCCCGACGAGACCGCGTCCAACCGCCTGCAGGCTGCCTACAAGGTGACCAAGAAGCAGTGGGACGCCGGCTTCTACGAGGACGAGGCCAACGACGAGCTGCTGGCAGGCTCCGGTAAGGTCGTCGAGCAGCTGTCCGAGCACCAATGCGAGGGCTTCCTCGAGGCCTACGTGCTCACTGGCCGTTCCGGCGTGTGGAGCTCCTACGAGAGCTTTGTCCATGTGGTCGACTCCATGGTCAACCAGCACTGCAAGTGGCTCGAGGCTACCAAGCGCGAGATTCCGTGGCGTGCCCCCATCAGCGGCCTTAACATTTTGCTGTCGAGCCACGTCTGGCGTCAGGACCACAACGGCTTCTCGCATCAGGACCCCGGCTTTATCGACCTGCTGCTCAACAAGGCCAACGACACGCACATCGTAAACGCCTACTATCCGGCCGACGCCAACATGGCTCTCGCCGTGGCCGAGCGCGTCTACCAGTCCACTGACTGCGTCAACGCCATCTTCTGCGGCAAGCAGCCTGCTCCGACCTTCCAGACGGTCGACGAGGCCAAGGCGGAGCTCGCCGAGGGCGTTGCGACTTGGGAGTGGGCATCGACCGCCGATTCGCTCGCCGAGGCCGACGTCGTGGTCGCCACCTGCGGTGACGTGCCGACGCTTGAGGCTCTGGCTGCAACCGACATGCTGCGCGAGCTGGGCATCAAGGTATGGTTCGTCAACGTGGTCGACCTGCTCAAGATCCAGAACGTCTGCGAGAACGACCAGGCTCTCAGCGACGAGCGCTGGGCTGAGCTGTTCGGCTGCGGCGAGAAGCCCGTCTTCTTTGCGTTCCACGCCTATGCCGGCACGATTCGCCGCCTGATCTGGAACCGCCCCGGCCACGATGCCTTCCGCGTCCACGGCTACGAGGAGAAAGGCTCCACGACAACGCCGTTCGACATGCTGCGCCTGAACAACATGGACCGCTGGGCACTGGCCGCCGACGTGCTGCGCATGGTCGACGCCGATAAGTTTGCCGAGCAGATTGATAAGTGGGAGGCATTCCGCACCGAGGCCTTCGAGTTCGCGTGCGATGAGGGCTACGATCACCCGGCCTTCACCGACTGGGTCTGGCCCGACGCCGCAGCCGCAACAGCAGCCGACGGCGCGCTCTCCGCAACGCAGATGACCGCGGGCGACAACGAGTAAGTAGGCATCCGGGACGGTCTCGCGCTGGGGCCGCCTCCGGGCTGGTGCCCTTCCTCGGAGAAGTGGGCTTCGCGAACTTCTCCGA
>CAJMHR010000044.1 GCA_905213265.1 uncultured Collinsella sp.
GGGACTTAACCCAACATCTCACGACACGAGCTGACGACAGCCATGCACCACCTGTATGGGCTCCTCTCGGCCACGGGGTCTCCCCCGCTTCACCCATATGTCAAGCCCTGGTAAGGTTCTTCGCGTTGCTTCGAATTAAGCCACATGCTCCGCTGCTTGTGCGGGCCCCCGTCAATTCCTTTGAGTTTTAGCCTTGCGGCCGTACTCCCCAGGCGGGACGCTTAATGCGTTGGCTGCGGCACGGGGGGATCGTCCCCCCACACCTAGCGTCCATCGTTTACGGCTGGGACTACCAGGGTATCTAATCCTGTTCGCTCCCCCAGCTTTCGCGCCTCAGCGTCGGTCTCGGCCCAGAGGGCCGCCTTCGCCACCGGTGTTCCACCCGATATCTGCGCATTCCACCGCTACACCGGGTGTTCCACCCTCCCCTACCGGACCCAAGCCGCGGAGGTTCCGGGGGCTTCGGGGGGTTGAGCCCCCCGCTTCGACCCCCGGCCTGCCGGGCCGCCTACGCGCGCTTTACGCCCAATGAATCCGGATAACGCTCGCCCCCTACGTATTACCGCGGCTGCTGGCACGTAGTTAGCCGGGGCTTCTTCTGCAGGTACAGTCTTGACTCTTCCCTGCTGAAAGCGGTTTACGACCCGAAGGCCTCCGTCCCGCACGCGGCGTCGCTGCGTCAGGGTTCCCCCCATTGCGCAAGATTCCCCACTGCTGCCTCCCGTAGGAGTCTGGGCCGTGTCTCAGTCCCAATCTGGCCGGTCGGTCTCTCAACCCGGCTACCCGTTGTCGGCACGGTGGGCCGTCACCCCGCCGTCTACCTGATGGGCCGCGGAGCCATCCCCTCCCGTCGGGGCTTTAGCCGGGGTGCCATGCGGCACCCCGGGGTATCCGGTATTACCCGTCCTTTCGGGCGGCTATCCCGGGGGAGGGGGCAGGTTCTCCACGTGTTACTCAGCCGTTCGCCACTCGCTTCCCTCCGGAGAGGGGTGCCGTTCGACTTGCATGTGTTAGGCGCGCCGCCAGCGTTCATCCTGAGCCAGGATCGAACTCTCCGTCCAAAATATATGGGCCTCGAGCCCGTCCGGTCCTCTCAGTTCATCGCTGATCGGTTCCGTTCGATTCATATGGTTCTAGTATAGGAAAAGGAATTTCTCGGGGCCGCCTCTCGGCGGCCTTGCGAAAAACAAATCCAAGTTAGACCATTTCAAATGGTTCGATGTCTGCCCGGATGCGACACTGAAGTGAGTGTCCATCCTCGCAGTATCCGGTTCTCAAGGTGCACGCCCCGCGGCTCATCCGGTCCGACCGGGCCGCGCGGCAAGGAGATATATTGCCAGACCGCGAAGCCTTGTGGGACGTCAATTCCACTCTTCACAAGTCCTACACAACATATTGCTTTCTATAGGTAATAGAAAGACTGGTGTGGATCTTCCGCACGTATCAGATGATGACCCTTTGGTTCAGGAATATATAGAGATCGGTCACCTGTAAGTGTTTATCTACCCGCGCTTTTAGCAATGTAGACCAGCGCTTTCGATAAAAAAAGAGGGAGCGCCGCGCACAACGCGACACTCCCCTAGCGATTCAAGAGAATCTATTAGGCCTCGAGAGCCTTCTTGGCGATGGTAGCCAGCTCGTTGAAGGACTCGATGTCCTCGTAAGCCATCTGAGCCAGGACCTTGCGGTCGAGCTCGATGCCGGCAACCTTCAGGCCGTGCATGAACTGAGAGTAAGAGATGTCGTTCAGACGAGCAGCAGCGTTGATACGAGTGATCCAGAGAGAACGGATCTCGCGCTTCTTGTTGCGGCGATCACGATACTGATACTGCAGGGAGTGCTGGACCTGCTCTTTAGCATGCTTGTAAGTACGCGAAGCGGCACCGTAGTAACCCTTCGCACGGTGCATAACGGTACGGCGCTTCTTCTTGGCGGCAACAGCGCGCTTAATACGTGCCATGTTCTATCAACTCCTAGACGGTAAAACGAAAAACGGGAACGCGAACTTAGGCGAGACGCGACTTGATGACCTTGCGGTCGGCAGCGGCGATCTCGGTCTCCTGACGGAAGCCACGCTTACGCTTGGTGGACTTCTTGCTCAGGATGTGGCTCTTGAAAGCCTTGGCGCGCATAAGCTTGCCGGTACCAGTCTTGCGGAAACGCTTCTTGGTGCCGCTGTGGGACTTCATCTTAGGCATGAAATACTCCTTAATCGGTTACAGAACACTAGTTACTTGGTATCGCTTGCCGCTTTATCCTCATCGAAGGCGCCCTTAATCGGGGCGAGCAGCATAAGCATGTTACGGCCTTCCATCTTAGGCTTGGACTCGACCGTAGCGTAAGACTTGAGATCCTCGGCGAGACGCTCGAGAACGTTAAGGCCCTGCTCCGGGTGAGCCATCTCACGGCCGCGGAACATGATGGTGATCTTAACGCGTGCGCCCTTCTTGAGGAAACGCAGAACGTGGCCCTTCTTGGTCTCGTAGTCGCCAACGTCGATCTTGGGTCGGAACTTCATTTCCTTGACCTCGACCTTGGACTGGTTCTTACGAGCAGCCTTGGCCTTCATGGCCTGCTGGTACTTGAACTTACCGTAGTCCATGACCTTGCAGACCGGCGGCTCCGCGTTGGGAGCGATCTCGACCAGGTCGAGACCCTGATCGTCGGCGACGCGCTGAGCATCGCGGATGGCGAACAGGCCGAGCTGAGAGCCATCGACGCCAATCAAACGGCACGAAGATGCAGTAATCTCGTCGTTGATGCGGGTGTCATCAGACTTAGCTATTTTCCCTACCTCCATTCATAAAAAAATAACCCGGCGCTTCTCAGCAACCAGGTCGTACACATAGACATCCTCGATTTGAGGAAGAGAATCTAAGTTGTATGACCAGTCAGCTGCTCATTGGCGCCAAAAGGTGGGAACCCTCGGGTTCCTCTTTAGGGCATTGCGGGGACAACGCCTTGCGAATAATAACACGTACAGCGCGTTATCACATTACGTACACGAAAAAGGGGCCTTGACCCCCTTGAACGCTCGCTTGCATGTATGGTGCCCGAGGCGAGACTCGAAGGGCCTTCGCTTCGCGAAGCCCCGGGCTTCGGGCGCGTGGCGCCCTCGCCACGCTCCGCTACAGACAGGCCACAGGCCTGTTTGCTTAACGCTTCGCGCGCTCACGCGAGTTCGGCACGAAAAAGGGGGCCGCAACCCCCCTGAACGCTCACTTGCATGTATGGTGCCCGAGGCGAGACTCGAACTCGCACGTTGTTGCCAACGGTGGATTTTGAGTCCACTGCGTCTGCCAATTCCGCCACTCGGGCACGCAATGCGTGAGTTAGTTTATCACAGCTTTCTACCGATTAGTCCGAAAATGGAACTTCGAGCATTTCGATGAGTTCGACCGTGCGGAGCATCTCGCGCTGACGGCATCCGCGACCGTCGACCGAAGCCTCACCCATCTGGTTATCGTAAGGGTCCTCGCGCATGCCGTCGAAAGAAGGCTCAAACTCTGCCTGGAATCGATTGTTGGCCACCATACGCCACGGGTCGAGATTGCCAAAGTAGTGACGGCGGCGCCACTCCTCCCCCATCCTGCGAGCAGAAGATCCAAATGACACGTCGGCGTTGAGCCAACCGGTCTGCGGCGTATAGAACTCTGCCCAGTCGTGCGACCCCACCGAATCGGGCGCAACGTACAGGCCGCTCTGCCAACGGGCAGGCACGCCCGCGATACGGCACATGGTGATAAACGTGAGCGCCATAACGCCGCAATCGCCGCGGAGCGAATGCGCGCAGTCATCGGCAATAGATCCCAAAAGCAAGTACGGCGGTTGATAGCGATAGTCGACATACTGCGTCAGATAATCATAGATAGCACGGGCGCGATCGAGCGGATCCTCGAGTCCGTCAACAACACCGGCCGTCAGCTGCTGCAGATACGGCGTAAATGCAATGTGCGGACGATCCTCGGAAATATCCTCGGGCAGAGGCGCGTCCATACGCGGATGAACCGGAAGTGTGCCACCGTAGACATCACAATAAGCAGCATCGATGTGATAACGATAGGTCACCGAGAATGAGCGTTCACTCGAAGAAGACCACGAGGCGGTACGCGCCGAAGCGTTCGCGGAAGCAACAGCACCCTCCGGCGTCATGTCGAGAATCTCGACCCGAGACTGCTGGTGGCAGGTGGCGGCAACGGGAAGCCAAGCGCGAACGGTCTCCCCCTCTAGAGCGCCGGGGACAGACACAGATGCTTTAAGCGTAATGACGCGAGCCAATCCATTTTGCAACTCCATCTCCTTGAGCATCTCGTTGCGCAGTGCAATTCCGTCCGTAGGATCGGGACGCATGCCGGGGACCTCTTTGGGATATACGCGAAGCGAATCGAGGAAGTTGTCGAGAACGAACAGCTCGCCATCGATAAAGCGCCAGTCAATACGCTTACGGTCAATCAGATCGTCAAACTGCCCCTCGGTAAACTCAGGCCACTCCTCGCGAATCATCGCAATAGCTCGATCGCGCGACACCGAAAAATGAAGCGGCGTCTCGATCATGCGATACCGCTCGGCACGAACGCAAGCGGCCAACGAGGGATCGGGATTCTGTTCCAAAAGACGATCGCAGGCAGCAACAGCCTGCGTCAAATACCCGGCATCCTTAAGACGAAGAATCTCAGGCGGTAGCCCAATATCGAGATGGCGAAAATCATCACAGTAGACATCAACAGAGCAACCAACAGGACCCTCGTCAATAACCTTCCCATCCGAAGGCAGCACATTAATAACAGCCATACCAAACTCCAAGTCATTAGAACTCTTGAAGCCCATTGTAGCGAGATAAAAAAGAAAGCCCCAATAAAGGAACCCTCAACACCGATAAACGGTACCTATAAAAAATGAATTCAGCCCAGTAACCCTGTAGCGAGTTAACAAAGGGGCCCCGTTTCCCCGGAGCTGATTCCGTCGCGCGACTCCTAGCGAAGCCAGTAGCCACCTTAATTCAGACTCGTAACCCTGCGGCGTTAAACGAAGGAAGCCCCGTCCCCCGGAACTGTTTCCTTAGCGCGACTTCTGGCGAAGCCAGGTGAGCGCAAAGGAAACAGTGTAGGGGGACGGGGCTTCCGGCGGGAAGTTTAGCGACGCTTACGCCTTGTTGACGGAGCCAAACTCCTCCATGAGCTCCTTGGTGCGAGCAACGATGTTGTCGCGACCAGGCTTGAGGAGCTTGCGGGGGTCAAAGCCCTTGCCCTGCTGATCCTTGCCAGCCTCGATGTACTCGCGAACGCCCTTGGCGAAGACGAGCTGCAGGTCGGTGTTGACGTTGATCTTGGAGATACCCAGGGAGATGGCCTTCTTGATCTGATCCTCGGGGATGCCGGTGCCACCGTGCAGAACGAGGGGCAGGTCGCCGGTCTCGGCCTTGATCTCGCCCAGACGCTCGAAGGAAAGGCCAGCCCAGTCGGCGGGATACACGCCGTGGATGTTGCCGATACCGCAGGCGAGGAAGTCGACGCCCAGGTCAGCAATCTGCTTGCACTCAGCGGGGTCAGCGAGCTCGCCGTTGGAGGTCACGCCGTCCTCGGTGCCGCCGATGCCGCCGACCTCGGCCTCGATGGACATGCCCTTGGAGTGGGCAAGCTCAACGAGCTCCTTGGTGCGGTCGAGGTTAAGCTGGAAGGTCTCCTCGTGAGAGCCGTCATACATGATGGACGTGAAGCCGGCCTCGATGCACTTGAAGCAGTCCTCGTAAGAACCGTGATCGAGGTGAAGGGCGACGGGAACGGTAACGCCCGTGGCCTCGACGGCAGCCTTGACCATGTCGGCGCAGACCTTGAAACCGCCCATCCACTTAGCGGCACCAGCGGTGCACTGAAGGATCAGCGGAGACTTGGCCTCCTCGGCGGCCTGGAGAATAGCCAGGGTCCACTCGAGGTTGTTGGTGTTGAAGGCACCGAGAGCGTACTTGCCGGCCTCGGCCTTCTTGAGCATGTCTGCTGCGTTGACGAGCATAAAAGAAACCTCCTGTAAGGTTGCTCCGATAACGCCTGAGATTTTACCACGACATACCCGAGCATAAACGTTCGTTTGTTCACGAATACCATCCGATTGGACAAATTTTGACCGTTTGCCCCACAGAATCGACCCACTGGGGAAAATAGCTTGACGATTGAGCGGTCTTCGTGGTTCGAAAGACGGCTTCGAGCCTACATCTGCATAAACGGGTTCTGCATAAGTTCGCGCGCCATCGTGGTCGAATCGCCATGGCCCGTCAAGCAAACGGTATCGGGCGGAAGCGTCTTGGCAAGTTTGGAAAGCGAGCGCATAATCGCCGCCTCGTCACCGCCGGAAAGATCGGTACGACCGTGGCTGCCCGGGAAAAGCGTGTCGCCCACAAAGGCGATGTTCCCCTGCTCGGTCGCGGCGAACAGGACGATGCCGCCCGGCGTATGCCCCGGCGTCTCGATCACCTGCAGGCAGACGTCGCCCACCTCGATTGTATCGCCCTCGGCAAGCAAGCGCGTCGGCTCACCCGGATCGGGCGTCTCGATGCCCCACATGGCGCGCTGCTCCTCGATATTTGCGCGAGGTACCGTCACGTCCTTAGCGCACAACTCATATAGTGCGCTGTCGCCAACGACAGCTCGAACCCCGGCAACCCCGCCAACATGGTCGGCATGACCGTGCGTGCAGACAGAGCCGAGTACGCGCACCTCGGGATGCGCGGTGCGGATATGCTCCACAAGACGCTCGCCCTCCCACGCCGGATCGACGATTAAGCACTCGTCATTCGAAATCACGGCGTAGCTGTTGGTCTGAATCGGGCCGTTGACGAGTGCCTCAATCGAAGCCGCACCTCGGGGTGTCAGGTCCAAAGTCATATCGCCCATGCGCATACCCTCCTTCTAAAATACGTTCGAGGCACCAAACGATGCCTCGAACGTAACCAATATCTATGATGCCAAGAGGCTCTCGCACCTACACACGGCGCTTAAGCTGGGCTCCACCCTCGCCGGGCATAAGACGACGAGCGTCGTAGACCGAGTCAACGCTGCTGATAGAGGCCAGCAGCGGATCCAAGCCACTCGCGTCCGAGATCTCGACCATAAAGCGCAGGGTTGCAATGCCCTCGCGGTTGGTCGACGTGGCGGCAGAAAGGATATTACCGCCCGCATCGCCAATGGCAATGGTGACATCCTTGAGCAGGCCCATGCGGTCCAGGCACTCGACCACGATCTCGATCTGGAAGAGGGTGTCGGCAGCGCCGTCCCACTCCACATCGATCATGCGCTCGGGATGTTCCATAAGACCCTTGACGTTAGGGCAGTTGGCGCGATGCACCGAAACGCCGCGACCGCGCGTGATGAAGCCGACGATGTCGTCGCCCGTCACGGGGTTGCAGCAATGAGCCAGACGGACCAGCAGGCCGCTGTTGCTCTCGCCCTTGACGATAATGCCGTTACTGGCGCTCTTGCCGCGCTTTTGCGGCTTGCGGTTGGAGCCGCGAGCGGGCTGCTTCACGACCTCGGCGATAGCCTCGGCCTTGGTGAGCTGTTCCTCGGGCTTGGGGTCCAAGATTTGCTCGACCTTATTGCCCACAGCGCGCGGGGCAACCTTGCCGGCACCGACGGCGGCAAACAGGTCCTCGAGCTGCTTGAAGTTAAACTGCTCCGCCACGGCGTTGAGTGCACGCGTCGAACGCGGCGTAGAAATGCCATAGCCACGCTTACGCAGGTCCTTGGCCAGCATATCGCGACCGGCGGCAGCGTCGTCGTCCTTGGTCGCAGCGGCAAAATAGCGGCGGATCTTTGACTTGGCGGAAGGTGTCTTAACGATCTTGAGCCAATCGCGCGACGGCTTGGAACTCTTGTTAGTCAGGATTTCAACGCGGTCGCCCGTCTTGATCTCGTGCGTGAGCGGAGCCACCGCACCGTTGATTTTGGCGCCGACGCAGTGGTTTCCCACCTCGGTGTGAACGGCATAGGCAAAGTCGAGCGGCGTGGAGCCGGCACGAAGCGCCATGACCTCGCCTTTGGGCGTGAAGACAAAGATCTCCTGATCGAACAGATCGACCTTCAGCGAGTGCAGGTATTCCTTGGCATCGGTGATCTCGTCGGAAGCTGCCCAATCGAGCGAATGCTTGAGCCAGTTGATCTGGTCGTCCAAACGTTGAGCGTCATTGGTCTTGGAAGCAGACGATCCGCCCGACTTCTTATATAGCCAGTGGGCGGCAATGCCGTACTCGGCCTGCTCATGCATCTCGTAGGTTCGAATCTGAATCTCGAGCGGACGAGCCGTAGGGCCGATGACCGTCGTGTGGAGCGACTGGTAGTTATTGACCTTAGGCATGGCGATATAGTCTTTAAAGCGACCAGGCATAGGGTGCCACAGCGTATGCACCGCACCGAGCGTGGAGTAGCAATCGCGCACCGAATGGGTAATAACGCGCAGCGCCACCAGGTCGTAGATCTCGGAGAACTCCTTGCCCTTGCGCTTCATCTTTTGGTAGATGGACCAATAGTGCTTGGAGCGGCCGTTGATCTGGAAGTCCTCCAGACCAATGCGGTTGAGCTCATCGGTAAGCGTCTTGATGGTCTCGGCAAGGTAGCGTTCGCGGACCTCGCGCGACTCAGCTACCATACGCGCGATGCGCTGGTAGGCATCGGGCTCCAGGTAGAAGAAGGACAGGTCCTCGAGCTCCCACTTAATAGAGCTCATGCCCAGGCGGTCGGCCAAGGGCGCGTACACGTCCATGGTCTCGCGAGCCTTAAACAGGCGACGATCCTCGCGCAGGGCTGCCAGCGTTCGCATGTTGTGCAGACGATCGGCAAGTTTAACGATGATGACGCGGATGTCCTTGGACATGGCGAGGAACATCTTGCGCAGCGTGAGCGCCTGCTTCTCGTCCATGCTGTCGACTTCGATGTTGGTGAGCTTGGTCACGCCATCGACGAGCTCGGCCACCGTATCGCCAAACAGGCCGGAAACATCGGTGAGCGAGGTCTCGGTATCCTCGACGGTATCGTGCAGCAGCGCGGCACACACCACATCGCAGTCCATCTTGAGATCGGCCAAAATGATGGCAACCTCGACGGGATGGTTAATGTACATCTCGCCCGAGCGGCGCTTTTGGTTGCAGTGCTTCTCGGCGGCAAAGCAGTAGGCCTGCTCAACCTTAGAAAAGTCGTCCTCATTCATATATTTGAGGCACAGGCGCTCCAGCTTGTCGTAGCTGTCCGCCATAATCTCGGGCGGCAGCTCATCGGCATGCTTATAGTGCTCCATCTCCGAAAACGGCTGGAGGGTGGAATCATGGGCGGTACGGGCTGCGGCATCCATCGAGGTCCCCTTCCCCTAGGCCCGCGGTACGATCGGGCGGTTAACTTTGGCTAGCATATCAGAAGCGCACGAATCGAGCGCCCAGCTCCGGAAAGCCGAAAACTCCATGCGCGAGCGCAAGCCCTCCAAATAGCGAATTGACCTGCTCAATTGCACGCGGCCGGGGTTTTCGGCCATCGCGATGCGACGAGTGTCGTCAAACCCCGAAACTCGACAGAAACCAAGCTCTTCGAAGATTCCCAGGCCGCTTTCCACCGAACGCTCGTCGACCGGCGTGCGAGCATCGATGGCAAGGCACATCTGCGCGATGTCGATATCGCTCGCACTAAAGGAATCGTCCCCGGTTTTGCCGCGGTTGGAGCGCCACATGGTCTGCAGCGCGCGATAGAGCGTGACGAGCTCGTCGCGCTCGGGCGCATAGCAGTCGAGCAGGCGCTCGTTAATGCGGGCGTCGCGCGACGAATAGAGCAGATGGATCACGGCGGGCTGGCCATCGCGGCCGGCACGTCCGCTCATCTGGTTGAACTCGATGGCGCCAAACGGCATGTGGTAGAGCACGACATGGCGGATATCGGGCAGGTTGACACCCTCGCCAAAGGCGGAGGTCGAAACGATGCAGCTGAGGCTTCCGTCTCGGAATGCTTCCTCCACGCGGCGGCGATCGGAACGCGCAAGCCCCGCGTTATAGAACGCGATATGGGTCGCACAGTCGGGAACGCGTTTGCGTAGTGTCTTGGCAAGCGCCACGGACTGATCACGCGAATTGACGTAAATGACGGTCTTCTCCCCCATCGCCACGATCGACACCAAACGGTTCTCGCGGCTCGCAAGATCTCGGTCGTCCTCGAGCTGCAGGTTCTCGCGCACCGTCTCGTCGACCACCGTGTGAGTGATCGGAAGCATGCGGGCAAGCTCGGCCACGACCGGAGCCGTCGCGGTGGCCGTCGCGGCCATAACGACCGGGTCGCCCAGGGCTTTGAGGATATCGGGCATGTCGAGATAGGCGCTGCGGTCGCCGCCCTTGGCAAGGCCGGCGTGGTGCGCCTCATCGATAACGACAAAACCGATGCGCCCCGAACGCGCAAAGCGGTCGCGGTGAATGGACAGGAACTCGGGCGTCGTGAGCACGATGCCGGTACGGCCCGAAGCCAAGCCGGCAAACACGTCATCGCGCGCCGCCTCCACGGTCTCGCCGGTCAACACGCCGACGCCAATGCCGAGCGCGGCCATCGTCGACGAGAGGTGATAGGCCTGGTCGGCAACGAGCGCGCGCAGCGGATAGACAAAGATGCTCGCACGTCCGCGAAGGACCGCCTCGCGCGCGGCATGCACATGGAAGATGAGTGACTTGCCGCGCCCCGTTCCCATAACGGCCAGAACACTTTGGTGATCGGCCAGGGCATCGAGCGCCTCGACCTGCGCGCGGTGCGGCTGGTTCGAGCCGATAAAGCTATGGATAAGCGAGCGCGTCAGCTCGGTATAGGAAAGCTGGGCGAGCGTCTCGCGCTTACGCGACTCCAGGCGCAGGCCGGAATCCGCCGGCTGCACGCCACGACGAAGCTCGCATGCCGGATCGTCGACGCTGGGCAGCGTGGTATCGCGGACCAGAACATCCTTGATCATGAGCTTGGGCTTCACACGCCCCTGCCAATGCTCGGCAACGGCCTCGAACACCAAGTCGACAGCGCTATCGCAGTTGATGAGCTTATCGATTTGCGGCACGCGGAACATAATGGCCGGCACACTCGCGGCGCCATCGGTCGCCACAAAGCGCATGTGCTCGCCGGTTTTGCCCACCACGGCGCGATCGCACATCGTCACGCCCTCGGCGGCCAGCAGCGGCACCTTGTTGCCCTGGCCAAACGGCTCAAGACGGGAAATCTGCTCGATGGTCTCAATATTCAGCTCGGAAAGGTCGACCGTGGCGGCAACCTCGTCGATGTCTTCAAAGTCCTCGACGGGAATCTCCGATAGCACGGCGGAAAGGCGACGACGGAATTCATCGAGCTTGGATGCCTCGATGGTCACTCCCACCGCACCGGCATGTCCGCCGCGACGAATCAGCAGGTCGGAACAGCGCTCGACGGCGTCAAACAGGTTAACTTTGCCCACCGAGCGACCAGAGCCGCGCGCGATACCGTCCTCGATCGAGAACAGCAGTGCCGGCACGTGATAGCGGTTGGTCAGACGGCTTGCCACGATGCCCTTGACACCCTCGTGCCAGCCTTCACCGCCCACGACGATCGCGCGTCCGCCGTCATAGGTCTCCTCGACCTTTGCCATAGCATCGCGCGTGAGCTCCGCCTCGATCTCACGGCGCTGGCGGTTGATTTCCTCGAGCTCAGCCGCCAGCGCGCTTGCTTCGATGGGATTGTGGGCAAGCAGCAGGTCGAGCGCCAGCTTGGGATCGGCCATGCGACCGGCAGCGTTTAAGCGGGGAATGAGCGAGAATGACAGGCCATCCGCCGTAATGCTCGAAAGGTCCGCCTTGGCGAGCGAGGCAAGCGCGATATAGCCGGGGCGGGCCGTCACGCGCATCTGCTGGATGCCCTCGGCAACCAGCGCGCGGTTCTCGGGCGTGAGCGGCATCATGTCGGACACGGTGCCCAGCGCCGCGACCTCGATTAGCGAACGCCAATACGACGGCTTGCCCAGGCGCTCACCCAGGACTTGCACCAGCTTGAGCGCCACACCAGCACCGGCAAGCTCGCGCGAGGGGCCCTCGTCTTCGAGCTTGGGGTCGGTCAGGGGCACACCCTGCGGCACCTGGTCGGAGGGCTCGTGATGGTCCGTGACCACCAAATCGATCCCCAAGCTCTCCAGATAGGAAACCTCTTCCTTGGCGGCAATGCCGTTATCGACGGTCACGATCAGCTGGGGGCGAGCGAGCTCGTTAACGCGGTCGAGTGCCGCGCGCGAAAGACCGTAGCCCTCATCAAAGCGATGCGGAATAAACGGCGTGACATCGGCGCCAAACGTGCGCAGCGCCTCGGTCAACAGGCAGGTCGACGTAATGCCGTCAACGTCAAAATCGCCAAAGACCGCAATGTGCTCGTGGTTGCGAATAGCACGCTCGACGCGGTCGGCAACGACCGACATGCCCGGGATAATGCGTGGGTCGGCCCAGTCGCGATCGAGCGAAGGCGTCAAAAACAATTGGCCCTCTTTGATGGAGCCAATGCCGTGCGCGACCATAATGCGCGCCACCAGCCCGGGAATGCCCAGACCAGCCGAAAGCTCCTTTTCGAGCTCGGGGTTTTGCTGAGCGACCGCCCAGCGATGCGTCGTCTTAAGCGATGACATAGGCACCCACCCCTGATAGGGGCAGGTCGCCGCGATACCTCTCACGGTTCATAGCGATGAGTCCTCTGTGTATGCCCGCTTCGGCAGGCAGATCTGTTGAACGGATTTATTATACCGTGCAGCGCGGACGCAAAACGCCGCGGTGCGCCGCGGTTTCGGTAAACGATGGCGGTAATGCCCTCGAAATAATCGAGCGTTTCAGCCGCACGGACACATACGAGCGTCTAGCATATCCATACAAACGAGTTCGCGGATAAAGGGAGTCACGGGGCATATGAAGCAATGGGCTAGACTGGGAAAGTTCCTCGCGGGGCATATGCAGATCATCGTTCCGATTTGCGTGGCGCTCGGCGTGCTCTTTCCCCAGCAGATCGGCGTACTCAAGCCCATTGTTCCCGCCCTCTTCGCCTTTATGACGTTTCAGGGTGCGCTCAGCAACACCTTTCACCAGGTAGCCGAGGTGTTCCACCGTCCGCTGCACCTGATTCTGGCGTTGCTGGTCTCGGCAGTGCTTATTCCCATCGCGGCGTATGCCATGGGGTCACTCTTCTTTGGCTCCAACCCCAACCTTGTCTGCGGCATCGTGCTCGAGTACAGCGTGCCCGTGGCCGTCACCGCTTTTATGTGGATCAGCATGTTCGGCGGCAACGGCCCGCTCGCGCTCACCATCATCCTGACGTCCTCGGTTATCTCCCCTGTGACGATTCCGCTCACGCTTAAGCTCTTGCTGGGTGCCACCGTCTCGATCGATGTGCCGAGCATGATGCAGGACATGGCCTTTATGATCGCCATCCCCGCCGTGCTCGGCATCGTGATCAACGAGCTCACGCGTGGATGGGGACACGAGAAGCTCTCCCCCGCGCTCTCGCCCGCCTGCAAGTTCATGATGATGGGCGTTATCGCCTCCAACTCCACCGCCATGAGCGAGTACGTGCTGCACATGAACGCGGTGCGCCTGGAAGTCGCCCTCTTTATTTTGACCTTCGCCATCAGCGGCTTTGTCGTCGGTTTTCTGGTCGCCCGTGCGCTGCATCTGCCATATAGCGAGACGACTACCATGTGCTTTACCTGCGGCATGCGTAACATCTCTTCGGGCGCCGTCATCGCCACGCAATACTTTCCGGGCGAAGTCGTGTTTCCCGTCATGTGTGGAACGTTGTTTCAGCAGGTGCTCGCCTCGCTTATCGGGCACCTCTTTGAGCGTCTGACCGGCGAGGAGCGCGCCGCCCAGCGCAAGCGTGTCGAGGCCGGCCGCAACGCCATGGCACGCTAGACTGCCCGCATTACGCGGGTGTTAGTCTTACTATACGAGCGTTTCCAGATGCGCACGCAGGCGCTCAGCATCGACATCGAGCGTGGTCTCAGCATTGACCTGGGCCAAACGATAGCCGACAAAGTAGGGCGAAACCACCCAACGCGGCAGCGCCTTGGCAATGGTCCGACCGCCCAGGTGATAGAAGAACAGGTTGTACGACTCTGCGCGACCACCGTGGTGCTCGTTCAGGATATAGCGCAGAGCTACCTGGATCGCATCGGCGAAGAGATCCGCCTCGGCTTGGTCTCTCGTGTCATCGCTGGCAGCGATTCCCTGCGGGGCTGAAACATTGACCTCAAAGAACCCCATAATCGGTTCGGTTGAGATGTTGACCGAGATTCTCTCCTGTTGCCAGACATTTATGCCTTCGAAATTGGCGGAAGTCAGCGAAGCATAACCGTTTTCCTGCTCCAAACCCACAATCTGCATGTGCGGATGAACGAGACTACCGCCCGAGAGCGGACCCTTGTTCTTGTACATGAGAACGCTGCGATACTGTCGGGAGTCAATCATCCGCTGCCAGCAATCCAGAGCAAACCGCATAACATGATGCAGCTCGTCCGGCGCATAGGTCACCAGGTCGGCGTCGTGGTCGGACGACTCAATCAATACGGTCTGGCGAGTGGCCCGCAAGGTCTTAAACTTATTCTCGAGCCAGATGCAGTCACCGTCGCGCCGGATGATATTGGCGAGTTCCTCGGTATCGCAAAAGGGGCACGCGGTGCCGGGGCGGCGGTTGTCGTCGGGCTTACCGCTCGCCTGCCGAACGTCAAATACCAGCGCCACGGGTTATACCTCCAGCGGCACGATCTTGGTGCCATGGAGCTCGGAGACGCCCAGTGCCGCCGCCACGGTATCGCGGTTGGCCGTGGAAATGCCGCCGCCGGGAAGGATGGTCAAGCGGTCGCCCGCATACTCGATCAAGCGGGCCAAGTTTTCGAAGTTGTCCTCGATCGGCGTACCGGCAGCGCCACCATGCGTCAGGATGCGTGTGATGCCGCAGTCGGCGAGTGTGTCAATCGCGTCGAGCTGAGCCTCGGGCGAGAGCTGGTCAAATGCCATGTGGAAGGTGATGTCGATGGGCTCACGCTTACATTCCTCGGTCGCGCAGCCCGCAGCCATCACGAGGGCGCCAAGCGTAAGCTCGTCGAGCGCCCATCCGCCAGCGCAGGGCTTGCAGCAGCCAAAGACCAAGCCGTCAACGCCGGCGCTCACGGCAAGGCCCAGGTCCATCTCCATCATACGCAACTCGTCCTGGTTGTAGTGAAAGTCGCCGCCACGCGGACGGATCATGCACATCACCCGTGCATCGTGTTCGTGGGCATAGTTGGTCGTAGCGCTGATAACGCCGGCCGAAGGCGTGGTGCCGCCAACGGCAAGGTTGTCGCACAGCTCGATACGCCTTGCACCGGCATCGATAGCCGCCGGCACCCGCTCAAAGTTCTCGGCACAAAACTCATACAGCATAGATAGACCCCCAAAGACAGCAGATGTTTTCCGACGGGCATTGTCACACATCCCCATGAAGTTGCGGTGGAATAGGGACTCTTTTGGCCTCTGGAGCCCGTATGGGGGTGCGGACGATTTCTTGGACCGCGCCTAGGCGTATCCAAGCTTCCTGCGGT
>CAJMHR010000045.1 GCA_905213265.1 uncultured Collinsella sp.
ATGCGAACCTCCAGTCCGGACCGCCCCGCGGTCCAACTTTCTGTCCGCACCCCCATTAACCTGCCAAAAAGGGACAGGTTTATTTTGGCAGGTTTTATCTGGGGAAACGCAAACAGGGCCGCGACACCTATATGGCGTCGCGGCCCTTTTCCTTGGAGAAGGATCAATTGATTGAACGGGATGACCGTTCTAGTCTTCGAGTCCGCTATTGATGAGCTCCGCAATTTCAACGGGATCGGTGCTCGCGCGCACCTTGTCACGGAAGCCGGCGTCCATCAGCATCACGGCAGCCTTGGAGAGCAGACGCAGGTGCGTGGTTCCAGCCTCGCCGGCGGGCACGTACAGCGCGAGCGCAACATCGACGGGCACCCCATCGAAGCTCGGCCATTCAACGGGCTCGGCCAGTTTAAGCACGGCAACGCCCGGCGTGTGGATTGCGTCGCTTTTGGCATGCGGAACGGCAAAACCGGCGACGAGGCCGGTCTCGGCCTCGTTCTCGCGAGCAATAAAGGCAGCCTCTACGGCAGATGCGTCATCGGCAAAGCCGAGCTCGATGGCCTGCTCGGACAAATAATGCAGAGCGTCCTCGCGCGAGGCGGCGGTATACCCGATCGTCACTTGGTTGGCAGATACAAATCCCATGGAAACCTTCCTTACAACACGGACCTGACCGCAGCTTCGATGCCGTCGGCGTCCAAACCGTACTTGTGCAGCAAATCGACCGCAGGGCCGGACTCGCCGTACACATCGCGCACGCCGACGCGACGCATCGGCACCGGATGCTGCTCCGCGAGCACCGAGGCCACGGCCTCGCCAAGACCACCGATAATCGAATGCTCCTCGGCAGTGACCACACGACCAGTCTTCTTGGCGCTGGCAACCACCAGGCGCTCATCAAGCGGCTTGATCGTGTGCATGTTGATGACCTCGGCATCGATACCATCGGCAGCGAGCGCCTCGGCAGCCTCAAGTGCCTCGGCGACCATAAGGCCACAAGCGATGATGGTCACATCGGACCCCTCGCGCACGACCACGCCGCGACCAATCTTGAACTCATAGTCCTCGCGGTCGTTGATGACCGGTGTTGCCAGGCGGCCGAAGCGCATGTAGACCGGCCCTTCAAACTCATAGGCGGCGCGCACGCAAGCGCGAGCCTCGATGTCATCGGCGGGAACGATTACCGTCATACCCGGGATCGTGCGCATGAGCGCGATGTCCTCGCAGCACTGATGCGTGGCGCCGTCTTCACCGACCGAGATACCCGCATGCGTGGCGCCAATTTTGACGTTGAGGTGCGGATAGCCGATGGAATTACGCACTTGTTCGTACGCGCGGCCGGCGGCGAACATGGCAAAGGTGCTTGCGAAGGCAACGCGGCCCGTGGTCGCGATGCCGGCAGCAAGACCCATCAAGTTGCTCTCGGCGATACCGGCATCGTAAAAGCGCTCAGGATGGGCGGCCTTAAACTTACCCGTCTGCGTAGCGGCGGCCAGGTCGGCGTCGAGCACCACAAAGTCATCGTGCTCATTGCCCAGCTCGACAAGTGCCTCGCCATAGCTAACGCGCGTGGCGACTTTCTTGACGTCTGCCATTAGAGCTCCTCCCCTGCTGCTGCGAGCTCGGCCATGGCCTGCTCAAACTGTTCATCGTTGGGTGCCTTGCCGTGCCAGCCAACCTGGTTCTCCATAAAGGAGACGCCTTTGCCCTTCACCGTCTCGGCGATAATGGCCACGGGCGAGCCGCTCACTTTGCGGGCCTCGGCAAAGGCGGCGGCAATCTGCGCCATGTCATTACCGTCGGCAAGCTCGATCACATGCCACTTAAAGGCGCGGAACTTGTCGGCAAGCGGCATAGCAGAGTTAACTTCGTCGATACTGCCGTCAATTTGCAGGCCATTATGATCGACGATAGCGACGAGGTTATCCAAGTCGTGGTTGCCGGCGAACATGGCCGCCTCCCACACCTGGCCCTCCTCGCACTCGCCGTCGCCCAACAGCGTGTAGACGCGGTAGCTGTCACCCCAGTGCTTTGCGGCGAGTGCCATTCCAACCGCGGCGGAGATACCCTGACCGAGCGATCCGGTAGACATGTCGACGCCCGGAGTGTCATTCATATTGGGATGGCCCTGCAGGCGGCTGCCGATATGACGGAGCGTCTCGAGCTCCTCCTTGGGAAAGAACCCGCGTTCGGCGAGCACGGCATAGAGTGCCGGAGCGCAATGTCCCTTGGAGAGCACAAAGCGATCGCGCTCGGCGCGGCTCGGATTCGCCGGGTCGACATCCATTTCCTCAAAGTAGAGGTAGGTCATAATGTCGGCGGCGCCAAGCGATCCGCCCGGATGCCCCGACTTGGCAGCGTGGACACCCGTGACAATACCGCGGCGAACCTCATTGGCAATCTTGGCCAGTTCCTGATCGGTCATGGAGTTTCCTCTCTTGAGCACGCCGGCCCGGCATAACAAATGCTGGGCCGGCAGAACCATCGTTACTGTGCCTCGACGACCTTTTTCCAGTCGGCCTCGAACGAGGCAAGACCCTGGTCGGTCAGCGGGTGATGCAGGCATTTCTTAAGAGCAGCCATGGGGACGGTCGCAATATCGGCACCGAGCAGCGCCGCCTGGGTCACGTGATTGGGCGTGCGGACGGATGCAGTGATGATCTCGACGGTGTCGTCGACGTTCTTGCCGGTCCAGTCATAGTTCTTGATGCAGGTCACAACGTTGTCGAGCTGCGAAATACCGTCCTCGGCGATGTCGTCAAAGCGGCCGACGAACGGGCTGATGTAGCGGGCACCGGCGTTGGCGGCCATAAGGGCCTGCGTCGGCGAGAAGACGAGCGTCATGTTGACACGCACGCCCGCATCGGCCAGCGCGCGGCAGGCGGCGAGGCCGGCCTCGCAGACGGGGAGCTTGACCACAATGTTGGGGGCGAGGGCGGCAAGGCGCTTGCCCTCCTCGATCATGCCCTCGGCAGTAGTCGCGGTGGACTCGGCAGACACGGGCAGGCCCTCGCAGAGCTCGGCAATCTTGAGCATATGGGGCTCAAAGTCGGCCAGCTTGCCGCCGGTCTTGGCGTACAGGGACGGGTTGGTGGTGACGCCGGCAAGGCAACCCCAGCTCTTGGCCTCGGCGATCTCGTCAAGGTTGGCGGTATCGATAAAGAACTTCATGGTGCAAACTCCTTCAAACGAATTGCTAGTAATCCTAAGGACAGCGGCCCAATCGTCGGTCAATCCAACGTCAGCGAGCGGGCAGCTGCCGTGGCAAGGTGGTGCGAAAGAGGAGCGACGCGTACTTTGGTACGCGAGCGACGGCTTGAGCGCCAGATTGCCCGGCAGATGTCCGCGCAGCGTCGACCGGTCCGGCGTTTGTCAAAACGCCGGAACTACTTAGTCCTCGAGAGCCTTCTCGATGCGGCTCGTGACGCCCTTGAGGTTAAGACCGACGACGTACTGCTTGATCGGGCGCTTGATGTGCTCGATCACAAAGCGCTTGCCGTCGATGTCCTGGGCAGCGAGGTTGCGGTAGAGCTTCTCGACCTGCTCCTTGACCTCGGGATCGTTAAAGGCGTAGTGGCCGGAGACATCCAGGATCTTCAGGCTGAGCTCGTCGTCGGCCAGAATGTCGTCAACCTGCAGGTTGACATCGTCGCCGGTCATCCACTTGCGCCAGCGCTCGGTCTTGATAGCCTTGACCAGCAGCGTGTGATACAGGTCGGAGGGATCGTCGCACAGGCCGTTGTCGACCAGAATCTGCTCGGTAGCGCAGAGCTTGAGGTAAGCGCGGGTCTCCTCGGTGCCGTACTGAGGGGCAACATTGGAGGCCGTCACGTGAGCCGGGATGTGCTCGAGCAGCGTCGCGTCATCCAGATAGTCGGCGTTGTGCTCCTTCAGGCCCACGCCGTAGCGCTTAGCCATGTCGGCGAGCTCGCGGGCATTCTTGAAGTTGTAATGACCGACCTGCTCGGTCCAACGGGTGAGCGTACCGGTCTGGCCGACGATAAAGGTGGGCATGGGGCAGCCGCGCTTCTCGAGCTCGGGCTGCAGCTGAGAAATGAACTCCTCGTACTTATCGGTAGAGGTCAAGCCGCCATTGGTCTCCTCGGTACCGACCTCATAGGCAACCTCGGGCAGATTATGCTCGCGACGGTACTGCTCAAGGTAGTCGATAAGATCGATCGTGCGGCGAAGCACCACGTCGAGCGGAATAACCTTGCCGATCTGATAGGGGTCCTTGGTGGGGTCGACCATCAGCAGGTCAAAGCCTGCCTCCATGTCGGCGACGAAGGACTTGCGGGCGAGCTCCATGGCCTCGTCCTCGGGCAGGTGGGCGTTACGCTCCTCGTCGCGCTGCCACGGACCGCCGTGATCGCGGCACAGGTAGTACGGACCGGTGTAACCCACCTCGTCGGCGACCTTCTTGATGTCGGCGGCAAAGCGCGTCTGGTCCCAACCGTTGACGTAGCCGGCGCCCATCTCGTCCATATCGACCTGGTTGCGGCTGGCGATAAACATGGGCGGGAAACCCTCGTCCTTGGCAAGCTCGAACACGGCCTGAATCAGGTTGGGGCTCATGGGGCCAATGCCGACCATGGTTGCGTGATCGCCGCTATCCTGCAGCTTGAGCATGCCCTGAACGGCCTGACGGATGGTGAGGTTGGACATTTTGTTCTCCTTCTCCAGAGGATTTTTGACAAAAGTTCCCTGGGACCCAGATGTGGGCCCTATCAGTACGGATGGATTTTGTTGTGTAGGGGCGGCTGCGCGGAGTCAAATCCATCCCTCCGCACAACCGGAGTCCTTAAAGGTTTACTTGGCCTGCTTGTCGAGCGTGGGCTTCATGGCAATCAGGATTGCAGCGGCGACCACG
Source organism: uncultured Collinsella sp. (assembly GCA_905213265.1). GTDB lineage: Bacteria > Actinomycetota > Coriobacteriia > Coriobacteriales > Coriobacteriaceae > Collinsella. The sequence goes on from CAJMHR010000045.1 coordinate 4,868, forward strand.
GCGCCAATCACGATGTCCAGGCAGAACAGCGCGACGTTGTTGGTGGCAAGGGCGACGATAAAGCCACCGTGCGGGACGTAGCAGTCGATACCCTGGAAGGCGGCAAGCGCCGCACCCACGGCAGAGCCGATGCAAATGCCGGGAAGGGTGTGACCGAGGTCCTTGACCGCAAAGGGGATAGCGCCCTCGGTAATACCAATGCAGCCCATGAACAGCGCGGAGATGCCCATCTGACGGTCGGCGTCATCGAACTTGTTCTTGGCGATGAGCGCAGCGAGGCCACAGGCGATCGGGGGAACGGCGACAGCGACGCGGAACATACCGTTAGGACCGTAGATGCCGGAGGCCATGATGGCCATGGTGAAGGTCGAGGCGGTCTTGTTGATGGGGCCACCCATATCGAAGGCGGTCATAACGCCAATGACCAGACCCAGGACAACTGCGGAACCGCCCTGCAGGCTGCCGAGCACGCCGGTGAGCCAGTCCATCACAAAGCCAAGCGGCGTGGCCAGGATGTAGATATAGGCCATGCCCAGGACAAGCGAGGTCAGAATCGGGATGATCAGGATGGGCATGATGGTCTGGATGGTGTTGTTGACCTTCCAGGTCTTCATCCAGCGGACAAAGTAGCCGCAGATGACCGCCATAATCATGGCGCCCAAGAAGCCGGTCGAAACGCTGTTGCCGTTAGGGGTAACGACTGCGTTGTTGACCAGGTAGCCCAGGACAAAACCGGGGGCGAGCGCGGGCTTGCCGGCCATCGAGTAGGAGATGTATGCCGCAAGCACCGGGATCATCATGGAGATGCCGGCCATGCCGATGGTGTTAAGACTCACCATCAGCGGGTTCGTAACCTCCATGCCGTTGGCGCCGGCGGTACCGGATGCCAGCGAGAAGGCGAGAAACACGCCGCCGATAACGACGATGGGGATAAAATAGGAAACGCCGGTATTGAATGCATTGAGCAGCGTCTTACCAGGATCGGCAAAGATAGACTGCTTGGACGCCGGTGTCGGGGCCTGCGGGGCAGCGGAGACGGCCTTCTTCTCTGCCTTGGCCTCGGCCTTGGGCGCGTCAACGACGCCACCCGTCGCCTTGATGATCTCAATGGCCTGGTCGATGATCTTTGCCGGATCGGCGATTACATCCGAGGTGCCGACCTTCAGGAACTTGCCTTCGGCCATCTTCTGCTCAAAACGATCCTCGTTCTCGACACCCACGTCGACGGACTCGAGCACCAGGTCGGCAGAATCTACGTCTTCCTGCGTCAGCTCGTTCTCGATACCCAGACCACCCTGAGCCTCGACTTTGCACTCGATGCCACGAGCGGCGCATTCATCCTGAATCGCCTTCTGAGCCATATACGTGTGGGCGATACCCACGGTACAGGCGGCAACGCCTACGATCTTCATTGCTTCCCTCTTTTCATAGAGTTGCGTGCGCAAGACACCGTTTGCGGAGGCCTCCGGAGCATCCCCTGCCATTTGGACTTGCTGTCTTTTCGACAAGACCAATATAGGTGCTCGTTTTTCTTAATGCCAGCTTATTTCGGTAAACGCGCAGGTCAGAGCGTTGGTTATGCGATTTAGTTATGCGTTTAACCAAAAATGAATCCTGCGATTTTACCCTCGATTTCAAAAGTCAAGAAGTATTTGATTTTCTCGGTAGACGGCAGATGCGCATGCCGGTCACAAATTTCAGCCCCACCCGTATACCGCATTTGTTGCATACTCATATGAAAGGAAAAGGTCGCTCACCGAAGCGCATCCCACACCAAGACTCAAAGTCATCATGTTGGAAAATGCTCATCTGTCGGAAGGAGTCGCTGTGGCAAAACAGCGCGTTACGATCGCAGACGTCGCTCGAGAGGCGGGAACCTCGACGGCAAGCGTCTCGTATTACCTCAACGACAAACGAGAAAAGCTTAGCGAGAAGACGCAGGCAAAGATTGCGCGCGTCATCAAGGAGCTGGGATACGTCCCCAACGCCCAGGCGCAAACACTCACCGGCAAACAGACCCACGTCATCGCCATTATCATTTTGGATAACACCAACAAGTGGGCGGGCCTCGTCCTCAACGGCATGGAGCAGGTCATGCTCCCCGCGGGCTACCAGACGGTCGTTTGCACGAGCAACTTTAACCCCGAAACCGAGCTCATGTATGTCGACAAAATGCTCTCGCTGGGCGTCGATGGCTTTATCATCCAGCCCACGGCAAATTTCAAGGCCGTCCATGACCGCATCAAGCGCGCCGGTAAGCCCGTCGTCTTTTTCGATGCGGCCATCTATAGCCCAGGTACCAGCTGGATCAAAACCAACCTTTACGACGGTGTGTACAACGCCACGCAGGCACTCCTCGACGCCGGTTACGAAGATTTCTTTTCCATTGCCGCCAACATGACCGAAATGCGCACCCGCATGGAGCGTTTTCAGGGGTATGCCGAGGCGCTGGCAGCGAACGGACAGCTCTACAAAGCGATTCCCATCGACCACAACAAGCCGTCGGTCGGTGAGCTTACCGAGTACTTTAAATACAAGTTCAACCCCGCCAAGCGAACCCTTATCTTCGTGCAAAATCAGTGGGCACTTCCCCGTGTCTACAAGGCTCTCCAGCCCATGGCCCATCTACTTCCGCAGCAAATCGGTCTTTTGGGACTCAACTGCGAAGACTGGACCAACCTCACCACGCCGACCGTCTCCACGATCATCGAGCCCGTCGACCAGGAAGGCAGAGAGGCGGCCGAGATGCTCCTCGCGCTACTCGATGGCAGCAGCACGCCGGGTGAGCAGCGCATTCTCGAATGCAAACTCAATTGGCTCGGTTCCACCTCGATCTAGCCATACGTCAAATATGAGGCGAATGAATCCGTAACGTTTGTCCCAAATCTTAAGTATTTGTTCGACAGAACGGCCCCCGCCGGCTCCTGCTAGACTGGTAGATTCCCAACCGTCCATCCAGGAGCCTCCATGTCGCGCAAGTCCGCCTACAAGCAAGCACTTTCCATCGGCACCGCCGTGATGCTGGGGTTTGCGTTGTTCACAGGGTCGCTCGACGGGGCGCCCAGACTACTCTCGCCGCAAAGTGATGAGCAGGCGGTAGCCCTGGCCGAGAAGCAAGACGAGAGTCCCAGCCGCACTGACGACGAGGCAGACCTGGTTGCCCGGCTCGAATCGGGAACAGCGAGCTCCTCGGACTCTCAAAATAGCCAAGACTCTGGCGATGGCTCCGATTCCGCCGCAACCGACACCGGTGACGACGCATCCGCAAACAGCGCCACCCCCATCGACGAGGTCGAAAACCCCGACCTCGACCGCGCCCGTGGCGTATACCTCAGCAGCATTCCTGACTACGCGGGTAACCCCTATGTTGCCCTGCGCGCCGATAGCACGCACCCGCTCGGCACGCCGTCATTCACGCTCGATGAATACGAGCGCGCTACAGAAGAGGGTTGCTTTAGGAAATTCTCCAAGCTCGACAGCCTGGGCCGCACCCGCAAAGCGCTCGCCTGCGTGGGCCCCGAATCACTCGGTCAAGGCGAGCGCGGCGATATCTCGCGTATCCATCCCGCTGGATGGCGCCAGCAGCGCTACGACTTTATTCCGGGCCAGAGTCTCTACAACCGCTGCCATCTCATCGCCTGGTCGCTTTGCGGCGAAAACGCCAACCGCAAAAATCTCCTCACCGGCACGCGCTATCTCAACGAGACAGGCATGCTGCCGTTTGAGGAGCAGATTCTCGGCTACATCCGCGACACGGGCAACCATGTGCTCTATCGCGTCACGCCTATGTATAACGAAGAGGAACTTGTCTGCCGCGGCGTGCGCCTTGAGGCGCAATCGATCGAGGACCACGGCAAGACCCTCTGCTTCCACGTATATTGCTACAACCTGCAGCCGCATGTGCAGATCGACTACACCACCGGCCGCAACCAGGCCTCGGGAGACTAGGGCCGATCAAGCTGCTCCAAAACCTAACATGATCCGTTTTCCTCCGTCCCCCAGGGATCAAAAAGAGCCGCTCTGGATTGCCCAGAGCGGCTCTTGCATCAGCATGTATGTTGCAGGCAAAGCCCCACGCTACTTGGCGCGGCCCTCCTCATAGCGCTCGACCAGCTTGGCCTGAACGTCATAAGGCACCTGCTCGTAGCCGGCGGGCTTCATGGTAAAGTCGCCCGTGCCGCGCGTAATAGAGCGCAGACGCGTCGAATAATCCGTCAGCTCGGCCAGCGGCGCCTGGGCGATGACCACGGTATCGCCGCGCTCATCGGTCTCCATGCCCGTCACGCGACCGCGCGATGCCGAGATGTCGCCCATCACGGCGCCGGCGTAGCTCTCGGGGATAGTCACCGTAATTTCCTCGATGGGCTCCAGCACCACCGGGTCGGCATCGGCGCATGCCTTGCGCAGGCCGATGCGGGCCGCCGCGCGGAACGCCATCTCGTTGGAGTCGACGCTGTGATACGAGCCGTCGTACACAGCCACGCGAATGCCCGTGAGCGGGTAGCCGGCAATGATGCCGTCCTTCATGGTCTCCTGGACACCCTTGTCCACGGCGGGGATCAGCGAGCGCGGAATACGGCCGCCTACGACCTCGTCCACAAACTCATAGCCATCGCTCGTGCCGTCGGGTCCAATGAGCGGCTCAACGCGCAGCCAGCAGTCGCCATACTGACCGGCACCGCCAGTCTGCTTCTTGTGGCGGCCCTGGGCACTCGCCGTGCGGCGGATGGTCTCGCGATACGGAATGCGGATCGGCACGCTTTTGGCCACGACCTTGGTACGATCCTCCAAACGGTTGAGCAGCACCGAAACCTGTGCCTCACCCACCGCCGAAATGATGGTCTGGCCGGTCTCCTCGTCACGATCGATGCTCATGGTCGGATCGGCCTTGCATGCCTTCTCGATAAACGTATAGAGCTTCTCCTCGTCGCCGCGGTTCTCGGCCTCGATGGCAATGCGGTACTGCGAGTTGGGGAACTTAAACGCCGCCGCCTCGACCTTACCGGTAATGGAGAGCGTATCGCCCGTCTCTGCCGCCAACTTGGGCGCCACGATAATGTCGCCGGCATAGGCGTGACCGACTTCGGTCATGTCGCGGCCGCACATCACATACAGGTGAGCCAGACGATCGCTCTTGCGGGTGCGCGCGTTGATCAGCTCAAGGCCCGGCTCAAGCGTGCCCGTCAGCACCTTGATAAAGCTGATGCGGCCCTGCTGCGGATCGGCCAGCGTCTTAAACACAAATGCCACCGGACGGTCATCATCGCTCGAAATCTTGAGCGAATCGCCATCGATGAGCGGCATCTCGCCGTAGTCGGTCGGCGCTGGGAAGTATGTCGCGATGTCGTCCATCAGCGAGTTGACGCCCTGCTCCTTAATGCAATCGCCCGCAAAGACCGGCACAAAGATGCGCTCGGCGATCGCCTTCGACAGCAGGCCTTCAAGCTCCTCCTGCGTCAGCGTCTCCTCGCCTTCCAAGTACTTCATCATCAACTCGTCGTCAGCCTCGGCCACCAGCTCGCACAGGTGGTCATGGGCCTCCTCGGCCTGGGCACGATACTCCTCGGGAATCTCCGACTCAACGGCTTCGGTGCCGTTGCAATGGCGCGCCTTCATGCGCACCAGGTCGATAATGCCGTCAAAGTCCTCGCCCTCGCCCCAGGGAAGGGTCACGGCGCCCAAGCGCGTGCCAAAGCGCTCCTGCAGCAGGTCCATTGTGGTCGTAAAGCTGGCCTCGGGGCGCGACAGACGGTTCACGAACACCGCACGCGCCAGACGTAGATCCTCCGCCGCATACCAAAGCTTGACGGTCGTAGGCTGCGGGCCGGCCTCAGCGTCGACCACAAACAGAGCCGTCTCGCAGACGCTCATCGCGGCAAAGGCGTCGCCGATAAAATCGGGATAGCACGGGGCATCGAGCACGTTGATGCGGGCGCCCTTCCAGTCGATCGGCGCGATGGTCGTCGAGATGGAGAATGAACGCTTGACCTCTTCGGGGTCGTAGTCGAGCGTGGGCTTGGTGCCGTCGTGGCCGCCCAGGCGGGCGGTCTTGCCGGAAAGGTGGAGCATGGCCTCGGCGAGTGAAGTCTTGCCCACCCCGCCTTGGCCTACGAGCACCACGTTCCTTACATTGCCGGTCTTGGGAGCACCCATGATGACCTCCTTGCAGGGCCGCGCGCAATGCGCGACGCCAACGGGGAGAGTTCGCGGTCGGTGCCATCCCGGGAGCAGCATGGTCGGCAGCCGAGCCGACTCACCCTCCAAATGTCCTATGCCACCACCCTACCCTCACGGGCGGCTGTCCATGCATACCTTTCGGCGCACGTATGAATACAGGCGGCGAGAGGAAGAGACAAGCTTGTGGGGCGATTATTGAACCCCGTCGATGCAAACAAAAAGCCGCCACAGACCGTAAGACCTGCGGCGGCTTCGCCTCAATTAATAGTTGAGTAAATACCTGAGCCTACCCCTCGATACGGCTCAAGAACTCACGCGTGCGCTGCTCGCGCGGATGGTCGATGACCTGCTCGGCGGGCCCCTCCTCGACAATGCGGCCTCCGTCCATAAAGACCACGCGATCGGCAACATCGCGCGCAAACTGCATCGCGTGGGTCACGATCACCATCGTCATATTCTGCGCGGCAAGGTCTTTAATGACACGCAGCACCTCGGCCGTCAGCTCGGGGTCGAGCGCCGAGGTCGGCTCGTCAAAGAATAAGATTTCCGGATCGAGCGCCAGGGCGCGGGCAATACTCACGCGCTGCTGTTGACCGCCCGAAAGCTCGCACGGCACCTTGTTCTCGTTGCCTGTCAGCCCCATTTGCGCAATCAGCTCGTGAGCGCGGGCTTCCGCCTGCTCGCGCGGACGCTTAAGCACACGAATCGGCGCATCGATGATGTTTTTCATCACGGTATAGTGCGGGAACAGGTTGTAATTTTGGAACACCAGGCCGAATCGCGAGCGCGCCCGCTTGGGCACATCGCCCTTCGCATAGACCGCGCCCGAACCCGCATCCGTCGCAACGGCAAGGTCACCAAACGAGAGCGAGCCTCCGTCGAGTGTCTCGAGCAGCGTGGCACACCGCAGCAGCGTGGACTTGCCGCCACCCGAAGGCCCGATAATCGCCACGACCTCGCCACGCTTCACCTCAAGCGAGATATCCTTGAGCACCTCATTGCCGCCAAACGCCTTACGCGCGCTTTCGATTTTCATCACTGAGTTAGTCATGATAATAGTCCAGCTTCTTTTCGGCGGCGCCCAGCAGCATCTCGACCACAAAGTTAAAGACCCAGTAAATCAGCGCCGCGATCGCAAACGGCACCATACTCACTTGCGAGGCAACCAGCGCCTTGGCCGTCGAGAACATCTCCCCCACACCGATGGCAAACGCCAGCGATGTGTCCTTGACCAGCGTGATGATCTCGTTGCCCATCGCCGGCAAAATGCGTTTGGCAACTTGCGGCATCACGATGTACAAAAATGTCTGCAGACGCGAGTAGCCCAGCACCTCGGCGGCCTCATATTGACCACGCGGAATCGACTGCAGGCCCGAGCGATAGATCTCGGCAAAGTAGCCGGCGTAGTTGATGATGAACGCCACAACGCACGCCGTCCACTTGGAATCGGGCGTGAGCGAGATGCCGAACACGTAGTACGGGGCGAAGTAGATGGCAAACATCTGTAGCATGAGCGGCGTGCCGCGCATGACCGAAATATAGATGCGCGCGATCCAGCGAAGCGGCGCAATTTTGCTCATGCGCATAAACGCCACGGGAATTCCCAGCGGAATCGACCCGAGCAACGTCAGCACAAACAGCTGCAAGCTGACCAAGAATCCCTGGCCAAGCATCTGCATCATGACCTGAATAGACAACCCAAGCTCTCTTTCACAGTAACGGAACAGCGAACCCAATGCTAAAGCGGGTTTTCCAGGTGCCCGAGTTTGCCGTGAAAGAGGAGCGCCGCGTACTAAATGTACGCAAGCGACGGTTTGAACGGCAAAATCGGGTGCCTGGGAAAGCCGCTATTTGAGCACCCAGTTGTCGAAGGAAAGACCATAGCTTGAATACTTATCGCACAGGTCCTTGACCGTGCCGTCCTCGTAGAGCGCCTTGAGTGACTCGGTTACAGCATCGGCCGACTTGGTGTCGCCCTTCTTAAAGCCGACGGCGTAGTGCTCGCTGGACAGCGGCTTGTCGAGCTGCGTATAGGCATCTGGCTTGGCGGCCAGCTGATACTGAGCGATCGAGAGGTCACAGGCAACGGCATCGACCGCACCACTCTCGAGCTGCATAAACGCCGTGTTGTACTCACCGATGGTATCGAGCGTGGCAAACGTCGCGGCCAGATCCTTCTGGTCGCCCTCGAGCACATCCTGCGCAGCGGAATCAGTCTGGGTAATCACGGTCTTGCCGGCAAGATCGTCCCAGCTCTTGATACCCGCGTCCTTCTTGACCACGAGCACCTGCTCATTGAGCATGTACGGCTCGGAGAACGTGTAGTCGTCCTCGCGACCCTCCATGGTAAAGCCGTTCCAGATGCAGTTGATGGCGCCTGAGTTAAGCAGCGTATCCTTGGCGTCCCAGTCGATGGCCTCGTATTTGACCTCCCAGCCCTGCTTATCGGCAACAGCCTTGGCCAGATCGAGATCAAAGCCGGTGTACTCGCCATCGTCGCCCACAAAGCCGTACGGAGGATAGGACTTATCAAAGCCCACCACGAGCTTCTTGGACTCCGCAGCGCCCTTCACATCCTTGGCCGCGGCAGAACCAGCAGCGGAGCCCTTGCCGGCACCACCGCCGCAGCCGACAAGACCAAGGCCAAGCACCATGGCGAGCGAGCCGGCTAGACCAACAAACTGACGACGAGACATATCGGTGTTCATGGTATTCCCCCTTGATGGCACTTTAGTTAAGTAAAGTGAGTCGTGTAACGTCCAGAATCATACACTTTAGTGAGATGGAGTACAAGGGAGGGCTTGCCCGCCGGGTGCCGGGGCAGGGGTTAAGTTTGCTGCTCTACAGTCCTGCTCACGACGGAGAGCACATTAAGTGCTCTCCTGTTC
>CAJMHR010000046.1 GCA_905213265.1 uncultured Collinsella sp.
GCCTGGCGGCGCTCCCCTGCGCCCTGCGCGGGGACGGCGAGCCGCGCCCGTTGGCGCTCCCGCCGGCCCCTTGCCGAAGTCCACGGAAGGAGACCCACTGTGGCCAAAGAAAAGAAAGAGACCCAGATCCACCTTCGGATCAGCGAGCGAGACGCCGCGCTCATGCGCGAGCGCGCCCAGGCGGCCGGCCTCGGGCTGTCGGCCTATGTCCGCCGGTGCGCGCTTTCCGGCGGCGCACCGGCACCGGCCGCGGACGCCCGCGAGCTCCGCCCGATATACACGGAGCTCCGGCGTTGCGGCAACAACATCAACCAGATCGCCCGCGCCTTCAACACCTACGGCATCGGCGGCGCGCCGGCGGCTGACGTGGCCCGGGCCGTGGCGGAGCTCGAGCATGCTGCCGAGGCGGTCGCCGCTGCGCTCGAGGCCGCAAGGCCGTGACTTGTGGACGTGAAGGGTTGGTGTAGGGGTGTAATAGGGGTAGAACCGGGGTAGAATGTAATCAAGCACAAATGCCGTTGATTGGAGCACCGATGCCCACCCTCAAGCCAAAGCGTACCTTCGTCTATTCATCGGATAACACACGCCGGGCCCTCGAGGCCGCCCTCGCCGACCGCTGCGAGGTCAACCGGACCAACATGTCGCAGGAGATCGAGGGCATCCTCATCGACGCCCTCGTGCCGCATGACGGCGGGCTTGCCGAGATGGCGATGACTCGCATCTACTATGGACAGACGGGTGTCCGCGACGAGGTCTCGACGGCCTTCTGCGACGCAGCCGCCGTCTACGACTGGGATACTGGCGTGTCCGACCTCAGGCCGCTCGTCGAGCTCGCCGCGCGTCAGTCGCTCGGGTCACTGATCGACGCGTCTAAGGAGGAGGACGACGGCTCACGGCCCGTCTACCACCTGGCAACGTGCTGGGCGTCCGTATGCAGCCGATTGCATCATGTATGCGAGAACGACCCGGGCAGTCGCGAGGCTCTGTCTGCCGCCGTCGACGAGGGGGTCGCCCGTGACCTGTCCCGCGCCCTCGATGCCGGAAACAAGGGTATCGAGGCCAGGGCATTCTTCGACATCGTCCTGCGCAACTGGGCCGTGCTCGGCGGGTTCACGTACACCTATCGTGCCCTCATGGACGTCGTCACCATCGCCGACGAGTGGCCCGAGACCGCCCGCTCGCGTGAGGACCTCAAGGCGTGCCTCCGCTCCGTCGCCGCCGCGCGTGGGGGCGAATAGCCGTGGGTCGATACCGCAGTTCCGTGGTCCTCGCCGCCGTCTTCGCCGTCATCTTCGATGTAGCTTGCTACCCCATCGTGGCCCCCGTGATTGCGTGTGCGCTCGCGGGGGCCGTTTTCGACTGGCCGAGTTGGATTGACGGTATCGGGCCCGACCTCTGGTTGGCGTTCTGGGCATCAGGGGCCTGGATCCCGCACCTCCCGCCCATGCTCGCTGCGTTTGCGCTCCTGTTCCTGGTGCTTTTCGGCTATGCGGTGGCCAAGGACGCCGAGAGAGCACGCGAGGTCGAGGGGGGCATCTACGGCGACTCTCGCGTCGTCCGCGGCGCGGCGGAACTGGGCCGCCGAAACGATTTCTGGGACGGCAACGGGACGCCTAGTGGAGCGGGTCTGGTACTCGGTGCCACCGGTGATGGGTACTGGTTCGACTCCTCTGTCCCACATGCAATGACCTGCGGAAAGACGGGCTCAGGCAAGACGCAGCTACAGAATCTAGAGACCATGCACCTGCTCATGGCCGCCGGCTGGAATATCGTCTCGACCGGAAAACCGGAGGTCCTGGAGCTCACCGCCGATAAGGCCCGCGAGATGGGCTATGAGGTCGTCGTGCTCGATTTGACCGGTTATCCCGGTGCAAGCCGATACAATCCCATCGGGCTCGTCGTCGATGCCGTCGAGGCGGGGGATACCGATGCCGCCGTGAGGACGGCCCGACAAGTCGCCGTCGACCTCATCCCTCTCGGCGGCGAGAAGAACACCTACTTCCCCAAAGCTGCGCGAAACATGCTCGTCGCCTGCATCCTTGTCGTCTGCACGGCCGATATTCCCCGCAGGCAGAAGAATCTCGCCAGCGTCGCCGCGCTCGTCGAGCGCGGGACCGCCGGCGAGGACCCGAAGGACCCGTCGGCCCCTCTCAAGGACTACATCCGCGGCCTCGGACCGACGCACCCGGCATTCTCGCCGGCATCCGACCTCCTCGGGGACGGCGGCGCGACGACCGCTGGCAAGAACGTCGTCTCCACGCTCAAGGAGGCCCTGGGCATCTTCTCGGACGGCGCTCTTCGCGCGATTACGTCCGAGAGCACCGTCTCCATCCGAGATCTCATCGAGAAAAAGACGGTTCTGTACATTGAGATGCTCGACGAGGGCGATCCGTACAGCGTCGTCTACACCTGCTTCCTTAACCAGTGGTGGCAGGTGGCGCAGCGGGTGTGCAAGGAGGGCGGCGGTCGCGTTCCGCATGAGACGGCGCTCGTGCTCGACGAGATCGGCAATCTGAATGTCAGGGTGGCATGCCTGCCCGCAATCGCCACGCTCGGGAGAAGCATGCGTCTGCACGAATATCTGTTCGTGCAAAATCTGAAACAGCTGAATGCCTATAACGAGCCCGGCGACGGCGGGGCCGGGCGAGACAAGTTGGTCGGCTCCATCGGTACCAAGGTCGCCCTGTCCCTTTCCGAGCCGGAAGACTTCAAGTTCTTCACGGCGCTCGCGGGAAAGCGGACAGTGCGCTCCATGGGAACATCGAGTCAGAATGGCTCTGGTCGATCGTCGTCCGGCACGAGCTACAGTGAGACCTCCGTTCCCCTGATAAACGAATGGGAGTGGCAGCAGCGCATCCCCATTCGAGACGGCCTCATCGCGATAAAAGGCGGCGAGAACTCGAAACCGGGCCGCGAGGGCGTGTTCGAGTTCCCTCTCGACTACGCCAGCCGCACCCCGGCGGGAGCCTTCTTCGGGCTCGGCGACGAGGAGGCGGAGCGCCGGAAACGCTCTGCCTACTACGCCCGCGCCAAGGCCTCCGCGCAGGACGAAGCGTATGAGGTACCGGAACCGTGGTGCCCCGAGTTCAACGCCGGTGATAAGACGGACGATGATGACGAGATCGCGCCCGACGACGTGTTCAGGGCCGACGAGGAAAACGCGACGTTCGAGGACGAGTGGGCCGCGTGGGACGAGTGAGGGGGCGGTAAACATGACGGCTATCAAACAGGTCTCGGTGACCAGCGCACAGCATATGAAGAGCCTTGCCGGCTATCTCGACAGGTCGAGCGAGAAGCATGACGCGCTCGACCTCGACTCCCAGAACCTCAACGACCCGGAGAACTGGGCTCGCGAGATGGACCGCACCCGCGATGCCTATGGGCACAACGAGCCCGGCCGCAAGGGTTCGAAATGCACGTACTGCTATCACCAGATCATCGGGTTCAACCCTGACGAGTGCGACGTGAACGGCGGCAAGCTGACGAGGGCCGGGTGCATGGGGTTCGCCCGCGAGTGGGTCGAGCGCTACTACCCCAACCAAGAGGCCGTCTGGGCGCTCCACCTCGAACATTCGAAGGACGGTACGGACCGCTATGCCGTCCATATCGCAATCAACAGGACCGATCTCGAGACCGGCCGCAGGCTCGACGAAGGCCGCGCAAGCCGCCAGAAGGTGCTCCATGCGTCGAGGATGCGCGAGATGGACGAGAGATGGGGCCTCTCGCAGCTCGAGCGCGGCCAGAGGAATAGCAGGTCCCACGCTCGCCAGGAGTCCCCCGGCGAGCGGAGGGCCCGCGAGGCCGGCCGCGCGTCGTCGCCGCGGTTCGAGACGGATCTGGACCATGTTCGTCGCGTCGTGCGCGAGAGCGTCCGCGAGGTCGCCGCCTCGGGAGCGCCCAACAAGATGCGTGCGCTCAACGAGGTGCTCGAGAAGAGGGGGGTTCACATGCGAATGAGCCGAGACACACAGACGAAAGCCAGGGACGTGGTCTTCGAGTACCGCCCGACCTACGACCGCAGAGACGGGCGCGGCAACCGCATAAGGGTCTCCGCAATCCGCGGGCATCGCCTCGGGCGCGGGTTCAGTATCGCCGGCATCCAACATGCCCTGGGCGTCGGTATGGCTATGTACCGCATGGTCGAGAAGTCCATGGACGACGGGAATGGAAACGACATGTAGAACCCCTAGGGCCCCTGACGAAGAGGTACCGTCGGGCGTATATAGAACTTATATACAATGTATATAAGTTCTATATACGCCCGATTTTGGTCGCATAGTGTAAAATAACTTTACCCTTAACATACGTCCTGTAATGGCGTAGCCATGCCCCTCGGGGTCGTCCCTTGAAGTTCCGTCTGATCGTTCTCTGAAGGAGCGTTTTTATGCCAGTTTCGCGGCACAAGGCCCAAAGCAAACACGACGGTTACTGGTACGAGGACGAGCGCCACAAGAACCAGCAGCGCAACGAAATGCTGTTCAACACTCCGGGGTGGTACTGGTGTGATGCCGACTCGTTCTACCGCTCGCTCTTTCCGGAGGGCAGCTTGCAGAAGAGGGGCGATGACTCCGACGGCAAGCCCAACCTCATCGTCCTTGAAGACACGGGTAAGGAGATTGATCAGGGCACCGATGCGAAGGGCAACAAGCTCGTCAAACGCGTCATGCACCGCTACACGGTCCACGACGATCTCGACGAGCTTGAGCACCTGAGAGACGTGTCCATCTCACAGAACACCTTCATGTTCCTTGCTCCCGTCAGCTACTACGGCAAGAGTCGCAACAGCAGGAACGCTCGTTTCCTGCACGCAATCATGATTGACCTCGATTACGTCGGGACTAGGCAGCTGGCGAACCTGCTGCGCCAGATGGAGCGCGGCGTCATCCCCTATGCCAACTATCTCATAAGCTCAGGAACCGGGCTTCACGTCGTATATAAACTCGATCGTCCCGTGCCGCTCATGACCCGCTATGTCGCTGGGCTACAGGTCTTGAAACGCGAACTGACCGATAGAGTCTGGAACGCCAACACGAGCGACAGCGACCCTGACAAGAAGCAAAGCCAAGGCATATTCCAGGGGTTCCGCATGGTCGGCACCGCGACTAAACTCAACGGCGACATTGGTAACCCCAAGTACAAGCAGCCCTACGCCGTCGAGTGTTTCTCGCACGACGAGACGCCGCCTGCCACCATTCCCTATCTGCTTTCCTTTATCCCGAAGCTGAGGGACAAGGAGGATATGGAGGGCCTCGACGCACTCAGCGCCCTCACGAAGGAGGTTCGCAAGACGACCCCGATAGCCGAGGCTAAGGAGAAGTGGCCGGAGTGGTACGAGAAGCATGTCGTCAACGATGAGCCTCTGGGCGGGTGGCTATATGGCCGTGCGGCCTACGACCGCGTACTGAGCGTCATCAGGGAACATGTTTCAGTGAGCCATCGCTACTGGTGCATCTTCTACCTGGCCGTCATGGCGAACAAGTGCGGCGTACCCCAAGACGAGCTCGAGGACGACGCCTACGGCCTGCTTGAGCGATTCGATGCCCTGTCGGTCGAACCTGACAACAGGTTCACCGCCAACGACGTCGCGGCGGCCCTTGAGGCCTACGAGGGCGGTTTGGCATCGGGAAGGGCAAGGCGGTATACCCAAGATTTCTGCGAGCGCAAGGCAGCGGTCGAGTACGGTGAGAAGATGGGGCATGGGAGTAACCCGCCGGAGAAACGGCTCCCGAAAGACCTGTCGCTCAAGAAGGCCAGGTACGAACGCGACCTCAAGCAGGAGATGAAGGGCACCACATGGTGGAACAAGGACGGTGCTCCGAAGAAAGCCATGCAGGTGTGGCAATCGGCGACCGAGAACCCCGGTCTGAGCGTCGCCGCCTTGGCCCGCAGGGCCGGGGTTTCAAGGCCGACGGTCTACAAGTGGCTCAAGCCCGGCTGGGAGTCCAAATATGCCGCAGCGCTGCGCCAAGCTGAGACTGACCGTCTTGAGCCCCAGCCGATTCGACGCAGGGTCATCGAGGAGCAGGCCGAGCAATTTAAGAAGCGGTACGCCGACGACAGGGACGGGTTCGAGAGAATGGTCGTCCGCCACGTCGCATCGCACCCGTGGGAGCCGTTTGACCAGACGGCGGCGTTTTTCGGTCTGCCCGGCGCCGCCGCCATCGAGCGGATCATTGTCGACAACAAGGCCGAGCTTGACAGAGCAAAACTCGGTCTTGAGGAGCGTCGGCACGCATGGGACTCCGAGACCGACGACTACTTCGATGCCATGACCGCCGCGCGTATCACGGGCAGGTTCGACGAGTTTATGACTGCGCGCCAGAGGGGTGTTCAGGCGTCAATCGACTGGTCGAGGAACGAGCTGCCTGACATTTTCTCCCGGTTGCGGGAGATTCGATCCGAGGGACGCCAGCCGACCGCCGAGGACCTTGTGGTATTGAAGGAAATGTATATAGATTCTATATAGAGTGTATATACTATCTATATAGACAAACCGAAGGGGAACCGATGATCATCTCGACAATCAACCTGAAGGGCGGCGTCGGCAAGACGACCACGGCCATAGCTCTTGCCACCGCCGCCGTCCGCGACGGCAAGGACGTCGAACTGTACGACTGCGACCCGCAGTCGAGCGCGAGCCTCTGGGCTA
The DNA here is from genome assembly GCA_905213265.1 of uncultured Collinsella sp. Lineage (GTDB taxonomy): Bacteria > Actinomycetota > Coriobacteriia > Coriobacteriales > Coriobacteriaceae > Collinsella. Next base: position 6,650 of record CAJMHR010000046.1, read on the forward strand.
TGATGGCCGAGGAGGCCGGGGACCCACTGCCCTTCCCCGTTACGCCCGCCAACGTCGCGACCGTCCGCATGTCTGGACGCAGGCTCAAGGGGGCCGAGGACAAGTGGCTCTTCATCGACTGCCCGCCGAACGGCCGCGTCATGGATGAGGCTGCGGACTGCTCCGACCTCATCGTCGTCCCGACCACGACCGGACCAGCCGACATGGTGAAGACGTTCGAGACGACGGACACCCTCGGCGCGAGGGGCTTCCTGTTCGCAATCCTGCTCACCCGCGTGCTCCCCGGCACCCTCAGCCTCAAGCAGTCCCTCGGTGAGCTTGCGGACCGCGACACCAGCTACTTTGACTATCAGATTCCTAGCCGCGAGGGCTTGAAGAACTTCTTCGGTAATTCCTTCGGCGACGACCTGTACGGATACGAGAAGGTCTACGAGCAGATTAAGCAGAGCATCAAGGAAGACAAGGAGGCCTACGGTGCCAACTAAGAGACCGCAGCGCCGCACCGCCCCCGCCGCGGAGACGGCCAGCATGACCCTCATGGGCAATCAGGACCTTCAGCACAAGGGCGACTCGACCAGCTCGCGCAAGAAGGGCAAGTGCATCACCTTCTGGGTCACCGATGAGCAGAAGGCCGAAATCTCGGCCTACGCCGCCGAGCACAACACAACTGTCTCACGCCTCATCGTTGAGGGGCTGGAAATGCGCATGAACCGGGATAGTATATAGATTGTATATACATTCTATATAGAGTGTATATACATAAGGATGGAAAATGGCAAAGAGCAATTCACTCGGGAGGGCGAAGGACGCCAAACAAGACGAGTTCTATACGCAGATCGTCGATATCGAGAACGAGCTGAGGCACTACCGCCCTCACTTCAAGGGCAAGACCGTGCTGTGCAACTGCGACGACCCCTATGAGTCGAACTTCTTCAAGTACTTCGCGCTCAACTTCAACAAGCTCAAGCTCAAGAAGCTCATAGCGACGTGCTACTCGGGGTCGCCAATAACGGGAACGCAGCTGTCCTTGTTCGGCGACGAGACGGAGGACGAGCGGCGCACACCGTACAAGGCCGTCGTGACGACCGTGCACGACACGACCGGCGAGGGCGGCATCGACATGCTCGATGTGGCTGAACTGTTCCGCACTGGTGAGAACACCATCGAGCGGCTGCACAGTGACGGAGACTTCCGCTCGCCCGAGTGCCTCGAACTGCTGGACGAGTCCGACATCGTCGTAACCAACCCACCGTTTTCTCTTTTCAGAGAGTACTTAACAACGCTCATTGATCACAACAAGCAAATCCTGATTATAGGAAGCGAGAACGCCATAACCTACAAAGAGGTGTTTCGCCTTCTTCAAGAGGATAAGGTCTGGCTCGGATACAACAACGGGGATATGGCATTCCAAGTTCCGGACGACTATGAACCAAGGGCAACGAGATACTGGCAGGACGAGACCGGCCAAAAATGGCGCTCGATGGGAAATATATGCTGGTACACAAATCTTGATATCAAGAAGCGCCATGAAGAAATGATTCTGGTTAAGCGATGCAAGCCAGAGTCCTATCCGAAATACGAGAATTACGATGCCATAGAGGTATCGAAGCTTGCCGACATCCCATGTGACTACCGGGGAATCATGGGCGTACCTATAACCTTCATGGACCGCTACAGCCCTGACCAGTTCGTCATTCTCGGACGGCGTGGAGACCTCGAATGGGCCGAGAACGAGTGCACCTTCTACACGCCACCTTCGGCTGAGCTGCAAGCGAAGTACAAAGCGATGAACCGCACGTGGCGGGTCCAGAACACCTACTACCTCGACGAGAACGGCGTTCCGAAGGTCACCTACGGGCGCATATTCATCAGGTACACCGACAAGTGGATTGCGGACCATCCGTCTGATTTCGAGGGGAGCAACGCGGAATGAAGATTGAGAAGTGCGAGATTCCCATTAGCGACCTCGTTGAGGACTACTGGGACGACGCCGAGGAGGGCGTGACCGGATATTTCGGTCGGCTCGACATACGCCCGCCCTACCAGCGCGAGTTCGTCTACAAGCCCGCCCAGCGAGACGAGGTCATCCGTACCGTGATGAACGGCTTCCCCCTCAACGTCATGTACTGGGCGAAGACTGGCGTGAACGAGGACGGTGAGGACACATTCGAGGTGCTGGACGGCCAGCAGCGGACCGTCTCAATCTGCCGCTACGTCGACGGCGAGTTCTCCGTTGACGACCGCTACTTCGACAACCTCACGAGCGACGAGCGCGAGCGCATCCTCTCCTACCGGCTTGACGTCTACCAGTGCGAGGGCGAGCCGTCCGAGAAGCTGAAGTGGTTCCGCATCGTGAACATCGCGGGCGAGCGGCTGACCGAGCAGGAGCTGCGGAACGCCGTCTACGCCGGTTCATGGGTGTCAGACGCCAAAAGGTACTTCTCGAAGACCGGATGCGCAGCCCAGCAGCTCGCGGGCGACTACCTCACAGGCTCATCGATACGTCAGGAGTTCCTTGAGACGGCCATCAGGTGGGCCGCCGCCATCGACGGCGAGACCATAGAGGAATACATGGCCAAGCACGCCAGCGAGCCAACGGCCCAAGGCCTCTGGAGCTACTTCCGCAGCGTCATCGACTGGGTTCAGGCGATATTCCCGAAGTACCGGCGCGAGATGAAGGGTATCGAGTGGGGGCTCTTCTACAACGACCACCACGGGCGCTCCGATCTCGACCCCAAGAAACTTGAGGCCGAGGTATCGCGCCTCATGGCCGACGACGACGTGACGAGCAAGAAGGGCGTCTACGAGTACCTGCTCACCGGCAACGAGCGCAAGCTCAGCATCCGCGCCTTCGACAAGCGCGACGCGCGCGCCGCATACGAGCGCCAGAAGGGCGTGTGCCCGTACTGCGGAAAGCACTTCGAGTTCGAGGAGATGCAGGCCGACCACATCACGCCGTGGAGCAAGGGCGGCCGCACCGTCCCCGAGAACTGCCAGATGCTCTGCCGTGACTGCAACTTGAAGAAGAGCGATGACTGACTGATTGTCGATGGCGGGGCGCGCCGGTGTGGGCATAAATGCAGCGGGCGAATTGGTGCCTCTCGCACCATTGTCGACTTGATGTACGGAGAGGTTGAGAATGAAAACCTATAACCTGGATACCATCCAGAAGGTCCCCTTGCGCGAGGTGTGGCCGCATGAGGCCCACGACTTCACCAAGTGGCTGGCCGAGGAGCAGAATCTCGCAACCCTCGGGACGGCGGTCGGAATCGAGCTCGAGCTCATAGAGACGGAGTCCTCGGTCGGATCCTTCAACGTGGACATCTACGCGCAGGAGTCCGGTACGGGCCGCAAGGTGATCATCGAGAACCAGCTCGAGGACACCAACCACGACCACCTCGGCAAGGTGATCACGTATGCCGCCGGCAAGGGCGCCGAGGTCGTCATCTGGGTCGTGGCGCACGCCCGCGACGAGCACCGCCAGGCCATCGAGTGGCTCAACCAGCACACCGACAGCGACTTCGGGTTCTTCCTGGTCGAGGTCGAGCTCTGGAAGATCGGGGGCTCCCTGCCCGCCCCGCGCTTCGGCGTGGTCGAGCAGCCGAACGAGTGGACCAAGACCGTGAAGCTCTCCGAGGGGCTCAGCGAGACCGAAAAGGTCAAGCTGGCGTACTGGACGGCCTACCGCGATGTGGCGGGCGGCCATCCGGAGTTCCTCAAGGAGTTCAGCCCGCAGAAGCCCAGCAAGGACCATTGGTCGATGCTTCGCCTGGGGGTCTCGGCATACCATCTCGCCCTGCTCATCGATACGCAAAAGGGCCGCACGGGCATCGAGCTGTACGTGGACGACGACAAGGAGATCGGGCACCGCGCCATCGCCAACAGCGGGGTCTTCGAGGAACGCCTCGGGCTGACGGCGGTGACCTTCGATGCGAAAAAGGCATCGGGGCTGCGCTTCTACAAGGCGGGCCACCCCATCAAGGGTCACCAGGACGCATGGCCGGGGTACATCGAGGAACAGCTCGGATGGGCCCTCGAGATGAAAAGAATAATCGCGGAGATCGAGCTCTAGAAAACGCCCCGGCAGTAAATTGCCGGGGCGTTCTCTATTGAATAGCGGGGCCAGGTCTATCCTTGTGCGGTCGCTTTGGCGTCGTTATCCGTGATGCAATCGACAAGATTTCCGGCAAGGCGGTCAACTTGGCCTGCGGCGAATTCGATGACTCTCTCTGGGTCTTGGATATCGCCGCGTGAGGCGGCGACGAGCGTTGCCGCGAGTCCCCTCATCTCGTAGCTGATATCGAAGATCCGATTCTGTTCGAGCTCGGTCATGAAAATGCTCCTCAACGGTAGGGATATTGGTCTATAGTATAGAACATACGTTCGCACTATGGGGGGTCGTATTGTTCAAGAAGCGTTCGCTGGCCGGGACGTGTGGGATACCGGTAGAGGAGCGTCGTATCTATATCGACGTTGATACCAAGGGGTCCGTCAATTTCAACCATGGGCCGGCGGATCCCCGGGTGATCCACTGGCCCGACGGCCGGTCGTGGACAGTCGAGTCTATTTATGACAGGCGGGAATATGGTCGCGCGATCTTCGGCAACCTTTGTGTCGAGGTCGGCGTCTGCATCGCGAAACAGCGCAAAACCATCTGGTGGGAGGGCGGCAGATGGTTCGTGGCCAAGGGTTCAGGCATGGCGGCGACGGCCATATGAGGGACGTCTTCACCGGCGAGTGCACCGCCCGGTCGGTTGGGCCCGATCACAGCCGTCGCGCCCACAAGCAGTACGTCGACGTCATGGTGATGGTGACGAGCTCGGGCGAGGTTCGTCCGTTCGCGGTCGATTGGCCCGACGGCAGGCGGTTTCCAATCGACGAGATTCTGAAAGTCTCTCTTCCTGGCCCCGTGTTGAACGGAAGCAGTAATCAGCAGTATGCGGTCAGGTTCGGTCGATGGGAGACAATCCTGTACCTTGAGAGGGCGATCGGCCATGATCGCCTTGAATCGAGCCGCTGGTGGGTCTGGGCCTTCGATTCGGCGGAGATCAAGAACCCGGTTTGATGGCCTGCACCCGGTTCGCGTGTTGGGATCCTCGTTTTACCTTGAAGACGGTCATTTCCTTTTAGGTCCGCCGAAGGCGGGCCTTTTTGTTGCCGATAGGCGGCATACGCCGTCGTATGGCCACGGCTTCGCGGCCGGGTGGCACCTCCGCTACGCCGCGTCAAGGGGGCCCATGAGACCCCGCACAAACCTCCGCTCCGCTCCGGTTGGTGGAGGTCGTCATGGACCTCCCTTGACCCGTCTTCGCTCCGGTGCGGCTTTGCAGGGAGCAAAGCCGACGACGACGCGCGGCGTCGCCATTCGGCTTTGCCCGCAGGGGCGAGATGTTGAGGGCCACGTGCCCGGAACGGAGGAAGACATGCAGCAGCTGATGACCGAGGAAATCGCCAAGACGGTGCCGAGGCTCTATGGGCAGGACGGGGCGGAGGACCCCACGGTCTACGCCCACTACTTCTCGTGCGTGAACGGATGGGACTGGTGGCTGCTCGAGTTCGACGGAACGGACGAGGCGTTCGGCCTCGTCGAGGGCTACGACGACGAGCTCGGCTACTTCAGCATCAAGGAGATGGCCGAGCTGAACCGCCAGATGGGGTTCGCCGCCGTCGAGCGCGACGAGCACTTCTCTCCGAAGCCGCTCAGCGCCGTCAGGAGGAGGTAGCCGCATGGTCACGGTCGAGTTCGACTCCATGGGCGAGGCGGTCCGCCTCGCCCTCGTGGCCGGGGAGTACGTGGGCGGCGGCCTGGCCGTCCTCCTCCTCGACGCCACGGACCCGCGCTCCGAGGGCTACATGGCCGAGTGGGGCGTGCTCACGGCGAGCGTGCCGGCGGCGGCCGAGTGGTGCCGCGGGCGGGGCAACATCGCCATCGACGCCGACGCGCCCGCGGCGCTCCTCGAGGCGCTCGAGGCCGCCGGCTTGCTCCGCATGGCCGGCCGCTCGGCGGCGTCCGGGATGGCCCGCTACCCGCTGGCCACGGTCGCCGGGCACGCCCTCGACGGCATGGGCGGCCTGAGCGAGACCCTCGAGGAGGCCCTCGGCTCGACGGTCGTCGTCGAGTACGAGTCGGGAGGCGACGACGGGGCGTTCGAGGTGGGGACCGCGCCGGCGGGCTCAGCCGAGCTCGGGCGCCTCATCGCCGCCGCGAGGTCCGAGGCGGACGAGTTGGCGCGCATCGGTGGATGGGCGGCCGTCCGGGTCGGTTTCGGGGATGCCGAGACCATCGACTGCGAGACGGGCCGAACGGTCTACGCGACCGGGGCGGAATAGCCACGGCCGCCACCCGCACGGGCATGCCGGCGACGGCGTGCCCCTCGCGGCGTTTCCCGGGGATGGACCGCGCCATCCCCGGACCCCTGCGCGCCAAAGGGCCGAGGCCCCTTGGAACCCCGGAGCGGCCGCCGGCGGGCCGTGAACGGCGGGCCAATCACTCGGCTTCAACTCGCGATCGCCCCGCCGTGTCACGCTCCGCCGGCTCTCGCTCCGGCTCCGTTCGATGGCTCCCATGGGTCGCCATCACTGCGCCTCCGCTCACCTGCCCATATCCGGGAAAACGTGTGGGTTCCCGGATATGGGCATGCAAGATGTGGGAATGTGTACACATTCCATCTTGCCGGCGCGAACGCG
>CAJMHR010000047.1 GCA_905213265.1 uncultured Collinsella sp.
ACCTGCCGCGCATGGAAGTACTTAAAGAGTCCCTCGAAGACCTCGCCGACTTCTTTGACCATTACCGCCAGGCGTAACGGCAAAGGTAGCCTGTAATGAAACGGTCGGCCCGCAACGGATGCGGGCCGACCGTTTTCTGTCTAAGCCCGTGCTGCTAGCGCTTGTTTCGTTGAGCGGGCGAGGTTCGCGCGTGAGCGGTAAGTTCTATTCCAAAATGGAATACAGTGGGCTTAAGCTGGAATTGATGTCCGGGTACCTGCTTTTCTAGAATGTTTTCAACAAGATGAAAGGCGGTTCCAACCAATGATTATCGATGCAAATTCCTACTGGTTCGACGAGCGCATCTTTCATGACGAGACGCTCTGTGAACAGTTTTTGGCCGAGGTACCCCGCGCCTATGACACCGAAGGCTATCTGACCATGAATTCCGCCGGCAAACGACAGATCGTGATCGAGATGCCCGCCAGTTCTCCGGGTCTTAACTACATTGAGGGCGACTACACCCTCGAGAAGCGCTTGGCCGATATGGATGAGGCGGGGGTCGACAAGGCGATCCTCAAGCTCCCCGGCTGTCACGAGTGGATGTCGCTCGAGATGTGCCGGCGTTTCAACGACGGTATGGCTGCTGACGCGAAGGCGTCAAGTGGCCGTCTGATTCCGCTTGTCGCTGTGCCGCCCTTTGGCACCAAAGCAAATTTGGAGGAGCTCGACCGCAGGCTCGACGATGGTTTTGCGGGTGTGCAGCTCTGCGCTCACTACGGCAAGCGCTATCTCGACGACCAGGTCTTCTCGAGTTTTTTCGAGCACCTGAACGAACGCCATGTCACCGTTTACGTGCACCATGTTCCCGTGCCGGTCGAGAACGAGTCGCTTCTCGCGTACGACAACCTTCGCCGCTCTTATGGCCGCTGCGTCGACCAAACTACGGCGATCGGCCGAGAGATCTTTGGCGATTTCTTTGAGCGCTACCCCAATATCAAGATGGTCCACTCCATGCTCGGTGGCGCTTATTTTGCGTTTAAGGAGATGCTGCTGCCGCACGGTCCCAAGCGTCCAGATGCCTCGGGTCGCTTCCAGACCGATACCGAGACGGTCTCCAAGCGTCTTGAGAACAACGTTTATTTCGACATGTCCCATGCTCAGCCCTGGGGCGAGACGCTTCTTGCCTGTGCGGTTGAAGTCCTTGGTGCAGACCATATTGTCTTTGGTACGAGTTATCCCGTTAAACGCGAGTGGCTAACAGAGGGTGTCGCCTGCGTCCGCGCCACAGATTTAAGTGATACGGACAAGGACCTTATGCTTGGCGGCACGGCACAGCGCTTGTACGGCATCGAGTGAGCGACAGATAAAGGAGGGCGTTCGCCATGGATAAGGGAGAGATGAAGGCCGGAGCCGCCCGGGTGGCCATTAACTTAGAGGACGTATTGCCGTTCGACGGTTTCGACGCACTCCGTCATGAAATCTTTGCCCGTGCCTTCGTGGTCGAAGGGGTGGGGCGGCGCGCTTGCATCCTTTCACTTGAGGTTACCTCGATCGCTCCGGCCCTACTCGTCGATCTGCGTGAGGTTGTCAAGGATGTCTCCAATTGCGACGGCGCCTTTTCTTGGGTGGTCCCGACCCACACGTTTTCTGCGCCTCACGCGCGCACCCCTGGGCATCTGGCCGACACCGATGCCCGCGATCGAAATGAGCGCTATCGTGCCGCGCTCATCGCCGCGACACGCGCGGCCGTTGAGCAGGCGGTTGCGGGCATTCGCTCTGTCACGCTCGCCTCGGCGGAGGGCTACTGTCCTGTGAACGTTAACCGCGACATTGAGACGCCGGCCGGCTGGTGGCTGGGAGTAGACCCCAAGGGGTTTGCCGACCACGCGATGCCCATACTTGTCGCGAGGGATGCCGAGGGCGGGCTCGTTGCCATGCTTGCGACGGCTGATGTCCAGTCTTCCGTGCTCGACGGATCGCACGATTCTCAGGGGAAGCGCTTGGTGAGCGGGGACCTCTTTGGCTTTGCCGCCACGGCTCTCGAGCGCGAATTGGGCGGAGTCGTGTTGCTGCTGCCCGGTGCCGCGGGGGATCAGAGTCCGGCGGAGCGCGCCGTGACCGTTGCGTTCGATTCGACCGGGGCGAAGCAAACGTTAGATGCTCACGAGAGTGGATATCGCATGCTGCATCGACAGGGTCGCGCTATGAGCGATGCGTTGATTGAGGCCGTCCGTGCGGCGCGTGAGGACGATGCCATCGGCGTCGATGCTCGCACGGTCGACGTCCTTTTGCCCGCCCAGACGCGCGCCGACTTCTGCTCATTGGCCCCGCATCGAACTTATGAGTTTCATGCGGCAGGCGAACAGCGTACGAGGGTCTATTTACTTCGGCTGGGAAATGCCGAGTTCGTTGGTATCCAGCCCGAGGTTTCGAGCTCGTTTGGCGCCGCCGTGCGCGCCGCCCGATTCTGCCCCGTGCTCTTTGCCACGCTTGTCAACGGAGGGCAGAAGTATCTGCCGGCCCCCGATGCGTACGAGAAAATCACCTATGAGGCCATGAACTCCGGCTTTGCCGCCGGCTCCCATGAGCGCCTCCTCCAAACCATCCTTGCCGCTTTGAACGCGGCGCGACAAAAAGGAGAACTTGCATGAATATCGGACATGCACGCCGCAAGATTACCCCGCAAGGCGACATCTATCTAATCGGATACCGTAACCTCCCCAACCGTCTGGAGCCTGCGACAGGCGTCCATGACGACGTCTTCGCCAACGCGATTCTTTTCCAACAGGACGACCGCGAAGTTTTTCTCTTCAACGCCGATGTTCTCGAGTTTGAGGAAAGCATGGCCGAGGAGGTTAAGACGATGCTCGCCGAGCGCTACGGAATCGACCGTGATTGCGTCCTGCTCTCCGCGACGCACGACCACACTTCGATCGTCGCCTACCATCGCAGCTGGTGGACGGGAAAATTCAACGAGGACTACTATCGCTGGTTCCTCGATACCATCTGTCAATGCTTCGAAGAGTGCCGCGCCAACGCGCGACCTGCGACCTGCCGAATGGGCAAAAAAGTCATCACTGGTTTCTACGACAACCGCATCATTCCCGGAGAGCTTGCCGACAATGAGGTTATCGTGGTGTCGTTCTTCGATGACGAAGGCAAATCGTTTGCGGGCTTTGTGAACTGGGCGGTGCATTCTGCCTGTGTCGGACCCGACTGCACGGAGCTCACGAGCGAACTCGCCGGTCTTACCGGCAAAAAGCTCGCTCAGAGTCTTGGTTACTATCCGGCCATGGTCGTCGGTGCTGCTGGCGACTGTAGCGACCGCAATTTTCGCCAGGGACGCGGCATTCCCGAGGTTGAGCGTGTTTCGACCGGTCTTGCCGAGGCGATTTCCCAGATCAAGCTCGATCGCGAGGTCGTTCTTGACCGCATCGAGCCTCAGACGTTCTATCACACCGTTGCCCATGACGACTTTTCGCTCACGCTTAAGTGTGCCGTCATCAGTCTGGGCGGCCTGCATCTCTTTGTGTTCCCGAGTGAGCTTGGCAGCGACCTGGGCATTCGCATGAAGCGCGAATGCCCGGTCGAGGGAATAGTCTGCGGTTACACCAACGGCTATTTTGAGTATTTCCTTCCGGCGCGCGAGTACGGCCTCTCCTTTGAGACCGAGCGTACTCAGATTCCCCAGGGTGAACCGGAACGTCTGTGTGATAAGTTCTGCCAGACGACGAGACTTCTCGGCGCAGCAGCTTCGCGTCTGTAGACCTGATTGCGTGGCATGGGCCAATGAGGCTCACTGCCATGTGATCGGCATCTTCCATCTTCTCTGCCGTTTCCCATCCCGGGCGTACGTGCGTCCGCGGATTTCAAAGGGGGAAGCGGGTTCCTTGTCCTCCCACGTCGACTACGGAGGCATGAAATCTACGCTATGCCCCGCTCAGAAAAAGGAGAATTCCATGAAATGCCAGAAGCTTTGCGATGAAATCATCACAAAGGTCGGTGGTCGAGACAATGTGTTAGACGTGAGCCACTGCATTACGCGTCTCCGCTTCCACCTCAAGGATGAATCGCTCGCCCAGACCAATGAGCTTAAGGCGACGATGACGTCATCCAGGCCGGCGGACAGTATCAGGTCGTGATTGGTGCCACTGTCGAGGCCGTCTACAACGACCTTGTTCAGATTGGCGGGTTCGACGCCAAGCCTGCGCTTGATATCGATGAGGGCGACGACGTCAAAAAGGGCGATCCATTCTCGCGTCTGCTTGCCATCATCTCCGAGATCCTGCAACCGGTTCTTGGCGTGCTTATGGCCGGTGGCTTTATCAAGTCGATGCTCGCGCTCTGCACGGTTGCCGGTTGGCTAGCCAAGGACAGCAATACGTATGTGACGCTCTCGGCAATCGGAGATTCGGTCTTCTATTACTTTCCGCTAATCATTGGCTGGACATCGGCCAAGAAGTTCGGACTTAAGCCCGTTATGGGAATGGCGCTCGGTGGTATCCTCGTCTACCCGACGCTCGTTGCCCTTATGGGCGGAGATCCGCTCTACACGCTCGGCGCCGGCACGGTCTTCGAGTCCAATGTCTATGGTGATATTTTTGGCATCCCGCTGATCATGCAGAATTACTCATCGACGATTCTGCCTGCGATCTTTATCGTCTGGATTGCCTCCAAGGTGCACAAGGCCCTTTCTAACGCGCTGCCCGCGCTTGTGAGCTCGTTCTTCTCCAACATCCTGACGCTCCTCATTTGCGGCATCCTTGGCCTGCTTGTGGTCGGTCCGGTCATGACGGTCCTCTCCAACATCGTTGCCCAGATCATTCTGATGCTCATCAACTTCCAACCCGCCATCGCCGGCTTCGTCATCGGCACGTTCTGGAGCCTGCTCGTCATGTTCGGCCTGCACTGGGGTATCATCCCGCTGTGGTTTCTCGATGTCGCAACCTACGGCTATGACCTCATTAACCCGCTCGTGTATGCAGGCGGTTGTGCCATCGCCGGTGCTGTGCTTGGCATGGTCATCCGAACCAAGGACTCCGAGGAAAATGCTGCCGTCAACATTCCGGCCCTTGTCTCTTCGATTTTCGGTGTCAACGAGCCTGCGCTTTACGCCATCTTGCTGCCGCGTAAGCGTCTTATGTGGGCAACCTTTATTTCTGCTGGTGTAGGCGGCGCCATTGCCGGCCTCTTGGGTGCCAAACTCTATGCCTTCGGTGCCTCCGGCCCGCTCGGTTTCCCGAGCTTTATTAACCCTGCCGGCATCGACACGGGCTTTATCGGCCTTGTCATCTCCGGTGTGGTCGCTTTCATTCTGGCTCTTGTCGCCGCTATGGTGATCGGTACCAGGAAGGACGAGGGCGGTAAGGCGCTCAACATCTCGGTGGACTAGTCTGTCTGCGCACTTTAACTAAATATGCCTCGGACGGCGACGTGCCGCCCGAGGCATATTTGTGTTTTGTGCCGTTGTCAACGTGTTTGCGGACACAAGTCTACGGTTGTGGAGCAGCGGGGATTATGACGGTCGTGCCGCGGTGGAAGACGCACGGTCGCCCTGCAGGAGCTGACGGTAGGGGAGGAAGCCGATGAACGAGACGACCGCCTGCGAGTGCGCGGCGTTCCGCTTGAGGTAGAGCCTGACCTCGGAGGTCGTCGCGGGCTCAAGCGGCACCAGGGCTACCTTTCCGCTGGCAAGCGATTCCGCCGGCTTGCGCATGAGGAATGAGACACCGGCGCCGCGTGCGACAAGAGAGATGATGTTCTCGGCTCGTTTGCCGGTGAACGTAACACGTGGGCCAAATCCAGCTTCGCGACAAAGGGAAAGGGCGAGCTCGCTTACGAACGAGCCTTGGGGAAGCATGAGGAAATTCTCGTCGATAAGGTCGTCTATCTCGACGGCGTCACGTTCGGCGAGCGGATGGTCGAGCGGAAGGACGGCCACGAGCCGGTCGGTCGTAAAGGGAATCTTTTTGAACTCCGGCTCGATGGCGCCGCCGTCACGGATGAAGGCCAGGTCAATGTCCTCGTGCAGGAGCATGCGCTTGAGTGTGTCGCCCTCGCCCTCGATGAGCTCGACAGAATATGAGGGGTTCGCCTGCTGAAAATCGATGACGGCGTCCGTGATCCCATAAGGGGCCATAATGGGGATAGAACCGACGGTGAGGTGCTCGAGCGGCTCACCTGCGCCTATTTGAATGGCGGCAAGATAGCGGTGCTGAAGCGTCGCAATTTTTTGCGCATAGGGGAGGAGCGCTTCACCTTGCGCGGTGAGTGTTACGTGGCGCTGGCTTCGATCGATGAGCTTGCAGCCGAGTTCGTGCTCCATTGCCATGATGTGCTTGGAGAGGGTTGATTGCGACATGAAAAGCAGTTCCGCCGCATCAAGAAACGTGCGTGACTGCGCTAAGATGGTGAATTCGCCAAAGCGGCTGATATCCATAGGGAGGCCTCCGGTACCCTCATTTTGGCAGGTGGCCTAAACCACGACGCCATTGCAGTGGTCGATTTCGTGCTGGATGATCTCGGCGGTGTAGCCCGAGAAGTTTTTGATGCGGTGGACGAAGTTCTCGTCCAAATACTCAACCTTAATGCGGCGATAGCGGGTACAGGGACGCTCGCCGATCAGCGAGAGACATCCTTCGCTCGTCTGATAGGCATTGACCTGCTCAAGAATTTGAGGGTTGTACATCAGGAGTGTCCTGTTGCCGTCCTTTACGCAGATGATGCGTTTGCGCACGCCGATCATGTTGGCGGCGAGGCCCACGCACTTGCGCTCATGCTCGTGGAGTGTATCCAGGAGGTCCTGCCCGGTCGCGGCATCGTCGGGTCCCGCGTCTTCGGAAGGCAGGCGCAAAAAGAACTCGGATTTCATGATGGGCTTAATCATGGCGGGCTCCTCATGTCTCATGCTTTCGTGGACTTTTAATAATAGCGCGGAAGGAAAGCTGTGCGTCCGCGTTACAATCTCTCGACGTTGGACCATGTTGTCAGACTCGTCGTGTACGGCGTCTGGCGTAAGTCTAGGGCTCATTTTTCGCCCTGGACTGTTCCTCTGGGGCGATGCAACTGTCGTTCCAAGAGGAAGGAAATGCATGGGGAGCAAATCTCAGCAACAAGTTCAAGCAACGCCATCGGCCACTGCGGCGATTCTCGTCGTTATGTATATTGCAGCCTTTGTTGCCGCGTTTAACGAGAACATCATTAACGTGGCGTTGCACGACATTATGGCAGCCTTTTCGGTGAGTGCCACCACGGCACAGTGGCTCGTCTCGGGCTACATGATTGTGACGTCGATCTTTACGGCCATCATGGCCTTCCTATCCGGCCGTTTCTCGACGCGCAAGCTGCTGTTTTTCGCATGCGGATGCATGGTCGCCGGCGAAGTCCTGTGCCTGTTCGCTCCGTCGTTTAGCGTTTTGCTGCCAAGCCGTATTTTGCAGGCCGCGGGATCGGGCATCTTGTTCCCGCTCATGATGAACGTGGTGCTGTCATGCGCTCCGCGCGAGAAGCTCGGCCTGTATCTGAGCCTGGGCGGTGCCTGCATTACGCTGGGGCCGGCGTTTGGACCCGTGATCAGCGGTCTTATGTGCACGTTGTTTGGCTGGAGGGCGGTGTTCGTAGTGCCGCTGGTGGGCGGCATTGCGGTCGCTGCGGCGGGCGTTAAGCTGGTTCAGAATGTCGGAGAGCGATCGAACACCACGCTTGATATTCTGTCGGTTGTTTTGCTCGCCGCCGGCATTACGGCATTTGTGTATTCCGTAGGCGAATTCTCGACCAATCTGATTGCCGGTATCGCGACGCTTCTCGCCGCCGTTGTGCTGCTCGGCCTGTTTGCGGCCCGTCAGCTCAAGCTCGAGCATCCGGTGCTTAACGTGCGTCCCATGGCGAGCGTTCGTTTTTGGCCTGCGTGCCTGCTTGTGGTGGTGTCGATGATGACGACGTTCTCGATGAGCGTTTTGTTGCCGCTCTATTTTGAGGGCGCATACGGCATGACCGCACATGTTGCGGGCCTGCTCATTTTGCCGGCGATTGCCTGCAACGCCGTGACCTCGATTGTGGGCGGACGCGTGATGGACGCCCGTGGTGCATGGCCACTGCTGCCGGTCGGCTTTGCCCTGATTGCCGTGGGGCAGACTGCCATATCGATGACGGCGGCAAGCATGAACATCGGCGTCGTCGTGGCGCTGACCGTTGTGGTGTATGCCGGAGTCGGTTTGGTGCTGAGCCCCTCGCAGACGGTCGGCTTGGAGACGCTACCCGCCGCTGAACATCCTCACGGAACGGCATTGCTTAACACGTGGAATATGATTGCCGCATCGTTTGGCCCGTCGCTGTTTATCGGCCTGCTCTCGAGTTCTGCAGCGACTGCCGGCGCGGCTGGCGCTGCGACCGACGTTGCCCAGGCGATTGGATTTGCAGCTGCCGTGCGTGTGGCGGCTGTAATTGCCGTGGTCGGGTTCGTGGCGTCGCTGGTGTACGCTCGTCGCGAGTCACACATGTCGCATTAATGTGTGCACATAGATTCTGCAGCTAGATTGGATGGCGACACCATAAACTAATGGACGTTTTGCCGAGAGGCATGAATGTTTAAAGCGCAAAGAGTGCGCGACGGGCCCCGCGAATGGGGCGATGATGCCCGAGAGGGCCAAGAAGGAGTCTCATGTCCGAGAACGAAGAGATCATGAACGAGACCGAGAACGAGACCATGGCTGCCGAGGTCGAGGCAGTCGAGACCGTGGAGACCGAAGCTGCCGAGGTTGAGGCTGCTGACGAGGTTTCCGCCGAGGAGGAGGCCGAGGTTGTCGAGGCCGCCGTTGATTACGATGACGAAGAGCTGATGGACAAGATGCAGAAGGCCGCCCGCCTGCTGCGTAGCCGTCGCTTTGCTATTTCCAAGGAGGAGGAGGCCAAGGCCGAGCGCATGGCGAACATCGAGCGCGCTATCAAGCTCCTTGACCTCAAGCCCAAGATGGAGCAGAAGGAAATGTCCGACCTGCTGGGCATGCGCCTTCGTGAGCTCGATGGCCTGATGGCCGAGGCCGAGGCTGCCGATCTGGTCGGCCGCATCGACGACGCCGAGGGCGATATGCGCAAGATCGTCGTCTTCGCTTCCGAGGATGCCGCTGAGGGCCTGGTCGAGCTTGCCAACAAGAAGGAGAAGCTCCTGCCCGAGCTTTCTTACGAGGAGGCCACCGAGCTGATGGCTGCCCTCGATAAGGTTATCGCTCCGCTCGTCGCCATGGGCCTGGACGAGGACCGCGGTCCTCGCGGCGGCCGTGACGACCGTGGCGGCCGTGGCGGCGACCGTGGCGGTCGCGGCGGCTTTGGCGATCGTGGTGGCCGTGGTGGCGACCGTGGCGGTCGCGGTGGCGATCGCGGTGGCCGTGGCGGCTTTGGTGACCGTGGCGGCGACCGTGGCGGTCGCGGCGGCTTTGGCGGCAACCGTGGTGGCTATGGCGACCGCGGCGGCAACCGTGGCGGCTTTGGCGGCAACCGTGGTAACGACCGCGGCGGTCGCGGTGGCGATCGTGGCGGCCGCAATGGCGGCGGCTTCCGCGGTAACCGTTTTTAGTTGGGTTACGCGGTTTTACCAAACCGCGTAACGGCTCGACGCTGCGCGCCACCCAGGGCGACAATTTGTCATTCAAAAGGCAAGGCATGACCAGAAGGTCTATGCCTTGCCTTTTTCATGCCAACTTGTTCGCCCTGGGCGGCGCTCGCTGGCGTTGCCAAAACATCGGCGTTCCCATAGTCCAAACCTGCCAAAAAGGGACAGGTTTATTTTGGTCGGTTTTATCTGGGCAAACGTGGTCGTCTATCGCGATGTAGTCGTTTAAGAACGTCCCCAACGACTACATAGCATGAGAGTGGATAATCTCCCACTTTGAGCCTGCATTCAAGCTCAAAGTGGGAGATCATCCACTCTCATTCGTTATGTGTCCGAAAATCCACGCTCGTTTCTACTCTTCTGCCTACATTTGTAGGAACAGTTCGTGGAGGCGGGTGTCTTCATCGAGTTCGGGGTGGAAGGTTACGCCGAGCTGGTTGCCCTGGCGCGCGGCGACGATACGGCCGTCGACTTTCGCTAAGGCCTTTGCGTCGCCGTGCACTTCGACGATGCGGGGCGCGCGGATAAACGTCAGCGGCACCTCACCGTCGATGCCGCCTACCTGCCCCTTTGTGCGAAAGCTGCCGAGCTGCCTGCCGTAGGCATTGCGCTCGACAAGTACATCCATGGTTGCCAAACGCGGCGTGCCCTTATCGTCATGGGCGGCAAGGTCGTGAGCCAGTAGAATCAGGCCGGCGCAGGTGCCAAGGACGGGCATGCCTTCAACAATGTGGGCACGAAGCTCCTCGAGCATGCCCAACTCATCAAGCAGCTTCCCTTGAACGGTAGACTCGCCGCCGGGAAGTACCAGACGGTCAAAGTCTTGCTTCAAATCGGCCGCCTGCCTCAGCTCAATACAGTGTGCGCCAAGCTCGGATAGTCTTGCCTCGTGCTCGGCAAAAGCGCCTTGGACCGCCAGCACGGCGACCGTTTGGTCTGCATAATCGCTCATGTGCGATCCTTTCTGCTGGACTAGCGCCCGCGCTCCTCCATGATAATCTCGATCTCGTCGGCGTTGATGCCCACCATGGCCTCGCCCAGGTCCTCCGAAAGCTCGGCGATGAGCTTGGCATCGGTGAAGTTTGCCACAGCCTTGACGATGGCGGCGGCGCGTTTGGCGGGGTCGCCGCTCTTAAAGATGCCCGAGCCGACAAAAACGCCCTCGGCGCCCAGCTGCATCATCAGCGCGGCGTCGGCGGGGGTCGCTACACCGCCGGCGGCAAAGTTCACGACGGGAAGCTTGCCCGTGGAATGGACCTCGCGCACCAGCTCGACCGGAACCTGCAGTTGCTTGGCTGCCTCAAAGAGCTCATCGTCGCGCAGGGCAACAACGTCGCGGATTTGCTTTTGGATCTTGCGCATGTGACGCACGGCCTGAACGACGTCGCCCGTGCCCGGCTCGCCCTTGGTGCGAATCATCGTGGCGCCCTCGGCAACACGGCGCAGCGCCTCGCCCAGATCGCGGGCGCCGCAGACAAACGGCACGTCAAACTGGGTCTTGTCGATATGGTAGACATCGTCGGCGGGGGAGAGAACCTCGGACTCATCGATGTAGTCAATCTCGATGGCCTGAAGGACCTGCGCCTCGACGATGTGACCGATACGGCACTTGGCCATGACGGGGATGGAGACGGCCTCTTGGATGCCCTTGATCATCTTGGGGTCACTCATGCGCGAGACGCCGCCTGCGGCACGGATGTCGGCCGGGATGCGCTCGAGTGCCATGACGGCGCAGGCGCCTGCCTCCTCGGCGATGCGCGCCTGCTCGGGCGTGGTGACGTCCATGATGACGCCGCCCTTGAGCATCTGCGCGAGCTCGCGGTTGAGTTTGACGCGATCGGCCTTGCTGGTCTGTTCTGCCATGGTTGCTCCCTTGGTTGGCATGTGCATTGCTTGACGGAACATCCTATCTGGGAGCTGGTTATGGCGAAATACTCAGTTTTCGAGATAATGACAAGGTCAGACTAATACCAGATTGAATGACTTAATAAGGTCAGGTGATAGGCTCATGCTTGACTACAATTTGGAAAAACGCGGCGAAGCATCGCTCTATGAGTATGTTTACCAGCAAATTCGAGATGATATCGTTGCTGGCCGCATTGCGGCGGGGGAGCATCTGCCGTCCAAGCGCGCCTTTGCCAGTCATCTGGGAATTAGTGTCATTACAATCGAGAATGCGTATAGCCAGTTGCTTGCCGAGGGCTATATTTGCTCAATGCCGCGTCGCGGTTACTACGCTTGCGAGCTTCCGGATGCACCGGTTTTGCCTTTGGCTGCGGAAGGTGTCGAGCGAGATGCCGTCTCTGTGGGCCCCAGCGCGCATGATGTCAACGGACAGGTCGAGCGATTCGATGCACTTTCTCCTTCCGCTTTGGAGGCGGCGCGGCTTTGGCAAAGCGCGCTACGGGCGACGCTGACGTCCGAAGACGAACGCGAAATCTTTTCGCCCGCACCGGCACAGGGCACCGCTCGGCTAAGACGCGCAATCGCTCACCATCTGCGTGGGACGAGGGGCATGAATGTCGATCCTAATAACATTGTTATCGGTGCGGGCGCCCAGCTGCTCGATACCATGTTGGTTCAGTTGCTTGGAGCCGACAAGGTGTATGCCGTTGAGGACCCGGGCTATTTGCGTCTGACGCGCATCTATCAGGCTATGGGCTGCAAAGTTCGACATATCCCATTGGATGATGAGGGCGTGGACTTGAGCGCTCTGCAGAAAACTGGGGCCGATGTCCTTCACCTGATGCCATCCCATCAGTATCCGACCGGCCTTGTGACGAGCATTGCGCGTCGCTACGCGCTGCTCAGCTGGGCCGCCGAGCGACCAGGCCGGTATCTCATCGAGGATGACTTTGATTGTGAGTTTCGCCTTGCCGGCAAGCCGATTCCCGCGCTCGCATCAATCGATGCCGCCCAGTCGGTTATCTACACCAACACGTTTTCAAAAAGTTTGTCGTCGGCCCTGCGTTTGGCGTATATGGTCCTGCCCGATGAGCTGATGGAGCGGTTTAGGTGCAACCTTGGTTTTTACGCCTCATCGGTGAGCTCTGTTGACCAGGTCGCTTTGGCTCGTTTGCTGGAATCGGGTGATTACGAGCGACATGTGAACCGCGTGCGCGTGCGCGCTCGCGAGGCGCGCGATGGCCTGGCGGCGCTTGTACGGAAAGCGTTCCCGGCAGGGGAGGTCTCGATCGAGCATGCGGTAGCGCGCACAGTCGTGGTGTAAGAAGCAAGGGAGGGCCATCGCCTAGAATC